>JARRJQ010000166.1:0-7951 GCA_037388985.1 Desulfobacterales bacterium | reverse complement strand
CGTCAGGCCGCCTTTCAAAAACTGGTGAACATGGTTGTGCATCAGCACTCAGGCATTACAGGGGGTGGCGGTTTCTGATACAATAGCGCCAAGACGTCTGAGAAAATTTGATCGGTCCGTGCGATTTTTAAAAACCGCCTTACGTTGGATGTTGCGAACAATATATGATGCAGCGCAGCGGGCGTCTATGCGGGCTTTGCGGGGCCTACCATTTGAATATCAGATCAACGATTCGATCTAAATATAGAAATAGAACGGATATTCCTCTATTTTTTCTAATCAACTGGCTATGGTTTACGCTTGAGAAACTTCCCGGGCTTTCGACCTTCGGTTGGTTGTCCAGCATAGACCTGGGCTATCGACATCCATTGCTGAGCGGTTTCTCCATTGATAATCAAATCTGTGTCGGCCACATGCCGCCGTTGTACCACCACTAAACAGAAATCTTCAGCCGGACCTTTTACCATATCCCGCGCTTCTTGAGGCCCCCAGCTCCAGATATCTCCTGAAGGCCCGGTGAGTTCCACACGAACCGGTATGTTAGGTACCTGCATTTTACGATTAATATAACTCCATGCAAATGTACTCACCCCTAAGTGGGCAATATGACGCAAGCGCTCTGTCGGTTTACGTCTGATACCCAATGCATCCACAATATCCTGCCCATGCGCCCAGGTCTCCATCAGACGCGCAGTGGCAAAAGACATGGCACTCAAAGCAGGACCATACCAGGGCAGTCGCTTCTTGCGGTCCATTTTTGTTAAAACTTCAAGCAACGCTGTGCGCTCTTCTCGCCACCACTTCAGGATCCCTGCAGCATTCAAATCTTTTCCCGTAGTCTCCGTATGCCTTTTCATTTCATACGGATCTTGCAGCATTTCTTCAAGCCACTGTTTAAAGGCCTCCGGATTTGAAGCCGCCAGGTTGGCTCTATTCTCAAAATACGCTAAATGACGAATCTGTGCTTTGATATCCCAGCCTTCGGCGGGGGTCATTGTCTTCCATCCGGCCTCATCCAGATTAGATACGACCGCATCCAACTCCTGTTGTTCCATTGCCAGGTCATTACATATTTGTTTCATGGTCAGACTCCCTGCCAGTTTTGTATTGCGCTCAAATCGGCGTACTTTGTGCCGCAGATCCCTTGCAAGGATATGTCTCCTGTTGTGTCTTTAAACTTTGGCTTCTGCAGACAAATCTATCAAATGTGGACCACCATCTAGGATCATGTTTGAAAAGAATTTTGACTCGTCTACCTGACGAGTCTTGGCACAGGGGATTCTGACGCCAATTGGTACTTCATTTTCTACCTGGTACGGTAAATAATCATTTGGGCTATCCCCTGTTCCCGTTTTCTGTGTAAAATCTCTTTCCTTATTTGCCCATAATACACCACCGTCTATCATGAAAACATTAACACCGTGTCCTTTTGAATGAGCAATTTGGGCGAATTGAAAGCATCTGGTAGCCTTCTCGTTGTCATCCTGACTTAACACAAACAAAAATTTGGCCATGATTCACCTCCTTGCTTTTCCTTAAATCCAAAGCCATATAAAGCCGGGCATCACCTGGACCAAAAGCCGCCGGGATTTTGGGATCAGCGTGAATGCCCTTGTTATGTTGCGTACTGCACTGCTTTTTCTGCGTGAATTGCTGTGGTATCCAAGAGCCTCACATTTGTATCGGTTTGATCGACCAGCATCCCAATTTCAGTGCAACCCAGTATTACGGCTTCAGCCCCTTGGGCTGCTAAAGTATCTATAATACGCAAATATTCGGCTTTTGAATTAGACTCAATTTTTCCTAAGCAAAGTTCCTGATAAATTATCCTGTGAACAATTTGTCTATCATCTTCATTTGGCACCAACACCTGTAGGCCATAATTATTAATTAATCTTCCTTTGTAAAACTCTTGCTCCATAGTAAATGCTGTACCCAACAAACCGACTGATTTTATGCCTCCATTTACCAGAATTTCAGCTGTTGCATCTGCAATATGAAGCAAGGGTATTTGAATGGCCGCCTCAATTTGCGGAGCAACCTTGTGCATGGTATTTGTGCAGATAAGCAAAAAATCGGCGCCAGCAGCCTGAATTCTCTGCGCAGCTTCTGATAGTATTTTTGCCGTTCCTTCCCAATCACCCGTATGCTGCAATTTTTCAATCGGTGCAAAATCTACGCTGTACATGGCTATCTTCGCCGAATGCAAACCACCAAGGGTTTTTTTGATGCCTTCGTTAATTGCTCGATAGTATCCCAGCGTACTTTCCCAACTCATACCGCCCAATAAGCCGATCGTTTTCATAGATTCTCCTTATGTGGTTTGCAACATAACGTGTATTTGGTGGAAGCTTTAATACTCAATATCATAGATTCTGCAATATTGAATATACATAGAATTTTGTTGACCCTAATTA
The DNA here is from genome assembly GCA_037388985.1 of Desulfobacterales bacterium. Lineage (GTDB taxonomy): Bacteria > Desulfobacterota > Desulfobacteria > Desulfobacterales > JAHEIW01 > JAHEIW01. The sequence continues at coordinate 5,534 of JARRJQ010000166.1, read as the reverse complement.
TCGATATCGAGAAATAAAATTAAACGCAATTTTCTCTCATCTAATTCTTAAATTATCCTAAAAGTGGCAAATAGAGAAATAAAATGGATGTCCCTATTTCCCGCAAACAAATGTCCATATTTCTTAAACGTCCCCCTTTTCCCGTTTAGAAACATTTCCGGTTGACACCACAAATACCAGTGGTTATTTGATATCTCAGTATCACTATTTCAATATTAATGGGAAGCTGGAATCGGAAGACAGCATATATTTAAAGAATATCATTATCTTGCACAATCCGAATTTTTTTGCCACTGGCTCTCAAACAACAGCTTCTGATCATATCATTTATCGTTATTATTTAACATTTTGGCTTTATCAGCAAATCGCCGCATTTCGGGGCTAAAGCCCGCCCCCACAAAGAGTCGCCGGCACGTCCAACGTGAATGACCTCACCTGCCAACCTGGTGCAGAATTAAGCCGAAAGGAGCTCGGCCGTGCGCAACGACAAAAAAACGCCTCACAGCGATCACCGGCCGTTTGCGCTGGACGGTATCGGCAACCTTTCGCGCCGCGAGTTTATCCGGCTGAACCTGGCCCTGCTGGTGATGGCGGGAACGTCATCCTGCAGTTGGCCCTACGAGCCGCACGACGACCGCCGCGAGTTTCGAATTTTTCGTGTGCATGATTTGCTGGCGCTGCGATTCGAGCTGCGAAACCTGCGCATCGAACATCGGCTGCGAAAGCCGGCGAGACTCATACGGATTCGTGACAGCGAAGATGCCCTGCTGCTTGTCGATTTCCCCGGTCAGCATATTCTCGAACAGGCTTACCCCGAGAAAGAGGGCGCTGATTCGATCATGCCTCCGGCCAGGTCGCGAATCGCCAGTCCCTCAAGGCTGGTCTTCAAAATCCCACCGGACCGCGGCCCTATCAATCTTACATTCGACGCGCTTCTCGACTGGCGGGACTGGATCCCGATGCTGCCGGACGCGGGCGTCGGCCGTATCGCTGCGCCGTCGGCCGAACGTTCGATTGTCGAGCTGCCTTATGGCCTGGCGCTTTTACCGAATGACGCGGCCCGCTGGGCGCATGCCCTCCAACCGGTGACCCACGGCGGCCGAACGGAACTGTGGCACACGCGCCTGACCTCAAGCGATCCGCGTCAACCGCCAACTGTTACAATTCTCCAGGTGAACGATCCGGCAGGCGGCATGGCCGGCATCGAAACTTCGCTCACGGAACGGGATCGCCAACAGCTCGCCGGAAGGACTGCCGAGGCCCGGACGCTGATCCTATCGCCAATGGGCGGCTGGCTCGATGTGCGCGGCAGGTGGGAAACGGATTCATCGATCTCCCGCTGGCAGCATAAGACCACGGCGGGTCAGGACCAGCGTGTCGTGATTCAGCGCAAGGAAGGATTTCTATACCCGTTCGGGCAGCGCGCCGCGCTGATCACCGTAACGGAACGCAAGCTCTGGCAAGCGCGCAAGGGCGACATGCCTTACGCATTGTTGAGGAAGCGCAACTTTATCGTCATCAAAACGCCCGCTGTGGAATACAGACACGGCGAGATGGCGCTGCGCCGGATGACCGTGCTGGATCTGGTGACACCCCCGCTTCACAGCACCATACCGGAATCCGGTCCTTTCTGGATCGAGACTGGTGTCGACCAGCCGTTTTTGTTTCGCTTTCGCGCTCAAGACTGGGCGGAGCGCCGGCTCTGGCTCGAAGCGCCCGCGATATTCGTGACCGAAGAGGGCGGAGACGCGCAAGCGCTTTACGAATCGAGTGACATCTCCCGCCGGACCAGCCCCCTGCGCGGGCAACCCGCGGTTGTGGCAAAGTTCGGCTCGACCGACGACGACAAAGACCGCTGGGGCGAGCCGCTTACAAAAAAGCGCAGCGAAGGCGATACAACGCTTTACATGCTGCATATCGAGTTTGCCGGCCGATCAGAGGCCCATCCGCCTAAAGAAGCACCGCCTTTCTCCTGTCGTACGGCTAGAATGGAAGTCCGGGTGCCGTCACTTGAACAGTATCTGAACGACGAGCAGAACAAAGGCTGGTTCGAGCTCGTCGATCCGGACGCGCCGAAAAATCTCGGGGAAATCTTTGCAAGGACACCGGGACCTGACGATGCACGCATTCCGATGTACTTTGACAAGCAGGCCGACCGCTGCGGGGGCGTTGCTGCGCCGAGCTTTGATGTCGATGGGCTGTCGCGTGTGCGCGGACCGGTCGGCGACGCCCGCGAGGGCGGCCCGATGTACCGGGACGGCAAGCTCGATCCCGGCACCTATTTCAATAAAAAGCATGCCAACCTGCTCGGCGGCTTTCCGCTGGCCGGGCTTTTGCTCACCGATAACGGGGCGAGATCGCCAGCCGTTCCGACCATTAAGTTTATCATGAGCCGCAAACAGCCGAGTGAAAAGAACGCTGAAAAAGGCGCCAAACCGCATTGGGAAATCGGGCTGGGCCTGGGCTGGAGTATCGCGCTCAAAGAGCTTAAAGCCGGCTTTGCGACTTTCGCTCCAAAAATCGACAAAAAAGGCAAACCAATTGCCAAGCTGCTCATCGATGCGAGTGTGACCAAGACACTCGGAAAGACCGAGAACTCAGGCGGCAAAACCGTCAAGGCTCAAACCGAAAACGGCGGTGGAGCGCCCGGCGATGAGAACGGTAACGGCAAAGAAGAAAAGCCCCAAACCCCTTCGGTCAAGTGGAGCGTTTCCGGCAAGATCACCCAGTTCGCACTTGAACTGGACACCGCCCTGGGCTGGATCAGCATCGGCTTTGAGCATTTTGGCGTCAAACTCGGCCCGCCGGGACCGCAGAAAAAGAACGAAAAGGAAGAGCCGCAGAACGGGCAAGAAGAAGAAAAAGAGAAAGACGGCAAGAAGGACAAGGAGAAAAAACTCACGGCCGAAATCGACTACAAGATGTCTGAAATCAAGGCGCGAGGCTGGCTGTATTTTCTCATCAAGCTCATACAGATTGCCGCCGATCTGCCGCGGATTCCCGATCTGTCGGCCGGTGAGGCCTCTTCGGTTTACCCGGCCAAGCTGCCCGGCGCCGGCGACGCGGACATCAACGTGACGGTGGGCCCGATCGAAGCGCCGAAATTCAAGTGGCTCAAGTTCGATGTCACCAATGTGTCCGCTTCGGTCGGCGTGGGGTTGTATTTTTTGCCGCGCACGTTGAAAGCGTCGGAACCGCCCAGGGTACCGGACAATCTTTTTACCATCAGGATCGCGAGTGCCGAAAGGCCGCTCACCTTAATGGCAGAACCGTGGGGCGGGCTGGCCTATGTCGGCTTTAATTTCACGACCAAAGGCATGACAGGTTTCCAGGGCAGCCTGGGGATTGTCTACCGGGCCGAGTTTGATCTCAGCTTGGCCAGGGCCAAATGCGAGGGTTCGCTGGCCGGCGTCTTCACTTATGTGGCCAAAGAGGACAGCGAGGACCTGGTTCAATTCGACTTGGTTCTGAAACTCAGCGGCCAGGCAGCGATCGCCGGCTTCATCGATATCAATCTGGCTCTGGCGGCCGTGGGCTCACGGCAGGTCCGTTCCTGGTTTTTCTTTGCCGAAATCAGCGTGCGCGTGCGGATTTTCTTTTTCGCCGTCAGCGCCGTATTTCGCTTAAACTACGAGTTGCCCGACGAGGGTGGTGGCGGCGAACGGCTGCTGTCGGGCGCGGCGGCTGCACCCGACACCGGCCGCATGGCCAAGAGCGAATGGCTGGCGTACCGCCTGGCCTTCGCGCAGGAGGCTTGACGATGGCATCGATTACACTGACATGGACGACCCTGCCGGCAGGTATCCGCCGCAGCGAAGGTGACTGGCGCGCACGGTTTTCTGTGTTTGTTGCGCCGCGCCTGGAAGCGTCGCAGGGCGAAGCGCTGAGGCTGTCTGCGTTTCCCGAATTTATCGACTGGCCCGCGACGTTGCGTGCGGGTTCTGCTGAGGGAATCGGATTGGTCGTGCAGGTGAGCGACGGTCGGCAAGTCGTCGCTGAAGCGACCGCTCGCCCGCTCGCTAACGGCGCGCCGGACAGCACCGCATGGCGCAGCCTCTTCCCCGGGGCAATGCCGGTGCGGCCGTTTGAAGTTCCTGATGAGATGCTGATGACCGCAGCTCCGGCCATCCAATCCTATCCAGCCGGCAAGCTCGTCGCCGCGATACGCGAGACGTATCATGAGGCGCTGGCTTACGGCCTTGGCGTTGATGCCGGACCACCAAAGCTTTCCGCTTTCAAGACCGATCTGTCGGGCACGCCGCCAGCCGCCAGCCCGCTGGAGCAGTTCATGCGTTTCTATCGCAGGAGCGAAAAGAAGCCTGCAAGACCGATCGTGACCCGCGTCGAAGCCTGCCCCGATTTCCATCAGATTGTCGCCTCAATGGGCACGCACCCGCACCTGATGCGCAGGCTCGGCCTGGTGCTGGATGTCGAACTGCCCGCAGCGAAGCTCGGACTCGTCCCGCCCAACCGGGATTTGCGCATTCGCGTCGTGCCTGTCGATGTTAATATAGCTAACGTAAGCCACAATTGCCAATGGACGGCGATCGAATATGATACAGCCGCAAACGACACTTTTCGGGTGTTCACGGCCGCACACGCTGACGGGTCCCGACGCGGCGGATTTCATTCGCTGGGCGGCAAGCAAACATCGATCGCCCAGGAAAAAATTGAGCACGCCGTCTTTGCGCTGGTTCAGCAAACGCGCAAAGCGCTTGGCGAGCCCGAACCACTGCCGGCCCTGCTGCAGGGTGGGATGCGCCTCACTCACGCCGGTATACCCGAGGCGATCGCAAAGGCCATGTTCAAACAGTCGCAGCTGGAGCAGGCCCTGAAGCAGCGCCGGCAAATGAAGAAAGCCGGTCTCCTCGATCGCCCCGCCGATGATAAACCGCTGTATGCGGATGATCTCACACGCGGGTATCGAATCGACGTGCGCGATGCCGATAGCGGGCGCTGGCGCTCACTCTGCCGCCGGCAGGTCCAATACCGGTGCGGCACTTGGTTGTGGCCGGCCGCCGATGGGTTCCTCGACGACGAAGGGGTGATCGAGCCTGCAACTTTTGTGGATAAGTACGCAAAAGAATCAGGGCCGCGGGCGACGGAGGATCTTTTCGAATGGGACGGCTGGAGCTTGGTGGTGCCCCGCCCCGATCATTCGGCTGAAAAAAACGAGCCGGGGCCCGACCGCTGCCGGCCGGACGGCCAACCGCCCCTCGATGCGCAACTCGAAGTGCCCGCCGGCAGCCTCCAGCCCCAGCGCTTTGGCCGCTGCTATCAGTTCCGCACGCGGGCCGTCGATCTGGCGGGCAACAGCCTGTCGGCAGAAGAGGCCGATGCGATTGCGCCGGCGATGGCCGGGCAGGGCGTCGCCACGAATCCCGTTTGCTGCCTGCGCGTCGAGAGCGCCAAACCACCGGTAATTTTTCGGGCGCAGCGGCGCGGGCCGGGTGAAGCCGGCGACATCATCGTGCTCAGAGACGCAGAGTCGCCCCGGCACCGGACCGATGAATTCAGGGTGCATGTTTTGCCGC
>JARRJQ010000165.1:0-27696 GCA_037388985.1 Desulfobacterales bacterium | reverse complement strand
TCATTACTGAGCATCTCGGCTTAGAAATTTATAATACTGAACCATTTTGGCAAAAGCGCGAACAGCGCGTTCCGGCGTGGGGAAAAATATCCCTTTAAAGGTGTATTTTTTATCAGGATAGACGGTATGATGTTTTTCATCCGGCAGCATGCTGACCCCGTAAATGGGTTTCTGATATCTTTCCATTAAGCCAATTATCTGGTGGATATCATTTTTTTCAATTTTTTTAAAATCTCGATAAATTTGGTTGATAAATTCAGAGGAATAGGTGGGATCCGCTTTTAATACAGATTTGGAGAGATTTTTTAATACCTTCAGCCGCCCCACGGTTCCCAGATTAATTACGGCATCACAACCATCCCATTTGAGCAACAATTCCAATACAGCTCCGGGTATTGACGGGTCACGTTCGCCGACCAGATCGATCGGATTGGATCGACTCCAGTAAGGCGGCAGTATCTTATCGATATGCCGAATAATATCATCGGATAGCTCTGGAACACAGAGACCAAATTGGGCGCATAAATCAGCGGTAACCACTCCCCATCCGCCGCCAAGGGTCACAATGACTGCACGATTTCCCTTGGGCAGGGGCAGCGATGAAAATGCAGCACTCAAATCAAGCAACTCCATGGGTTGATCAACCTTAACGATACCCGTCTGGCGACAAACCGCATCAAAAACCCGGTTGTCTGAAGTTAGGGCCCCGGTATGACTGGCTGCAGCTCGACTACCCACCTGGCTTTGTCCGCCTTTTAAAAGCACAATCGGTTTCTTTTTTCCGACGCGACGCGCACTTTCAAAGAAGCGCCGTCCATTTTTAACGCTTTCTACGTACAGCATCACCGTACGCGTCAAAGAATCAACTTCCAACCCCTCTAAGTAATCTTCGATGGTCACCATGGCCTCATTGCCGGATCCGCAAAAACCGCGGATTCCAATACCCTGTTGCTCTGCAAATGCCAACAGCTGAACGCCCATATTTCCGGATTGAGAGATCATGGTGGTTGATCCCGCTTTGGGCTTGGCCGGAAAGCCTGTGCAGTAAAAATTGATGTGCGGATTGCAGATGCCCATTGTGTTCGGGCCAAGAATCAAAATCCCGGCCTCCCGCGCAGCATGCACCAATGTTGCTTCCAGTTCTTTGCCGGCCTGGCCGGTTTCACCGAAACCTGAAGTGATCAGAAGCATGTTACGGATACCCTTTTGATTCAACTGCGGGATCAGATTCAAGACTCCGGCTGCGGGTATGGTCACGACAGCCAGATCAACCGGTTCCGATATATCCAAAACCGAGCGATACACTTTGCGGCCGGCAATGCTGTCTGCTCTGGCATTAACCAGAAAAATATCTCCCTCATATCCTCCGCTGATGGTATTCACCACGAGTCGGTGGCCCCATTTTCCAATCTGGGATGAAGCACCGATAAAGGCGATGGATTTCGGATAAAAAATTGCATGGATGGCATCCGGTGCAACCGGATGAGGCGGCAACGGGCGATCAACAGCCGATCGACGTGGCACCACTAGGGCATCCACCGCCTGCAAACGGCCATCAGATGAGGCTAAAAGGGGATTGATATCAATCTCATCGATTTCCGGGTGCTCAATACCGATGCATGAGAGCCCGGTGAGGGTCTGAATAATTTGTTCGCGGTTAATCGCTTCTTCGCCACGGTATTTTCCGAGAAATGTCGTGGCCCTGATTTCGGACAGCATCTCGGCGGCATCGTTTTCGGTTATCGGCGCCAGTCGAAAGCTAACATCTGCAAAAGCCTCGGTGAACACGCCGCCGATGCCGAACATGACAACCGGTCCGAATTGAGAATCGCGAAATAAACCTGCAACCAATTCCCTTTTTCCCTGAATTTGCGGCTGAACCAAAAAACCCTCCAGATCGTCTGCTGCCGATGCCGTAATTGCTTCCAGCGCTTCTTGAATATCCCGAGGGGTGTTCAGATTTAGACGAACCAATCCCCGTTCCGTTTTATGTGCCAACGTGGCGCCCAATGCCTTGATCACCAACGGATAACCCAGTTCATTGGCCACGGAGATAGCTTCCTGCGCATCTTTTACGACCACTTCCTGCACCACCGGAACGCCATATCCCCTTAAAAGCGCTTTAGCCTCGGCCTCATTGAAGCCGGTTTTGTTATTATTTTTTAAGTCCATCAGCAAATTACCCATACTCATTTGAGGTTTTCTCCCGGGCTGGGTTGATCTTTCGTTCAGGCAACCCGTCTTGATTCAGGGTGCCTTCTTAAAAATAATTGACAACTGCGGGGTCGCTCATATTGTTTTCTGTGACACGATACGAATGACGCTTAACAATATAAGGGTTGAAGGCAGCAGGTCAAGGATTATGGGTCGTTGACAACAACTTCTTTGGCCGCTAAACTGAATGTAAATCTGTAAGTAGCTCGATCAGGGGATTCTAAATCAACCGATCGATTGAAAACCTTTTTTCCCATCGCTCGCTAAAAGCATAGTAAAGGACAGGGGTGCATGCCGTTATCAGGTAATTTCGAAACGTTTAACCTTAACAGCATTTTTCAGCTATTAAGCAGTGATCAAAAAACAGGAATATTAAAAGTCAAAAATGAAGACAAAGAGATCCGCATTTATTTGAAGGATGGCGAGATTATCTATGCGACCGGATCACAAAAGAACGAGCGGCTGGGCCATTTTCTCAAAAGCAGCGGTGTTATTTCAGAAGAAAAGCTCCAGGCGGCCTTANNGGGGATCCTGACCTCCCGAAAACTGAAGGAAATTATCCACCAACAAATCGAGCACATGATTTTCAATCTTTTTTTATGGGATAAGGGCGAATTCGAATATAACGATGCCGCGATCAATGTGAAAGGCATGGTTGTTGCCAAAATCAATGTGCTGGGACTGCTGCTCGAAGCATCCCGTCGAATTGACGAAATATCCATTTTGCGCAAGCATATCCCGGATGATGCGCGGACCTATCGACTAACGGACCAAGTCAGCAATAAAGGTGAAATCACGCTCAGCTCGGCCGAGTTGAAAATTCTGGATTTGGTTGACGGCCAGCGCTCAGTCAGGCAGGTGATAAGAGATAGTGGATTTGATGAATACGCGGCTTATAAAAATCTGTATTCATTGCTGTCATCCGGGCTCATTGAGCCCAGCGAAGCCGCACTCGAAGAAAAATCGCCGAAACCGGCTCAAGAATCCAAACAATTTTCAACGATCATCGGGTCATATGACAATTTCTTACGATTGTTGTTTCGCAGCCTTGAAACCGAACTCGGTCAGCAGACAGTTGCTGTTTTCGATGAGTCCAAACATGTTGCAGCCTCCCGACCCTATGAGATTTTGCGAAATTTTCAACCCAAAAATGCCGTTGACATCAATATTATTGAAATTTCAAAAGAATTGACTCCCATAGCCAATCCCACCGATGCCTGCAAAACGCTAATCAATAGTTTTAATGAGTTTATTATTAATATTCTATCAAAAGCTAGCCATCTTCTCGGGCCCAAAATGGCCTTGCAAACCATTGAGGAGATTGATGCCCTTCTTCCCGCTGTCGAGGTCGGACAAAGCCGGATCAATGACCGCGACCATGTCATCGAAGAGATCAAACACGTCCTTTTGCAAGTTCAAGAGCGTTTGGGAAATAACCAGATCTAAACGGCTGATCGCAAGGCGCCGACCGCCGTCACATGCTCAGGCGTTTTACCGGCTGGCGATTCTTGCGCCTCCGTAAGCTAAAAATGATAGGCCTATGGTCCGAAATAGGGTTTGGAGCGTAAAAAGGATATTATCTGCAAGATAAGGTTCCAGCAACAGCACATAATCACCTAAAAACATCAGTACAACGGTGATCAAAATCAAATTAATCACATCTCCGACTTTACCGCCCGAATATTTAATTCTGGCTTTGTTAAAGGCTGCGACAATCAAAACATATAGCAATAATGTCAGAGCAAGAATTATCAGTTTTGAAGACATCGCCTCTCCTTGAAAAAAATGGAATCGAACACCATCTATATCGGCCGACACGGTAAATACTTAAATAGTTTTTATCCCACACAATCATTCTGAGGAATGTCATCCATTTATACGGATTGTCTTTACCATACGAGAAGAATGTGTTATGCATATAACTGTTTAATATTCATACAATATTTTGACAACCAGCCAAAGGAGCCGTCTCAGTATAAAAATATGTCCAGTCTAAAACTGCTTGTCGATACCTGCCGCATGCTGGCGGAAAGGGGGTTTCGCATCGTCAATCTTGATTCGATCCTTTTTGCCGAAGCACCAAAATTAGGACCCCACCGGCAATCTATGCAAACGACTCTGGCCAAAACGATGAATATTCCCTCAGGCGCAATTAATATCAAGGCGACGACCGCAGAAGGTTTAGGAGCGATCGGAAAGGGGAAAGGAATTGCCGCAATGTGTATGGCGCTGATTGAATAAAGCATAGACCCGCACTGAATGCGATTGACAATTGCCAATATCCAAAAGCTGCTTAAATTTTATTCTAAGGGTTCATCGGTTCAGCATTCAAAGGTTTATGGTTGTATGAGGTACAGACTTACTCGAACCCCGAACCTCTGAACCCTGACCCTTGGACCCTTTGAACCTGTAAACGGATATGAACACCTTTAAACTTGTTTCCAACTTTGAGCCCACCGGCGATCAACCCCAGGCCATTGAGGCACTCAGCCGTAATATCCTCAACGGACAGCGTTACAATGTATTGTTAGGAGTCACCGGTTCAGGTAAGACCTTCACAATGGCCCATGTGATTGCCCGGGTCAACAAGCCAACTCTGGTTTTAGCGCCGAACAAAACCCTGGCCGCGCAACTGTATCACGAATTTAGGCAGTTGTTTCCCGAAAATGCCGTTGAATACTTTGTCAGCTATTATGATTACTATCAGCCCGAAGCCTATATTCCTTCCACGGACACTTATATTCAGAAAGATTCCTCAATCAATGATATGATTGATAAACTACGTCATTCAGCTACCCGCTCGGTGCTTTCGCGAAAAGATATTATCGTGGTGGCCAGTGTGTCCTGTATTTTTGGACTGGGTGCACCGGAAGATTATCTGGCCATGCGGGTGAATCTTGAGACCGGTATGCAACTTGCCCGGGATAAACTATTATTTGACCTGATTTCAATGCATTATGAGCGAAACGACGTCGATTTTTACCGGGGCGTATTTCGAGTGCGGGGTGACCGGGTCGAAATCTTTCCTGCTTATGAAGAAGATCAGGCGGTTCGAGTCGATTTTTTCGGCGATCAGATCGAAAACATCGCTATAATTGATGCGTTAAGAGGAAAAGTGCTCAGGAACCTCAAAAACATTGCCATTTTTCCGGCCAGTCACTATGTGACTTCCAAAATAACCCGCGAAAAAGCCATTGAAGCCATTGTCGGCGAGTTGAAAGAGCGCGCCCGATTTTTCCACCGGGAAAACAAATTAATCGAAGCTCAGCGCATCGAAGAACGGACCCAATTTGATTTGGAAATGATGCAGGAACTGGGTTACTGCCATGGAATCGAGAACTACTCGAGACATCTAACCGGAAGAAAAAGCGGCCAACCCCCTCCCACGCTGTTAAGCTATTTCCCAAAAGATTATCTTTTGATTATCGATGAAAGTCACATTGCCATCCCCCAGCTTAACGGTATGTATCGTGGAGATCGGTCTCGCAAAGAGACTCTGGTGGAATATGGATTTCGTCTTCCCTCGGCGCTTGACAACCGGCCGCTTAAATTTGAGGAGACCGAGGCGCGCATTTCCCAGGTGGGGTATGTCTCTGCAACCCCGGCCGATTATGAGCTTTCCAGATCCAAGGATTCTTTGGTCGAGCTTATCGTACGTCCCACCGGCTTGGTTGACCCGGAGGTGGAAGTGCGCAGCGCAAAAAATCAAGTGGATGATCTATACGAAAAAATTCTTCTCCGCCAAAAACGCAACGAACGGGTTTTGGTGACGACCTTGACCAAACGGATGGCTGAAGATCTTACCGAATATTATTCTGATTTAGGCATTCGTGTCCGGTATCTGCACTCTGACATCAATACGCTTGAACGCATGGATATTATTCAAGATCTTCGACTGGGAAAATTTGATGTGCTGGTGGGTATTAATTTGTTGCGAGAAGGTTTGGACTTACCGGAAGTTTCACTGGTGGCGATTCTCGATGCCGATAAAGAAGGCTTTTTGCGTTCGACGCGATCTCTGATCCAGACCTTCGGCCGGGCTGCCCGAAATGTCCGGGGGACAGTTCTGCTATACGCAGATAAGGTTACCCCATCAATGCAGCAGGCCATCGAGGAGACGCAGCGGCGCAGAGAAATCCAGCATGCATATAATCAAGAGCACGGGATAACCCCGCAAACGATTCGCAAAGAAGTGAGTCAGATTTTTGATTTCGGAAAAGAAGTTGAACGCATGCCCATCAACGAATTAAGCGAGCACCTCACGCAATATAAATCACTGGATGATATGGATGCGACAATAAGCTCTTTGGAAAACGAAATGCGCCAAGCGGCCAAAGCGCTTGAATTTGAGCGGGCCGCTGAGCTTCGGGATCAAATTAAGGCGTTGAAGAAGCTAATCGTATTAGAGGGTTAATCTTAAAAACAAATGACCTAAAATTAAAAATGATCTAAAATGCCTAAAATTGAGGAATTCTATCATATCTTTAATAAGAAATTGAGCGTAGCGACGCCATACAAGGCATTTTAGGCATTTCACAAAAATGAAGGAATTAACCAACAATTGCGAGCAAAGCTTGAGCGTAGCGGAAAAATTATCCCGCACGACTCATGAACCCGGTGTGTATCTACTGAAGGATGCGGAAGGTCTGATAATCTACATCGGTAAAGCACGAGACTTGCGCAAACGTTTGGCGGCCTATTTTAAAAATTCAGCCCAAATGGATATGAAGACCGGCGTGCTGGTCAATAAAATTAGCGATTTCGATACCATTATTACCGGAAACGAAAAAGAGGCGCTCATTCTGGAGTCCAATCTGATCAAGCGCCACCGACCGCGCTATAATGTGGTTTTAAAAGATGACAAGCGCTACCCGTCTTTGCGGTTGGATCCTAACGAGAAGTATCCCAGTTTTACCATCGTGCGTAAAATCGGAGAAGACGATGCCGTCTACTTTGGTCCATTTGCTTCTGCCCATGCGGTTCGCGAGACACTCAAAACTGTGAATAAAACCTTTAAATTGCGCAAGTGTCGCGCCAAAGATTTCAAAACACGAACACGTCCCTGCCTCCATTGTCAGATGGAAGGCTGTCTGGCGCCGTGTTGCCTGGACGTGGACCCACACGTTTACTGGGAGCAGGTGAACGAGGCGATCATGTTCCTTAAAGGCCGCACCACTGATCTGGTTGCAAAAATAAAAGAGCAGATGAATATAGCTGCTCAGGCCCAGGAATTTGAGAAGGCCGCCCGCCTCAGAGACAAAATATTTTCTCTGGAACGGACGATTGAGAAACAAATTGCAGTTACTACCGATTTTCAGAATCGGGATGTATTTGCAATTGCCGGCTCCGACGGCCATGCACTGGTGACCGTTATGAACGTCATTGGCGGGTTTCTAAAAGGTTCACGCCATTTTAGCTTTGAGGAAACGATGTCAACCAACGAGGAGGCAATCGGCACGTTTATCCGGCAATATTATGAAAAACCGGTATCTTTGCCCAAAGAATTGCTGGTTTCCATAAATCTTCGGGACGCGCGGCTCATCGAAGAATGGTTTAAGACGGTCAAAGGGCAAAAAGTAAAAATCCTCAACCCTAAAAGAGGGGAAAAAGCGAAGCTGGTCGAAATGGCCATGCACAATGCCAAAAACGAGCTTCAAGGGTTGATCGCCGCACGAAGCGCTGAAACAGATATGCTAAAGCGGCTTCAAGAAAAACTTAAATTATCCAGACTGCCGCGCCGCATAGAATGTTTTGATAACTCCAGTATCTCGGGGGCAGAAGCAGTGGCCAGTATGGTGGTATTTGAAAGGGGCCGGGCTAAAAAATCCGCCTACCGCCAGTTTAAAATCAAAACGGCGGATGCAAACGACGACTATGCTTATATGTCGGAGGTGCTAAACCGTCGGCTAAAAAACTTAACCCCGCAACAGAGTTCCAATGCGTTTCCGGATCTGTTGATGGTTGACGGCGGCAAAGGACAGTTAAACATTGCGTTGGCCGTAATCAAAGAGCTTGCTCTCGAAGGACAATTTCAAATTATTGCAATTGCCAAAAAAGATGAAAAAAAGGGGGAAACGCGCGACAAAATATTTATACCAAACAGGATCAATCCCATCGTTTTCGGCAAAGATGCGGATTTGCTTCTGTTCTTACAGCGAATTAGAGACGAAGCCCATCGATTCGCCATCACTTTTCACCGCAAACGCCGGGCAAAAACCTCTCTGCAATCAGAACTGGATGCTATCCCTGGAATCGGCCAGAAAAGAAAGGCGATTCTGCTCAAGCACTTCAAAAGCATAACAAAAATACGGGAAGCCAACATCAACCAACTCAATTCGCTTCCGGGAATCAGCCGCTTGACGGCCGAATCCGTGCACCGGTATTTCAATTCTCCAAAAAAGTAGGTGTCAGGTGTCAGGTTTCGGGTGTCAGAGCACAATTGTCATATCGAAACCTAAAATATCTCTGGAAATGCTTCAAGCCCATAGACTTCAAGGCCAGCGGTAGACCTTACGAGCCAGAGGCTGACACCTGAACACTGACACCTGCATTTTGCTGACACCTGAACACTGATACCTAAAACTATCAGCTAGTAATCCAACTTCTTAAGAAGCTCTTTTAGTTCTTGAACGGCGGCAGCAGACTTCTGTAATGCCGCCTTTTCTTCCTTGGTTAATGTAATCTCAATAATCTGTTCGGCACCTTTGGTTCCTAATTTAACCGGGACACCGATAAAAAGTTCGTTTATACCGTATTCACCTTCTAAATAGGCTGCACACGGCAAAATTTTCTTTTTGTCTTTTAAAATAGATTCAGCCATTTCAACCGCAGCCGAAGCGGGGGCATAATATGCGCTTCCGGTTTTTAACAAGCCGACAATTTCGGCACCCCCATTACGCGTGCGTTCGACCAGGGCTTCAATGCGATCTTTAGAAAGCAATTCGGTGATGGGAATTCCAGCAACCGTTGAGTATCGCGGCAAAGGAACCATTGTATCTCCATGTCCACCCAGAACAAAGGCATGCGTATTTTCTACAGAGACATTCAATTCGGCCGCGATAAATGCGCGAAACCGGGCTGAGTCCAAAACTCCGGCCATACCGATCACCCGCTCTTTGGAAAAGCCGCTCGTTTCATAAGCGACATGACACATGGCATCCAGAGGATTGCTGACCAAGATCAGAACGGAATTTGGTGATAGAGCCGCAACATGCCGGATAACAGTTTTGACAATTCCAGCATTCGTGCTGATGAGGTCATCACGGCTCATTCCCGGTTTTCGGGGAATGCCGGCTGTAATGATGACAATATCGGATTCCGCTGAAGCATCATATGCATTGGTACCGATGAGGCGGGAATCATGTTTTTCAATGGGTGCCGCTTCAGTCAAATCAAGGGCCTTGCCCTGGGGAACTCCTTCAATAATGTCGATCAAGACGACATCGCACAGCTCTTTTTCCGCCAACCGCTGTGCGGCTGTAGCACCGACGTGCCCAGCTCCGATTACGGTAACTTTTTTATCCATAAAGTACTCCTTCCATATAGATGATAAGGGGGTTTTAGATGGTCTCCATCTTAAGATGGCCCTTTTTCGCTTTGTTCTGATGAATACGAACCAAAATTGCGATATATTCGAACGTGACGAATGATGTCATAGCGCCAGAATGCTCAAGATAATTTTGAGTATTGTCAACCGGTTTATCTATTTTTCAATTATTGACAGAAAGCACAAAAATAGGATAAATTATTATTACTTCAGGCAAATTTGAGCTTTTTTAGGTTGACAAAATAGCCTCTGTAGATAGAAAAGCGTATTGATTCGGCGGAAGCCGATATTTTTGGGATTAAATACGACTCAAAGTGCTGCTGTCCGCAACAGTTCCACCCGAAAACTGGTACTCAGAGGAGCCGATGGGGTCATATTTGTTGCTGATTCGCTGGAAGTCAGACGCGAAAAAAATTTGCTTTCGCTGAAGGATTTGCAACAAAACTTGAGAGATTACGGTCTCAGCATTTTCAAAGTACCTCTGGTAATGCAATTTAACAAAAGGGACCTTAATGGGGAAAATATCCCGATTATGCCGCTTGAAAAAATGAATCACGACCTCAATCGGCAGCTGAAAGTCCCGTTTTTCCCCGGTAGTGCCCTAAAAGGGGAGGGTGTGGGTAAAACCTTGCACGCCTGTCTGAAGCTGGTTATGCAATCGGTGCAAAGTGAGCTGAGTTAGTCCACATTTTGCGTTAGGACATCGGTCTTAACCGAATCCAAAGAATAAGTAATTGAAAAAACAATATTTTTTTATGTCTGAATATATTTAATTATCACAAAGGCATGTTTTCATGCTACAATACATACATCCACAAAAATGATCATATTTTTCAATCCACTTTGAAAATAGTTAATCCGAATTAATGAATACCGATTACGATTTATCCGGAAATCTGAATTTTCTGAATTTAGGCGAATTATTAAATCTACTCGGCACCAATGGCAGCTCGGGTGTATTGCGCATTAAAAGCAAATATGCAACCCAGGCGGGTTTCGTATATATTGATAAGGGAAACCCCATAAACGCTGCCAGCGGATCGCTGTCAGGATTGGATGCTGTATTTGCACTGTTTGGATGGACCGAAGGCCAGTTTGAATTCGTCGAGGAAAAAGTCACCTGCAATAAAGCGATCAATAAGAGTCGCATGGAGATAATTCTAGATGGCCTCCGGCTACTCGACGAGGGTAAAATCGAGAAACTGGGACAGACCGCAGGAGCAAAAAAACAGGGCGGGCCTCAAGTTACATCTGGCAAACTTCCTTTAATTAAGGGCCCTTTAGTCGATTATTCGTATATTGTCGATGAAGAGGGCTTTTATGACGGCGATGAGATTGTCCAGGAAGGCAATCATGGTGATTGGATCTGGGTCATCTTGGAAGGAACCGCCGAGATCGTCAAAAAAACATCAAGTGGCTATTTAACGCTATTGCGAATCGGAGATGGCGCTTTTTTAGGCAGTGTGGCAGCCTTGCTGGCCGCCGGTAAAGTGCGTAGCGCGACCGTCAAAGCCGTGGGTAATGTTCAATTAGGTATGCTGGATTCACAACTGCTGGCCAATGAACTGGCCAATGTGTCTCCCGATTTTAAAGGTTTGCTCATCAGCATTGATGCCCGTTTGCGGCAAATTATAGAAATGGCGGTAAAAGTTAAAAATAACAATACTGACCTCAACAACCTGATCAAAGCTAAAAGGCAGTTGATCAAACAAGGTCAGAACGAAGAACGCTTATTTTCAATCAAAGAAGGGCAGGCGGTAATCGTACGCCAGACCGAACGTGGATTAGTTCCACTAGCGCATCTTAAAAAAGGAGATTATTTCGGTCGAGTTCCATTTTTAGATATGGGTCATGAACCTTATTCTGCTGCAGTTTTTTCATCGGAAGATCTCAAATTAGCCGCCGTAGACACTCAGATGCTGAAATCCGAACATGAAGGACTATCCTCTACACTTAAAAATATAATTGAACATCTGGCAACTTCAATTTCAGTAACCACCTTGGTCACCTGTGAGTATGGCAAAGAGTCTGTTTAAACCCTAAATTCCAAAAATGGACGGGAAAATTAAATGAGGAAAATGGCCCCTAAAGAAAAAAGAAAACATGCCCGCATTAATTCGCTGAATCTCTCGTATGTATGCCTGGATAAAAATAATGAAATTATCAAGCAGGGGATGGGGCGGACCCTGAATGTATCTGAATCCGGCATCCTGCTGGAAACCCATTTTCCAATTGATAAAACTCATATCGTTTCCTTGACCCTGGGATTGAAGGAGGACCTCGTCGATATAAAGGGACGTCCGGTGCACAGCAGCACCAACGCTGACGGAAAGCATGAGGTAGGCATTGAATTTCTCGAAAAAAATCGAAGCGATTATTCACCTGCCCCTTGACCTTCACGAAATAATATCCCATATAAATACATTCTAATCCTTCTTCAGGATTTACATCGAAAATTTTGCCATTTTGAGCCTAATCTGATTTTCTTTATCGTTGAAACGCAGGAGCGTTGTTATGAAAAGACCGGTCATTGAAACGAATTTTCCGGATTTGAAGCTTTTAAAACGCGGCAAGGTTCGCGATGTCTACGATCTCGGTGAGTTTCTTTTAATGGTCGCCACTGATCGGCTTTCAGCATTCGACGTGGTCATGCCGGATCCGATCCCGGACAAGGGTATCATTCTCACGCAAATCTCATTGTTCTGGTTTGATATTGTTCAGCCATTGGTGCAAAATCATGTTGTCGCCTACGATGTCAATCGGTATCCGGCTGCCTGTGGTCCTTATGCAGAGATCCTGGAAGGCAGGAGCATGCTGGTAAAAAAAGCGCAACCGCTGCCGATTGAATGCATTGTAAGGGGTTATCTTTCGGGTTCCGGCTGGAAAGAATATAACAAAACAGGCAAGATATGCGGCATCCAACTGCCTCGGGCATTACAAGAATCGGAGAAGTTGCCGGAACCTATTTTTACACCCTCAACTAAAGCCGAGCTCGGCGACCACGATATAAATATCGATTTCAACGAAACCGCCGGCCTTATTGGCCAGTCACAGGCCGAAAAGATACGGGAACTGAGTGTCGCCATCTATAAAAAGGGGGCTGAGCTGGCAAACCAAAAAGGGATTATTATCGCGGATACCAAATTTGAATTTGGTTTCATGGATGATGATTTCATCCTGATCGATGAAATTCTAACCCCGGACTCATCGCGCTTTTGGCCAAAAGAAAGTTATCGCTCGGGCGGATCACAAATATCTGGAGGCGCTTATTCAGCTGACCGGCAGCAGTCATGGACTCTAAATCATCTGATGATCAAAATGGTTTCAAAGATATGCCCTCAGGCAATGTTTCCAGTTACCAAACGGTTTCGCTGGCCGACATCATTGCAGAAGAGGGTGCCTTTCATATCACAACCCGGACCGGCATCGATGATTTGATCGACTCTATCGAAACGATAGGGTTGCTGCATCCGCCGGTGCTTATCCGAAACCTTTCCGGATATAAAATTGTCTGCGGCTGCCGACGGATTGCTGCTTGCCGCCATTTAGGCTGGTCCCGGATAACGGCCAGGATTTTAGACGAAACCGCTGATCGGCTTCAGATGGCGCAACTGGCAATTGCCGATAACGCATGGCAAAGATCACTGAATCTAGTAGAGGCATCCAGGGCATTGAATATGCTGACCGATGTATGCCTGGATCAAAGACAGTTCAGGAAAACATCCGTAGCCCTGGGATTGCCGGTCAACCCATCGGTGGTTGTAAAAGTTAAAAAAATTTGCCAACTTCCGCGGAGGATTCAAGAGAGTATTTTGGCAGGTATGATCGGCCTGTCAATGGCCTTGGCGCTCGGCGAGATGGTTCCGCCGGCTGTAGAAGCTCTGCTGGATCTGTTCGATCAACTTAAAGTAGGCTTAAACAGACAAAGACAATTGCTTTTACTGCTAACGGAAATCGCCCGGCGCGAAGATTGCTCTGTTCAGCAACTGATCGCCGAAAAACCATTGCAAAAAATTTTGCTTGATGCCCGGCTAGATCGAGCGCTAAAACGGCAAAAAATCAGATCCTACTTGCAGCAACGCCGTTATCCCTCAATTTCGAAAGCGGTAGCTCGTTACGAAAAACGGATTAAAGAGCTTAAGCTGGGCGATAATATCAGTTTGATTCCGCCAAGAAGTTTTGAAGAACCAACATTTACGATGACCCTGCGCTTTAATAATCGGGAAAACCTCAGCAACCTGAAGAAAAAGATTGAAGAAATAATTATGCACCCCGCCTTTGCTGAAATCCTCGATCGATAAGATCTATGCAAATCTCAACACTTTTAATCGATAAACACGTTGTCAACCACCCCACAGCGCAATCCATCCGGATACGTCTGAATGTACCTTCTGAAATCGTAGAAAGCGCCAGGCAGGTATATGAGGTCGTCTCAGCGGCTGCGGACCCGATAAAAAGAGGAAAAGAAATCCTTTACCTGACCCGAAACAGGGGAGCATTTTTTAAAAAATGTCCGGGGACAAGCCATTACATCTGTTGTGATTATCAAATTCTGCATATCGGCACCTTCTGCCATATGGATTGCTCCTATTGCGTTCTGCAGACCTATTTTCACCCACCTGTACTCCAGTATTTCGTCAATCACGAAGATTTAATGGCCGAACTGGACAGAGTCCTATCGCAAAAAAAGGTACTTCGAATCGGTACCGGTGAGTTTACCGATAGCTTGATCTGGGAGGCATGGACCGATGTGTCCAGTATCCTGGTTCGGCGTTTTGCCGCTCAGAACCATGCCGTTCTCGAGCTAAAAACGAAAACCACTGCCATCGAACAATTACAAAATCTGGCACATAACCGCAAGTCGATCGTGGCCTGGTCTTTAAATACGAACCCGATTATCAGACAAGAAGAACATGCAACAACCAATCTTGCCGCCCGGCTCAAGGCCGCCGCCAGATGCGAAGCCTGGGGCTATCCGCTGGCCTTCCATTTTGATCCGATTGTCATTTACAACGGATGCGAAGAAGATTATCTCCAGGTAGTTGAAAGCCTGTTTTCACATGTAGCGGCAGACAATATCGTCTGGATCAGTTTGGGCACTTTCCGTTTTCCACCCTCTCTTAAATCCGTGATTCAAAAACGGTTTCCGGATTCGAAGATTATCTATGAAGAATTCATTACCGGAGCGGACGGCAAGCTGCGATACTTCAAGCCTCTGCGAATTCACATTTATCGTAAAATTATCGGATTTATCCGCAAATATGCGCCGGATACGTTTATTTACCTGTGTATGGAAGATGAGGAGGTCTGGGAAAAAACATTGGGCATTATACCCGATGATGTCGGCGGATTGCCGAAAATGCTGGATATGAGTGCCGTAAAGCACTGCAATCTTAATGCAGATGCTATCTCACAAACAAACGGTTAGTTGTTTGTGGTCTGTTGTCCGTTGAATATGGCTTTATGTCGCAAAGAAAACGGCAACGGACCAAGTACAACTAACAACGGACCGGATTGGATAAGATGGAATGACACTGGCTTATATTCTTCTGAGAAACGGCACTTATTGAAGACTTCTAGAGATAGAGTGACTACTCTTTACTCTTTTTGGCCTCTTCGATAATTTTGGCCGCGATCTGCGCAGGGACCTCATCATAATGGGAAAATTCCATCGTAAAGATCCCTCGACCGCCGGTCATAGAGCGTAAATCCGAGGCATAGCTTAAAAATTCCGCCATCGGCACCTGGGCATTGATGACCTGATTTTTGCCCGCATTATCCATACCCAAAACCCGGCCGCGCCGACCATTGAGATCACCCATGATATCTCCCATAAAATCCTCCGGCGTGGTGATGGTCACCTTCATGATCGGTTCCAGCAAAGTTGGATTGGCCTCTTCGACTGCCTTTTTAAATGCCAGCGAACCGGCAATTTTAAATGCCATTTCAGACGAATCTACGGCGTGATAGGATCCGTCATCAAGAGTTACTTTGAAATCGACAGTGGGGAATCCAGCCAGCACCCCTTTTGCGCTTGATTCAGTGATTCCTTTTTCGACGGCAGGAATATACTGTCGGGGAATAACGCCGCCGACAATCGCATCCACAAATTCAAAACCACTGCCTCGCGGTAAAGGTTCAATCTGTATCCAACAATCACCGAACTGACCGTGGCCGCCCGTCTGTTTTTTATGTCTACCCTGCACGCGAGCCTTGCCTTTAATGGTTTCGCGGTAAGGAACTTTCGGCGTACTTAGCAGCACTTCAACACCGAATTTTCGTTTAAGTTTTTCAACAATGGTTTCAATGTGTATCTGACCCAAACCCGACAGCAGAATTTCCTTTGTTTCAGCAACGCGATCGAGCTTAATCGAAGGATCTTCTTCCAGCAGCTTGGTCAATGAAGCAAAAATTTTATCTTCGTCGCCTTTTGATTTCGCTGACAAGGAGAATGAAATCAGGCTTGGCAGGGGCTCGGCAAAAACGTACTGGATCTTATTGGCTTCATCACAAAGAGTATCGCCGGTTGCGGTTTCTTTCAGTTTAGCCACAGCGACAATGGATCCGGGACCGGCTTCGGCAGCCGGTTTTTGCTCCTTGCCGACGATGGTTAGTAACTGATTAAATCTTTCCTTGGTTTGTTTATTGGGATTGTAAAACGTGCCGTCGCTGCCCAGCTTGCCGGAAACCACCCGGAAGATGGTTAAGCGGCCCGCATAGGGGTCCGACAGCGTTTTTACCACAAACCCCGAAAAGGGTTCATTCTCTTGCGGTGCTCGCTCTAGCGGATTGTCGCTGGATGGGTCTTTGCCGGTTTTAGTGCCGCAGTCGACCGGTGAAGGCATGCTGGTGATAATAAAATCCATCAGCTGATTGACACCAATATTTTTGGTCGCCGATCCGCAAACCACCGGCACAAAGGTATGGGACAGGGTGCCTTTGCGCAATGCCGCATTTAATTCATCAACAGACAGTTGCTGACCGTCAAGGTACTTTTCAATCAGCGAATCATCGGCTTCGGCAATGTTTTCGATTAAAGCTTCTCTTTCACTTTCCACCAGAGCCTGCATGTCGGAAGGGATATCTGTTTTTTTGGTTTTGCCATCTGAATCATCAATGTAAGCTTTATTAGCGAGCAGGTCTACAACGCCTTTAAATTCGGCTTCGGCGCCGATCGGCAGCTGCAAAATGATGGGTTTGGGTTCAAAAGTGGCTTTGGTATCTTCAAAGGTCCGCTTAAAATCCGCCCGTTCCCGATCCAGCTTGTTAATAAAAATCAAACAGGGCAGTTCAAACTCTTTGGCAAACTCCCAGGCCAGTTCGGTTTGAACCTTGACGCCGTCGACCGCATCGATGACAACAATCGCAGCGTCGGCAGCCTGCATAGTGCTTTTGGTATCGGAGAAAAAGTTCTGATCACCGGGGGTATCGATCAAATTCACCGTGTGGTTCTTCCAGCTGTACTGATGAAATCCGCTACTGATACTGGAGGCACGCTTAACCTCCTCAGGTTCAAAATCCATAGCGGTATTGCCTTCTTCTATTTTGCCCAATCGCTTTATCGCACCGGAATTGTAAAGCAACGCCTCTGCCAGTGATGTTTTGCCGGCACCCCCATGACCGATCAGCGCTATGTTTCTGATTCGCTCCACCTGATTACTCATTTAAATACCTCTTTCCTTTGGATTTTATGACTCGAAAGTTTTTAAACGTGATTCTGTAGCTGTTCTGCCGGAAAAAATCAAGATAAAAATCACCTGGCTGCTATCGCAATTAACTCCTTATTGCCTCAAGAAAATAAAAAATTCGCGGTTGCCTTTGGGACCCAGCAGGGGGGAAGGGTAAACAGCTTCAGCCTTCAGGTTGATCTTGGCAAAAAAATCGGTTAAATCATCAATAACCTGTCGGTGAAGCACGGGTTCTCTGACAACTCCGCCTTTTCCAACCTGGCCTTTGCCGACCTCAAACTGCGGCTTGATCAGCGCCAGAATGGAAGCATCGGGCTTCAGGAAACGCTCAACGGCGGGAACAACAATTTTAAGCGAAATAAAGGAAACATCTATGGTAACCAGATCCACAGGATCCGGCAACGCATCGGCTGGCATATGGCGCACGTTGGTGCGTTCGATAACAACGACCCGCGGATCCCGACGAAGTTTCCAGGCCAGTTGTCCATATCCCACATCCACCGCGTAAACGCGCTCGGCGCCATGCTGCAATAGGCAATCAGTAAATCCCCCGCTGGAGGCCCCTACATCCATGCAGACCTTGCCGATCACATCGAGCTTAAAGTTATTTAAAGCGGCTTCGAGTTTGAGACCGCCCCTGCTGACATATGGAATATCTTCGCCCTTCAATTCAAGCCTATCAGCGGTTGAAACAAAAAACCAGACCTTTTTCAGCTAGCATAGAATCCAATCGGCGTATTTTTTAATGCACTTTAATCATTCAGAGGTAGAGGAGTTATCAAGGTCAAGAGGCAAAAAAATACTTCTAAACCAAGCATCACACTGCCCGGCTGCTCGGCCATTGAGCAAATCGAGGTTCTGCAAAAGCCACCAGACGTTTGGCGGTTTCGATAATGGCCGCGGCATCGATACCATATTTGGAGCGTAAAAGATCTTGCGCACCGTGCTCGACAAAAGTATCCGGAATGCCGATGCGCTCCAGCTGAAAACTGCTGAAACCAGCCTCATTGAGTATCTCCAAAACAGCACTGCCAAACCCCCCCTGGCGCACATTTTCTTCAACGGTAATAATTCGCGGAATTCGTTTAGCCAAATCGCAAATGAGCTCAACATCCATGGGTTTGACAAAGCGACAGTTTACCACAGTTGCTGAAATCCCCATTGTAGACAATTCTGAATGGGCCTCCAATGCCTCACAAATTGATCGACCGATCGCTAAAATAAGAACGTCTTGTCCTTCTTTTAGGATTTGAGCTCTGCCGATGGGAAGGGGCCGAATATCTTCTTCGAGGATAACCCCTGTACCCGGCCCACGGGGATAGCGAAGAGCAATCGGGCCGTCATGATTCAAGGCGGTTATCAGCATCCGGCGCATTTCATTTTCATCCATGGGGGCCATAACGATCATATTGGGAAGATTTCGAAGATAGCTCAGATCAAAAAGACCATGGTGTGTGGATCCGTCTTCGCCGACAATGCCTCCGCGGTCAATGGCAAAAACCACATGCAGTGATTCGATACACACGTCATGCAAAATTTGATCATAGGCCCGTTGTAAAAAAGTCGAATAAATCGCAACCACCGGCTTTAAGCCTTCAGTCGCCAGGCCGGCAGCAAAGGTGACGCCGTGCTGTTCGGCAATTCCCACATCGAAAAACCTTTCGGGGAATAACTCTGAAAATTTCGCCAGGCCCGTACCCTCGGGCATAGCAGCGGTTACGGCGATTATTTTTGGATCTTCTTTGGCCAGCTGGATCAGGCTGTTTCCAAACACCTCGGTGTAGGAAGGATTCGGGCTCTTTTTAATCAAGCAGTTGCCGGTTTCCACCTCAAATTGGGTGCACCCATGAAAATGAACGGGATTCTTTTCAGCCGGTTCATACCCCTTGCCTTTCTGGGTGTAGACGTGCAAAAGCACAGGTTCATTTAAGTATTTAATATTATTTAATATATCAATTAAATGGTTCAATTTATGTCCATTAATGGGGCCAAAGTATTCAAAATTAAAGGCTTCAAACAGCATGCTCGGAGTAACCAGGGTCTTCAGGCTTTCTTCGGTTCTTTTGGCGAGTTGATAAATATCATCACCGAATTTGGGCAGTGATTTGAGAAATTCTCCGAGTTCTTTGCGCAATTCCTGCATTTTCTTACTGGAGAATTTACGACTCAAAAAGGAGGATAAGGCGCCGACATTGGGCGATATCGACATTTCGTTATCATTGAGGATGACAATCAGATTTTTACGGGTGTCTCCAGCCTGGTTGAGGCCCTCATACGCAATTCCGGCAGTCATCGATCCGTCACCGATCACGGCAACGACGTGCGCGTCTTCATTCTTCATATCTTTGGCACATGCGATTCCAAGGCCGGCAGATATGGACGTGCTGCTGTGTCCCGTCGAGAACGCGTCATATGGACTTTCACTTCGACGCGTAAATCCGGAAATTCCATTATACTGCCGCAGGGTGTGAAATTGATCCCGACGACCGGTGAGCAATTTGTGAGCATAGGCCTGGTGGCCCACATCCCAAATAATTCGATCATGAGGTGTGTCAAATACATAATGAATGGCGATGGCCAGTTCAACAGCACCCAGACTGGGAGCCAGATGGCCACCGGTTTTGGACACCACCTCGACAATGGCCATGCGAATTTCTTCTGCCAGTTGCGGAAGATCCTCGCGGGGGACCTTTTTCAGATCCACCGGCGAGTTTATCTGCTCTAAAAGACTCAATTTGTTTCTCCAAACGGTTGAACTTATTTTTTTCTGGCGATGATATAGTTGGCAATTGCGCGCAGGGGCTCAGCCTTTTGATCAAAAGATTCGATCGCCTGCAAGGCGTCGTTTACCAATTCTGTAGCGAGCTTTTTGGATTCTTGAAGGCCTAACAGGGAAGGGTAGGTGGTTTTATTGCGCAGTTTGTCGGTTCCCACTGCCTTGCCCATCATTTCCGGATCCCCTTCAACATTTAGAATATCATCTGTAACCTGAAAGGCAAGCCCAATATTTTGAGCATAACTTTCAAGCATTTTTATTCGGTTTGAATTTAATCCGCTCAACAGCGCCCCGCTGCACAAAGACGCTCGAATTAATGCGCCGGTTTTTAATTGATGCATGGATTGCAACTCAGCTAACGTCAGCTGGCTTCCTTCTGAAGCGATGTCGATCATCTGCCCCTGAATCAACCCACAATATCCCGCTGCTTGCGAAATCAGCTGAATGATGTGCAGCCAGTTTTTTGCCTGATCGGCATTGCCGAATTCAATTGAAGATAGTGTCTGGAACGCCAGGGTCAACAATGCATCTCCCGCCAAAATGGCGGTGGCTTCGTCAAAGGCCATGTGACAAGTGGGTTTGCCTCTGCGCAGAACATCATTGTCCATGGCAGGCAGGTCATCGTGTATCAGAGAATAGGTGTGGATCATTTCCAGGGCGCAGGCTGCCGGCAGGGCATTTTCTGCATCGGAACATAATTTTGTCAGTTTCATACCTTCTTCAAACTTTTTAATTGCTTTTTCAAGGGGCAGGTCGCCGTCTTCGAGTTCCTGGACGATTCGCTCAAGCTGTTTTAGTGATTGTTCGAATGTTTTTTGGACCATTTCCAGATTTATCCTTTACTCGACAGGTTAAGGTACCTTTTGCAACTAATACTTGAAGATTTTGGTTAATGGAAACAGATTTTGGATCAAACACCACTTTTAAGTCCGGAATCGTCCGGGTAATGCTGTAGCCTCGCTCCAGAATGGCAATGGGGTTCAGTGTTTCCAATCGAGCTGTCAGTTCTCTTAGTTGCGCGGATTTAAAGTTTTTAATAATATTATATGTTTTTAATAGGTTATATTCGTATTGTTCAATAACTTTATTAAAATTATGAACGCGCGGAATAAACCTGTTGCTAAATAAACGATCCGATCTCCAGCTGAGTTGTTCTTTTTTGCGATTCAAGAGAATCAAAATGCGCCGGCTTATTCGTGAGGTAAAATCATCCAATCGCATGCGTCGATCCTGAATCTGCCGACGCGGGTCAATCAATCGATTGGAAGTATCGACCAAGGTTTGTCGTAAACGGTCAACGGCATGCTGAATTCGGTATTTAAGATCGGCAGAAATATCGTTAACCTGCTGTAATAATTCAGATTTTACGGGTACGGCCAACTCAGCTGCCGCTGATGGAGTCGGGGCTCTCAAATCAGCCACAAAATCGGCGATGGTATAATCGGTTTCATGGCCAATTGCAGAGATAATTGGAATTTTAGAGGCAAATATGGCTCGGGCAACGGGCTCGGAATTGAACGCCTGCAAATCCTCAAGAGATCCTCCACCTCTGGCTAAAATAGCCACATCAACGCCGTTTCGATCATTGAGCATTGCCAGCGCCTCTATAATTTCGTCTTCAGCACCAGTTCCCTGAACCTTGACCGGAATAATTTCAATTTGCATATTCGGAAACCGGCGATCGATTATGTTGAGCATATCATGAACCACTGCACCGGATGGTGAAGTGATCAACGCCATTTTACAAGGCAAAAACGGTAAAGATTTCTTGTATTGTTGATCAAATAAGCCTTCCTCGGCCAATCGTGCTTTTAATTTTTCATATGCGATTTGCAATCCACCGACGCCGGACGGTTCGAGATATTCCAAAATGATCTGATAGGATCCGCGGGGCTCATAAACGCTTAAGCGGCCCATGCCGGTTACACGCATGCCATCCTCAGGTTCGAATTTTAGCTGCCGGTGCTGGCCGCGAAACATGACGGCATTGAGCTGTGAAGATTCGTCTTTAAGCGTAAAGTAAAAATGACCGGACAATGGGATTCGAAAATTAGAAATTTCTCCGACAACCCAGACAAAAGGAAAGCGTTGCTCAAGCAAAGACTTAATCACCGCATTGAGTTCCGAAACCGTGTAAATTTTTCGGACCTGCTCAAATTCTTCAATCGTCTCAAATGGATCGGTCAACTGTTTGTCATCATCGTGAAGCATAAAAAATTCATCTCGTATTGAACGTCTGATAATTAATATTATGTAAACTTTTTATTGGAATCCCGTTAAACCAGCATCTTTTTGAACCCAAGAAACGATTCGGTCTCCCCTGCGGCCAATTTGTGGGTAGTTTTATGCTTTCTGGCGTAACAAGATTCATTTTTCGACAGCCTTATCCAGCAGCTCGCGAACAGCCGGAATAATATATAGATGGTCCAGCGGCATTGTTGCGAGCTGCGCGGCGAGAATTCTTATCTTTTTATGAACAGATTTATGCTTGTCCATAATGAAGATCTGTTTGCCTTTCACCGTGCACAGACCGCTTTTAACCTTGATGCCCGATGTCTTTAGATTCTGTTCTGAGACCGTAATTTGGATGCGTTCAGCCAGATCTTTCAGTTCTTGATACAATTGATCAGGTTTCATATTCCTTGCACACAACAGGCCTTGAAAATACCGATTTATGTGTTATTATATTCAAACATTAATCCATAATTCGCAGGAGACAAGCTAAATGGAGTCTATACCCGTAAAACAAACGCAGGTTCAGGTTCGGGTAAATGAGTTTATCCGCAGCGTTTACAATTGGATGGCGATCGGCCTGGCCCTTACAGGCTTTATTGCATTTTACGTGTCCAGCACACCGGCATTATTAAACTTTATATTTCGCAATCAAATCCTTTTTTTCGGTTTGATCATCGCTGAATTGGCGCTTGTGTTCATCATCAGCGCGCGCGTGCACCGAATGCAGGCTTCAACCGCTACCGCCCTCTTTTTGCTTTATTCAGCATTAAACGGGGCAACCCTATCTTTTATCTTCCTTGTTTACACCCGTTCGTCAATTGCATCAACATTCTTTGTTTGTGCGGCCACATTTATCGCATGCAGCATATATGGATGGACCACCAAACGCGATCTAACCTCAATGGGCGGATTTTTGATGATGGGCCTAATCGGTATTATCATCGCATCACTGGTCAATATCTTTATCCGCAGTTCAGCAATGTACATGATCATCAGCTACATCGGAGTGCTGGTTTTTATCGGTTTGACCGCCTATGACACTCAATATCTAAAAACCATGGCAACCTCGCAGCCTGCTGATATCGGCGCCAGTGCTATTCGCAAGGGAGCCATTCTCGGTGCGCTGAAATTGTATCTCGATTTTATAAACTTGTTTTTGATGTTGCTGAGAATACTCGGCAACCGAGAATAATTTCCAGCTAAAAATAGCTATTTTCAGATAAGTTTAACCAAAGAGCCCGCAGAGATCATAAAGGTTTATTTATCTCTTAATTTTTTGACTTCTGTGGGCTCTTTGTTCTCTGTTGTAGATTTCAACCAAGAATTGCTTTTACAACGTCGGCGATCTGCTGACAGTAACGCCGGGTTTCTTCTTCGACGGGTCCCTCAACCATTACTCGGCACACCGGTTGAGTGCCGGAATAACGCACCAGCACCCTACCCTGTTCGCCCAGCATATCTTCCACGCTTTGAATTGCATCCTTGACCTGCGGAACGTTTTCGATATCCGGTTTGTCTTTAACTTCTATGTTTAACAAAACCTGGGGGAAGGCCTTCATGACCCGGCTCAATTCGGATAACGGTTTGCTTTCATCATGCATGATCTTCAGCAGTTCAATGGCGGCCAGCATTCCATCACCGGTAGTATGTCGATCCAGGAAAATCATGTGACCGGAATCTTCACCGCCGATTATTGCCCCGTTTTCCTGCATCATTTGCAGCACATAGCGATCACCAACCGGAGCCATCAAATAGCGAATGCCTAAGTTTTTTAATGCCAATTGCAATCCCAGATTGCTCATAACGGTGCTGACCACCACATTATTCTTTAATAATCCTTTTTGCTTAAACGCTTTGGCAAATATAGCCAGAATCCGGTCACCGGTAACCAGCCGGCCATTTTCATCTACGGCAACCAACCGGTCACCATCTCCATCAAACGCCAGACCGATATCGGCCTTTTTGGCCATAACGGCATCCATCAGGATTTGCGGACTCTCGGATCCGCAACTGGCATTAATATTTTGACCATTCGGATTCGCACCAATGGTTTCAACCTGGGCGCCAAGATTATGAAATAATAGGGGGGCAACCTTATAGGTTGCTCCGTTTGAACAATCCACAATGATTTTTATATCATTGAACACGGTTTTCCCCGGAAGGGTGTTTCGCAGAAAATCCAGGTAACGCTCTTCTGCATCTTTGAATTTTTCCACGCTCCCGGCGTTGAGAATGGACTTGCTGCCCGCATCGTTTACATGTTTATCCAGTATCAGATACTCGAGTTGCTCTTCTGTATGGTCGTTTAGTTTGAAGCCTCCACCGTCAAAGATCTTGATGCCGTTGTCGTAAAAGGGGTTGTGCGAGGCAGAGATCATTATTCCGGCGCAAGCGTCAATTGCGGAAGTGAGATAAGCCACCGCCGGGGTCGGCAAAATGCCTGTCAGACAGGCAACCGCGCCGGCAGAACAAATCCCGGAAGCCAGCGCGGATTCAAGCATATCACAAGACTCACGTGTATCTTTCCCGATAATTATTTTCGTTTGGCTGTTAGTTCTTCTGAAAATCGATGCCACCGCCCGACCGACTCTCAAGGCCATCTCTGCTGTTAATGGATATTGGTTCGCCGCACCGCGAATTCCGTCAGTGCCAAAAAGTTTACCCATATCAGTTTCCTTGGTTCAAATCAAAAAAGCGAGGCGGCTTGCCTATTTAAATGATGGAATCAGTTTTAAGGCGTCATTGACTACTCGATCGACTATGCCTTGAAGCCATTGCGTGGCAACGGCTCCATCAGAAGGGGCCAGTCCCTGAATAACGGCAATATAATCTGCGCCGCTTTTTGCGATGTGCTTTTGTATTTTTTCAAGAAAAAAATCTCTCTGATGGGTGTCGCCCTCATCAGTTTTTTGCTGGTTGAGCAAATCTTTCAGCGCGGACCCATGTTGATCCAATTCCTTAATCTGATTGCGCACAGGTGGAGAACGGTCAGGCGTGTCGTCTGCGTGTGTTTCCATGTTTTTCAGCATCTTATGGCAGAGGGCCTCAAGTCGATTAATCCGCTCTGAGATCGCAAGATCCAGTTTCTGTATTAATCCGCTGAGTAATGCTTGCGGAAAATCTTCTGAAATAAACAGACCGCGCACCTGATTATACCATTGGTTCAGCGCAATTAAGTTAGCAATATAAACGATGTTGTTGACCGCCACCCTTTTAGGGATTCGGTATTTGCCGGGTTTATACGGTGCATTACCGCCTTGCGCTGCTCCGCCGAATATCAGGCGCCTCGGTCTGAGTTCGTCTTTTCGGACGATCGTTCCGGCAGCCACTGTGACCCCGTAAGCCAGCCGACAGGGGCCTACCAGTCCGCCCTGCCCTCCTAAAAATATCGGTGGTTGGTTTAACAGAACCCCTTGGGGGACGTCGCCGATCAAAGAAGCAGTCGCCTTATCCTGATTGGGTGTAAAGTTAAAATGGATATAGGAGCTGCCCACCTCACTGTGATTCTTGCGACTGGTGCCCCCGGCCATCAGGCAATCGCAAAAATTGATTAAACTCCCCAGAGTGACAAACGGAAAGAGGATCGTGTGTTTGGTTCCCACGGTGTGGGCAATACTGGCCTGCTCTTCAAAAATGCTTGCCTCACGCACATGAGACCCCAGACCGGCTTTGGCGTTTGCCAGGAACACGGCATCTTCAAAAAAACCGCCTTTCAGTTCAACCCCGGGTCCGATCTGACAGCTCTTAATGGTCGCGGGCGCTTCATATCCGATCTTAACGTCTCTTAAAATGACAGTCGAATTGCCGAAAATCTTAGAGCCCGCATGGATGACCACACCGTTACCCGAAATTTTATTAATATCAACTTCTTCGCCGATTTCGACGCTATCCGGACAGTCAATCCGGACACCCTTATCCATTAACTGTCTTATTTTTGATTGTTTTCGGTGGGTCATTGCGCGACACCTCAAAAGGCAAAAAACAGCCGCTAGAATTTCAGAGATGTTATTTAGACACTCAGCTGCACCAGACCTTCCGATTGTTTTTTAAAACGACTGCCGCAGTTCGGACATCTCAGATTCTTGGTCAGTCGTTCTCCGCAGAGGCAGGCCCATCCAATCTGTTTGGCGGGATTGCCAACGACAAGGGCATGATCCGGAACATTTTTATTCACAAGGCTACCGGCTCCGATGAAACAGTAGCATCCAAGCGTTATCCCACATACCACGGTGGCATTAGCACCAATGGTGGCGCCTTTTTTTACCCGGGTGGGACGCACCTGATCCATTTTGGAGATTGCCGCCCGCGGGTTATAAATATTGGTAAAAACGATTGACGGTCCGCAGAATACCTCGTCTTCAAGCGTCACACCTTTGTACACAGACACATTGTTCTGAATTTTGCAACCCTTGCCAACCTTGACGTCCGGCCCAATAACAACATTCTGGCCGATGTTGCATCCATCTCCAACTGACGATCCTGACAGTATATGCGAAAAGTGCCAGATTTTTGTTTTTTTCCCAATAGTTACATTGTTATCAATCACCGCAGTTGGGTGGACGAAAATATCACCTTCCGAAGTTATAGGGTAGGCAACTGCTGCGGACGAACGCTGATCCTTATGAACATGCCGGGCGTGAATTGGCAAACGGACTTTGCGGCCTGAGTCATTTAGTGAGGCTTGACTGGCATTAAGGACTTTGAGAACCTTTAAACCTTCTTGACCATCTGTTATGGGCTGAGAATTGTTGGATATACAGTCCAGAAAGTGCTGGCATTCATACTGAAGCGGTTCTGCCTCCGATATCTGAACGCGTTGAGGTTCGGCCTTGTGGGGAACCGGCATGTGGTTTTTCCAATTGATTTGATGCGGATACAAAAGCAGCTTGTCCTGCCAGGGCTGGGTGTCATCAAAAACGGCCATTTTGCGATCACCAACCACAACAAGTTTTTGATCTTTAAAAGGGTGCAGCCAGGAAACAAAAATATGCGCCTGGAGTCCGGAAGGAAATTCAAGATGTGTTGTTGTGACGTCAGCTATTTTTTGGTGCAAATAGTTCCCACCGGTTGATAAAACGCTCTCCGGTTCTTCACCGGCCAAAGCAAGAATCATGGAAATATCATGCGGTGCAAAAGACCATAAGATATTTTCCTCGCGCCTGATTTTCCCCAGATTGAGCCGATGCGAATAAATGTAATTAATCCGGCCTAATTCGCCGGTGGAGGCCATTTCTTTC
>JARRJQ010000164.1:6860-11449 GCA_037388985.1 Desulfobacterales bacterium | reverse complement strand
GAAAAAGCACTTGACAACCTGTATGAATCCATTTAGTAAACAAATAAATTATAGTGGAGCAACATAATGGCAAAACCTCAACATAAGCCAGAACATAAAATCGATCAATCGCGGCAGTACTTTTATTTTTATTTTTACCGGAGGAGTCTGCCCATGGGTTGATTGATCATCTAACTTTATTAAAAGCCGCGGGCAGACTGAAGCTCGCGGCTTTTTGTTTTTTAAAGCCGCAAAATAAAATTTGCGGCTTTTTTATTGATAACCCAAATCCAATTCAACTTTAACGTAAAGGGAATCCAAAATGAAATCAACTGATGATCTTCGAATTAAGGGTTACCAGCCGCTTACTGCACCGCAAGTATTAAAAAAGGAAATCCCGATCAGCGCCGATGCAAATCAAACTGTTGTTTTGGGAAGGGCGCATATCGAAAGTATTTTGCAAAAAAAGGATCGGCGCTTGCTGATCATCGTGGGGCCCTGTTCCATTCACGACGAAAAGGCGGCCCTCGAATATGCCGCCAAACTGAATAGGCTTCGCCAAAAGGTAGCCAAGACCCTTTTTGTGGTCATGCGAGTCTATTTTGAAAAGCCTCGAACGTCAGTGGGATGGAAAGGGCTGATCAGCGATCCTTACCTGGATGGCACCTGCGACATGACGGCGGGGTTACGAAAAGCGCGCCGCCTTTTGGTGCAAATTAACGAAATGGGGCTTCCTGCAGCCACCGAGATGCTGGATACGATCACCGCACAGTATGTTGCTGATCTGGTCAGCTGGTCGGCCATCGGAGCACGCACTTCCGAATCCCAGATCCATCGTGAAATGGCCAGCGGTTTATCAATGCCGGTTGGCTTTAAAAACAGCACGGACGGCAATCTGTCATCGGCAGTCAATGCCCTGGAGGCTGCACGAACCCCGCAAGGTTTTTTGGGCATCGATCAGGACGGTAAAACCTGTGTGGTTAAAACCACCGGCAATCCATGGGTGCATATTGTTTTAAGGGGAGGAAGAAGACCCAATTATGATCCCATCAGCTTGGAAGAAGCGCGCTTATGGTCGACTGCTCCCATGCCAATTCGATGAAAAAATATCAAGGACAGCCTGTGGTCTGGAAAAGCGTCATCGAACAATACATTGCCGGTAACGAAGCCCTGATCGGTCTGATGCTCGAAAGCAATCTGGTTGAAGGCAATCAGGCTTTTTCGGGTGACGCCTCGTCGCTAAAATACGGTGTCTCCATAACGGATGAGTGCATTTCATGGGAGACTACCGAAGAATTGCTGCTGTGGGCAGATGCGAAGCTTCAACAGACGGATCTCAAAAAATATAAACTGGCATCATAGATGGGAGCTCTTTCCCCTAAACAAATGGAAAACATCACTATCCATACGAATTCAGGCCTGTCATGCATCTTAATCGGTGAATGTCTGCAGAACCTGCAGCGGTATGTCCCGGCAGCCCGGCCGATCATCATAACCGATGTCAATGTTGGCAGATTGTATCACCTGGACTCGATGGCCGCCGAAGTGATCACCATCGGAACCGGGGAAGAAATCAAAACTCTGCAAACCGTGCAGGACATCTATGCGCAGCTGATATCTTCCGGAGCAGATCGCTCCGCATTTATTGTCGGCATTGGCGGCGGCATTGTGTGCGATATTACCGGATTTGTGGCTTCAACCTATTTGCGCGGGGTGCGGTTTGGTTTTGTTGCCACGACCCTGCTGGCCCAGGTGGACGCCGGCATCGGTGGAAAAAATGGTGTTAATTTCGAAGGGTACAAAAACATGGTCGGGCTTTTTCATCAGCCTGAATTTGTCATCTGTGATCCTGAAGTATTAAAAACGCTGCCGCAGACGGAAATTGCATGCGGCCTGGCGGAAATCGTCAAGCATGCCGCCATCGCGGATGCCGACCTGTTTGTTTATCTTGAGCGACATGCAAAAGACATTTTGGCGCTGGACAGCCAGGCCATCAAAAAGGTGGTGTCGGCATCTGTGCGGATTAAATCATCGATTATCAGCCGGGACGAAACCGAAAAAGGAGAACGCCGCATCCTAAACTTTGGGCATACTTTCGGGCATGCCATTGAACGAGCTGCCGGTGTTCCGCATGGCGAGGCGGTCAGCATGGGGATGATGTTTGCGTCGAGCCTGTCTTACAAAAGAGGCTTGCTGACAGCCGAAGAAGATACTCGGTTGCGGGTGCTGCTAAATGATCTGAGTCTTCCGACCCGGTTTGAATCTAAAACCGAAAGTGTAGCTGAAGCCATTGGCAAAGATAAAAAACGGGAGGGTGGTCGCATTCATTTCGTTCTGTTAAATGGCATCGGCAACGCCGTTGCGGAGCAGATTGCAATAGAAGAACTTGCCAGGGTCCGCTGCGCGATGACGGTCTGCGGCATATTTTTAGAGCCATCATTGCTGAAGGCCGCAACGTACAAAAAACGGATCGAAAGCCAAAATGATTGATTTACATACATCCCTTTTGGGGCTTCTTGGCAATCCGGTGGAGCACAGCTTAAGCCCGGTGATGCACAACCAGGCCTTGGCGGCCGTTGGCTATAACGGAATTTACCTGGCATTCAAAATCACCGATCTGGATGCTGCGATAAAGGGCATCAAGGCTTTGAATTTCAAAGGGGCCAGCATCACTATTCCGCATAAAGTCAATGTTATCCAATATCTTGATGATGTGGATGATGCAGCGGCAAAGATTGGGGCGGTAAACACGATTGTCAACCAGAACGGCAAGCTGATCGGCTATAACACCGACTGCCAGGGTGCCCTGGAAGCATTGAAGACAAAAACAGCTATTCAGGGAAAATCGGTGGCGGTCGTCGGTGCCGGCGGAGCTGCGCGAGCTGTCGGATTTGGCTTGGTGTCCTCAGGTGGGCGGGTGACCGTTTTTAACCGCTCGAGGGCAACCGGAGAACGCCTGGCAGCTGATTTGAAGGCGGATTTTTTCCCCTTAAGCGATTGGCAGTCAAACCGCTATGAGATCCTGATCAACGCAACGCCGGTTGGAATGTACCCTGATACAGGTGCAACTCCGGTACCCCAAAAAAACTTATCGAAAGAGATGATCGTCATGGACATCGTTTACAATCCGCTTAAAACCCGTCTTTTAAAGGAAGCTGAAGCGAAAGGGTGTCAGACCATCAGCGGAATTACCATGTTTGTATTTCAGGCAGCACTGCAGTTTGAGCTTTGGACCGGCAGAAAAGCTCCCGTGGATATCATGCAGCGCTCAGTTTTGGAGGCTCTGAAAAGTTAAAAAAAGATGAGGCGCTCAAACTTCAATTCAAAAGGTATTTTAGCTTTATGGGCTAGGTATCAGGAATTCACAGGTTTCAGGTGTCAGTGTTCAGGTGTCAGCATTGACAGAGCTAAAACACAGCCAAACCAAATGCTGAACACTGAAACCTGACACCTGAAACCATAGACAAGGCACTTTTTGTAACGCGGTCTGTTGTTTTCAAAACGGATTTACGATGGATTCTCAGACAATATGAAAGAAATAAAACCCTATAAAATTTCAGAATGCCGGATCAGCGTCCCCGGCTCAAAGAGTTACACGCATCGCATGTTGATAGCGGCAGCTTTGGCCAAGGGAGTGTCCACTCTTAAAAACGCCCTGGTCAGTGAAGATACGCAATTTACCATCGATGCTCTCAGGCAGATGGGGATTCAAATTGAAGTTAACCGCACAGACGTCCGGGTTTATGGGCAGGCGAGTTGCCTGCAATCCTGTGATGCACCGATTTATCTCGGAAATTCAGGAACCTCTATGCGTCTGTTAACCGCAGTGGCGGCGCTGGGTAAAGGAACCTATACCCTGACCGGTACCGCTCGCATGCAAATGCGGCCGATAAAGGATCTTTTAACGGCGTTGCACAAAATGGGTGTTGAGGCTCATGCATTAAACGACAACGGCTGCCCGCCGATCGAGATAACCGGCGGAACAATCAGCGCAGATAAGGTGCGCATTAATTGCCAGCAAAGCAGCCAGTATCTGTCCGCGCTTCTTCTGATGGCACCATGCACTCAAAATGGACTTGAAATCCATGTTATCGGCGGCCCGGTGTCCAGACCCTATGTGGAGCTAACCTTAGAACTGATCAAAAGATTCGGTATCCGCTTCGAGCGCGAGAGCTATCGAAAATTCAAAGTTCCGGGCGGGCAGCTTTACCGGGCGGGCAACTATTGGGTTGAACCGGATTGTTCGCAAGCAGCCTATTTCTGGGGCGCGGCTGCTGTTACCGGTGCTCAAATCAAGGTAATGGGGGTCAGTGCGGATTCGGCCCAGGGGGATGTGCGCTTTGTTGACCTGCTCGAGCAAATGGGCTGCCGCATTTCCAGGGAATCAGACGGAATCGGTGTCGCCGGCGGTCCGCTGCGTGCAATTGAGGCCGACATGGCCGATATGCCGGACCAGGTCCCGACGCTGGCGGTAGTCGCCGCTTTTGCCAGCGGCATTTCCGTGATCAAAAATGTCGCCCATCTTAGGACAAAGGAAAGCGACCGTTTGACCGCCACAGTAACCGAGCTTAAAAAAATGGGCATCGGCGCTGCTTGCACCGACAACGGCA
>JARRJQ010000164.1:0-6822 GCA_037388985.1 Desulfobacterales bacterium | reverse complement strand
CCATAATTGACACCTATAACGATCACCGCATCGCCATGAGCTTTGCGATTGCAGGTTTAAATATACCCGGCGTCTGCATCCGCGATGAAGACTGCGTCGGAAAATCTTTTCCCGGTTTCTGGCGCGTTTTTGAGGAATTGTATCAATCATGAATCTTTTTTTGATCGGATACCGCTGCAGCGGCAAAACCACTATCGGCAAGTCCGTTGCCGAATCCATCGGCTGGTCATTTGTAGACGCCGATAACATGCTGGTCGAAGAATGCGGAAAACAGATTAAAGATATTGTGGACACTGATGGCTGGGAAGCGTTTCGCCACAGGGAGCGCTCGATGCTAATGCAGATTTGCAAAAAGAAACGGCAGGTGGTGGCCACCGGCGGCGGTGTGGTGCTCGATGCAGAAAATGTCAGAACAATGCATGCCAGCGGAATCATTATCGGGTTAGGCGCAACCGCCGAGACCATCAGAAAACGCTTGCTTCAGGATATAAATACCGCGAATTTTCGACCGGCACTTACCGACAAGGGCCTGGTAGAAGAAATCGAAGATATGCTCTCAAAGCGCAACCCCGACTATGAGAACGCCAGTGATTTTTTTATCCAAACGGATGATATCCCGGTGATCGAAATCACACAAAGAATCATTCAAAAAATAAAACACCGGATCGGAGAATAATTTTTATGTCCAGCTCATTTGGCACCTTATTTCGGCTTACCACCTTCGGCGAGTCCCACGGAACGGGAGTCGGCGCCGTGATAGACGGCTGTCCGCCAGAAATAAAGCTCAGCGAGGCCGATATCCAGGCCCAGCTTGACCGACGCCGACCGGCCCAGAGCAAACTGACGACTTCGCGAAAAGAAGCGGACCGGGTCACCATATGGTCCGGGGTTCAAAACAGCAAAACCCTCGGCACACCGATTGCGCTGACGGTAAAAAATACGGATCAACGCCCGGCGGATTACCGGCGGATGCGGTCGGTGCCAAGACCCTCGCATGCCGATTACACTTACCAGCGTAAATATGGCATACGAGCGCTAAGCGGTGGCGGACGCGCAAGTGCCAGGGAAACCGTCGGAAGGGTCGCCGGCGGGGCGATTGCCGAAAAATTTTTATCCGAACGATACGGCATTGAAATTGTCGCCTGGGTGAGCGCCGTCTGCGATACAGAAGCACCTGCAGTCGATTTCATGAAAATCAACCGCAAGCAGGTAGATCGTTCGACGGTCCGCTGTCCGCACCTTCAGACCGCAGAAAAAATAAGGGATGCAATTTTAGAGGTTCAAAATGCAGGAGACTCACTGGGCGGCATCATTACCTGCGTGTGCCGCAACGTCCCCGCCGGATTGGGGGAACCTGTTTTTGACAAAGCCGAAGCATTGCTAGCCCAGGCCATGCTGTCGATTCCTGCCGCCAAAGGGTTTGAAATCGGTTCGGGCTTTGCAGGCTCCCGCATGCGGGGCTCAGCGCACAATGATGCGTTTATCAAAAAGGGAGATCGTTTAGGAACCAAAAGCAATTATAGCGGCGGCGTCCAGGGCGGGATTTCCAACGGCGAGCCTATTATTTTACGCGTGGCCTTCAAACCGCCGGCCACCATCCGTTTGCCGCAAAAAACCGCGGATTTTGAGGGCCGCGATGTTATACTTGAAGCCACAGGCCGCCATGACCCCTGTGTGCTGCCGCGGGCCGTGCCGATTGTCGAAAGCATGGCGGCGCTGGTTATCGCCGATCTCGCGTTGCGGCAGAAAATGAGGGAAAATGAAACTGTCTGATAAAATCCAATCTATTGCAGGGTCAAAAACGGTGGCCTTTACCGCCTTGATTCAGAATTTGCGCCGGAAGGGCAAAGCGGTTATTGATCTGGCAGTGGGCGAGCCGGACTTTGATACGCCTTCTGCAGTTATTGAATCCACAAAAGCAGCCCTGGATGCGCGCAAAACCCGCTACAGCCCGGTAAAAGGCCTCCCCGAGCTCCGGACACAACTGGCGACCGGATTCAGCGGTTATGATGCCGATAACATCCTGTTGACTAACGGGTCCAAACAGGCATTGTATATGATTTTTCAGGTGATCTGCGACCCTTCAGATGAGGTGATTATTCCGGTGCCGTTCTGGGTTAGTTTTGTCGAGCAGGTCAAACTTGCCGGAGGACGGCCGGTGCTCGTCGACACCCAAAATCATCAACTGGATGATACGGCCATCGAGCGCGCGATTACTCCACGGACAAAAGCCATTCTGATTAATTCGCCCAATAATCCCAGCGGGGCGGTGTATCCAATCGCCGATATAGAAAAAATCGCCCGACTGGCAGTGGATCACAACCTGTTTATCATCGCCGACGAAGCCTATGATGCATTTGTTTATGACGGATGCCGACATGCAAGTCCGTTTGAAATCGAAGCTGTCCGTAACCGAACCATTGTCACGCGAAGTTTTTCAAAAAGCTACAGTATGACCGGCTTCCGAATCGGTTACGTCGCAGCCCCCAGCCCGATTATCGCCGCGCTGTCTAAAATTCAAAGCCATCTGACCGGCAATGTTTGCACCTTTGCCCAGTATGGCGCACTGGCGGTAGAATCTTTGGACGACCGCTGGCTGACTGCGCGACAGGCTGAAATGCAGCGCAAAAGAGATATCGCCTATCAATATGCATCCCGATTTTTCAGATGCACTGAACCCCGGGGGGCGTTTTATCTTTTCCCGGACGTATCGACGGTTTTAAAGCCTGGTGAAACTGCCCAGGAACTGGCCGAGCGCCTTTTAAAGGAGGCCGGCGTTGCGGTGGTAGCCGGAGAGGCTTTCGGGGTGACAAAGCATATCCGCATATCGTTTGCTGTCTCCGACGATGAACTTAAAAAAGGCTTTGAGCAGATAGCAGGAGCATTATGATCGGTATCATTGGTTTTGGGCGCTTTGGGAAACTGACCGCGCGGTATCTTGCCGAGGATTTTGAGGTTCTGGTTTTCAATCGAACCGACAAATCAGAACAGATCAAAGCAATTGGTGCCCGGGCTGCATCCCTGAATAAAGTCTGTCAACAAAAAATCCTTATTCTGTGCGTTCCGATTTCGGCTCTTAAGGACATATTAAGCGAGATTGGATCGCGGGTACAAAAGGATGCTGTGGTTGTTGATGTCTGCTCGGTAAAGGTTTATCCTTGCCAATGGATGAAGACCCTGCTGCCGGATAATGTTTCAATTCTCGCCACCCATCCGATGTTTGGACCCGATAGTGCCGCGAATACTTTAGAAGGCCAAAAAATTTTTCTAAGCCCGATCCGGATGGATAAAAAAACATATCGGAAAATAAAAGCCTATCTGGCTTCCAAAAAATTGGCCATTATGGAATCAACGCCGGAAGACCACGATGAACAAATTGCCGTCAGTCTGGCGCTGACCCATTTTATTGGAAGAACACTTTCTGAATTCGGCGCCAAGCCTCTCGCCATGGATACCGAGGGCTACAAACGTCTGTTGCACATACTGGACGTCGTAGAACATGATACCTGGCAGCTTTTTTATGACATGCACCACTATAATCCCTACGCGCAGAAAAAACGGGCGGCCTTGATGCAGGCCATGCAAAAAATAAACGACCGATTATAAACCGATAACGAAACGGCAGATTTAAACCAGGAGTCAATCCAATGGGAGAAAAAGCAGTGCGTCAAAAAATTTTAGTCATCCATGGGCCCAATCTAAACATGCTTGGAAACCGGGAGCCGGAAATCTATGGTTGCCAAACGCTTGATGAAATAAATGCCCGATTGACGGCCCGGGCCACCAAGCTTGAATTGGAACTGGAGACCTTCCAATCAAATCATGAAGGCCACATTGTAGAAAAAATCCAGCAGGCACACGGCACATTTCATGGCATTCTCATCAACCCGGCCGCCTATACCCATACCAGTGTTGCCATTAGAGACGCCCTGGCTATGTTGAATATCCCTGTTGTTGAGATCCACCTTTCCAACATTAAAAAGCGAGAAGCCTTTCGTCATACGTCGCTGATTTCCGATATCGTGCAGGCACAGATTTCAGGATTTGGACCTTATGGGTATATTTTGGCTTTGGACGGACTCGCTCAAATACTGTCTCGAAGCGGTTTGAAAACCCCGTCAGGTTAAATCCTGCTTTAATGAATATTTTCCAAAAAAAGATTGACAGTTGCTTAAAAAACCGGTTAATAAGTATTTATTAGCGACTAGGCCGACAAATGAAGATTAAATATCACACATATCGTTT
This sequence comes from Desulfobacterales bacterium, assembly GCA_037388985.1. Lineage (GTDB taxonomy): Bacteria > Desulfobacterota > Desulfobacteria > Desulfobacterales > JAHEIW01 > JAHEIW01. The sequence continues at coordinate 2,577 of JARRJQ010000164.1, read as the reverse complement.
TTTTAATTTCGGACGCTTCTTTTTTAGCTTTAGAGGCGTCCATCCGGTTGCCTGACGCTAACCATTAAGCGTTAATCCCCCCGGGTGGACATCAACGGCCACTCGGGGTTTTTTGTTTATAAAAGCCTCGAGAAAAATATCTCGAGGCTTTTTTATTTATCCATTTAGCAAACCAGGAGGCCGTCATGAAACTAAAACAAATTTCAGTACCCATGGAGAATTCCTATGCCAGACTCTATGAACTGACCAAAGCATTGGAAAATGAGGGCATCACTCCCAGAGCTCTCACGCTGGTCGATACAGGAAACTATGGGGAACTGCGCATTCTTGTTTCCGAGGTTGCAACCGCCAGGCAAATCTTGATGCAAAAAGATATCCCCGGTCGGGTTGATGATGTGGTGGCTGTGGAAATCGATAACACATCGGGACAATTATCTATGCTGATAGAGAAATTAATGGATGCCGGAATTAAAATTAAGTACAGCTATGCATTTGCAGGAATTAACCGGGGAAAAACAGTCATGGTATTCTGTTTCAATGATAATGACAAAGCCATACGCATCTTAACGGAAAAACACATCCAGCCTTTGGATTACAACACGATTGGTATGCTCGAGGCTGCAGCTTAAGATGCCGGATAAACATAAATCACGGATCAAAGCGCGATGAACTGCTTTTGATCGAAATTGGTAATTACAAAACAGACCTGTAACAGTTGATTTTATGATTGAGACAGGTATGGATTATAGCCATGAAAAATCTTAAACTCGTATCACTGGAAATTGAACAGCGTACCGTTGTTAATGTCTCAGGCGTTCACGTCGGTCGTGATTTTGTCGTGATTGCCGGGCCCTGCAGCGTTGAAAGCGAAAAACAGTTGATAGATACCGCCCGGGCGGTCAGAGCTGCCGGTGCGGATATGCTACGCGGCGGTGCCTTTAAGCCGCGAACTTCCCCTTATGCCTTTCAGGGGCTGGGTCTGCAGGGGCTGAGAATATTAGAAAAAGCTAAAAAGGAAACCGGACTGCCGATTGTTACCGAGGTGCTCGATCCCCGTGATGTCTCCTGGGTGTCTGAGTTCGCGGATGTTCTGCAGATTGGAACGCGCAATATGCAAAACTTCTCTCTGCTCAAAGAAGTGGGCAGAGCCGGACGCCCGGTACTTCTTAAACGCGGTATGTACTCCACACTTGAAGAATGGCTTAACTGCGCCGAGTATATCCTCAGTGAGGGCAACCCCGATGTGATTCTGTGTGAACGGGGTATTCGGACTTTCGAAACCTATACCCGCAACACGCTCGATCTTAGTGCCGTCCCGGCCATAAAAGAGCTCACCCATCTGCCGATCATTATTGACCCGACCCACAGCACCGGGCGCATCAGCTTAATCCCCTCGATGAGCATGGCAGCTGTCGCTGCCGGTGCAGACGGGATGATCGTCGAGGTGCATCATAAACCTGAAGAAGCGCTGTGTGATGCGGAACAGGCCCTCACACCGGACAGATTTTCGAATCTGATGAAGCGCTTGAGGCCGTTGAAAACTTTTTTGGATACCCAACCATCTCAATGAGCTTGTAAATAGAAATTGCAACTAAAGTGAGCTAAAAAATGAAATCTGAGGAAATTCGCAAAAAAATCAGCAAAATCGATCGCGAATTGCTGGTTTTACTCCAGGAACGGATGGGGCTGGCGCTGCGGGCCAAAAAATTCAAGGAAACTTTTGGCGATCCGGAACAGGAAAATGAATTGCTGACCCGCTTGGAGCGTTTGAATCTGGATCTCATCGAAAGATCATTTACCAGACAGTTGCTTAAGGCAATTGTCGAAGAAACCAGGCGAATCCAGGATGAAGACCGCCAGCTGGCGGCATTTCAAGGAGAACACGGGGCCTACGGTGAGGTGGCTGCACGGAAGCTGGTTCCCGCCGGAGCCTACATTCCATGTATGGAGTTTATCGATGTGTTTCGGGGAGTCGAAGATGGCTATTTCGATCTCGGGGTGGTGCCGGTCGAGAACTCATTAGAAGGCGCTGTGACCCAGGTCAATGATCTGCTGATCACCACGGATCTTAAGGTCATCGGTGAAGTTAAAGTCGCCGTAAACCACTGTCTGCTGGCCACCGACACAACTGATTATCGTGAAATCCGTCAGGTCTTTTCGCATCCCCAGGCCCTGGCCCAGTGCCGCGACTTTCTGATGCGCAACAAACTGGAACCCCGCCCCTATTATGATACGGCAGGAGCGGCCAAAATGCTGGCCAGGGAAAACCCCAGAGCCGGGGCAGCCATCGCAAGTTCATTATGTGCCGAATTGTATGACCTTGAAATTATTAAAGAGGGTATTGAGGACGGTCCTTCTAATTCCACACGATTTTTACTTTTAGCACGGGAGCCTTATCCTGAAAATGGAGATAAGACATCCATTATTTTTACCGTACCTCACGAAGCCGGCAGGTTGTATGCTGTACTCAAGCTGTTTGCGGACGCAGGGATCAACCTGACCCGCATCGCCTCGATGCCGCTGCGTTCAGATCCGGGTAATTACAGTTTCTTCCTTGATTTCGAAGGTTCAGCCAAA
>JARRJQ010000163.1:0-8249 GCA_037388985.1 Desulfobacterales bacterium | reverse complement strand
ATTCATCGAAAATTACCGCCGCGATTGCCAAAGCGGGCTGCGCCACCGGCGAATTCGGAGAAAAAGAAGCCAAGAAACTGACATTAAGGGTCTTAACCTTGGCCCACGAGCTGAAGCTGGATCCGGCACCTGAAGTCGAGCAGATTCAGGACATTGTTGAAGCCGTGCTGTTGGATTCACCATTTTTTAAAACCGCTAAAGCCTATATCTTATACCGCGAGCAGCATGCCCAGATCAGGCAAATCACTACCAAAGCCAATGTGGATCTGGTGAATCACTATATACAGAAACTTGACTGGAAAATTAATGAAAACAGCAACATGTGCTATTCACTGCAGGGTCTGAATAATTACATTTCATCCGAGGTGACTTCTGAATACTGGTTAAACAGTATTTATCCGCCTGAAATAAGAGAAGCCCACAAAAGCGGAGACTTCCACATTCATGACCTGAATCTTTTGTCGGTTTACTGTGTTGGATGGGATTTGCAAGATTTGCTCTGTCAGGGCTTCAAAGGTGTTGAAGGCAAAGTCGAAAGCGCCCCGCCCAAGCATCTGCGATCCGCTCTGGGACAGATTGTCAATTTTTTCTATACCTTGCAGGGAGAGGCCGCCGGTGCGCAGGCTATTTCCAATTTTGACACCCTCCTGGCACCGTTTATCCGGTATGATCGACTGGATTACGATGAAGTTAAGCAGGCCATGCAGGAATTTATTTTTAACATCAATATTCCCACCCGCGTTGGATTCCAAACACCCTTTACCAACATTACGATGGATTTAAACGTTTCACCGGTTCTAAAAGATCAGCCGGCGATCATCGGCGGTGTCGGCCAAAAGGAAACCTATGGCGAATTTCAGCCGGAAATGGATTTATTAAACAAAGCCTTTGCTGAGGTTATGATGGCCGGCGATGCAAAAGGCAGGGTCTTTACATTTCCAATACCCACTTACAACATTACGGCTGACTTTGATTGGGCCAATCCGAACCTCGATTTGATCTGGAAAATGACCGGAAAGTACGGGATTCCCTATTTTTCAAATTTCGTCAATTCAGATATGTCGCCTGAAGATACCCGCTCCATGTGCTGTCGGCTGCGGCTGGATAATCGGGAGCTTTTAAAGCGCGGTGGGGGACTTTTTGGGGCCAATCCCCTGACGGGATCCATCGGCGTGGTAACGGTCAACCTACCGCGTATCGGCTACGTCAGTTCGAATGAGAACGAATTTTTTGCGATTCTCAAAGCCAAAGTCCTTCTGGCAGTTGAAAGTCTATCAATCAAGCGCAAAGTTCTGGAGCTGTTCACCGATAAAAATTTGTACCCTTACTCCCGGTTCTATTTGCGTAATATTAAAGAAGGAGCCGGCCTGTACTGGAAGAACCACTTCTCTACCGTCGGCATTATCGGCATGAACGAAGCATGCTTGAATTTTCTGGGTGAAGACATCACCAGCAAAATAGGCCAGAAATTTTCTTTGCAGGTGATGGATTTCCTGCGCGATCTGATTTCGGACGTACAAAACGAGACCGGCGATATTTTTAATCTGGAGGCTACACCGGCTGAAGGCACCTCATATCGCCTTTCATTGCTGGATAAAAAGAAGTTCCCGGATATCATCTGCGCCAATGAAGCGGATTTACCCGCTGGAGCGGCGCCTTACTACACCAACTCCAGTCAGCTTCCGGTAGGTTACACTGACGATATTTTTCAAACCCTGGAGCTCCAGGACAGTCTGCAGTCCAAATATACTGGTGGGACCGTTCTGCATATTTTCCTGGGTGAATATGTCAATGATATCGAAGTGATTAAAAAATTAATCCGAAAGATTGCTACCAATTATCGGCTTCCCTATTTTACGCTGACGCCCACTTTTAGCATCTGCCCTTCGCACGGGTACCTCAACGGGGAGCAGGCAACCTGCTCGATCTGTCATCAGAAGACCGAAGTTTATTCGCGGGTTGTGGGCTATTTGCGGCCGGTTAAACAATGGAACATTGGTAAACAGTCCGAATACAGTGACCGCAAGTTTTTTAAGGTGGCCTAGTCGCACGTTATCAGTTATTCGTTATACGGGGATGTCAAGTTCTGGCTGTCACTATGGTTGCAGGCGTTGGATCAGTTTAATTGGTTTGATTCGTTTAATTCGTTCAATTGGTTCGCTTTAATTCAACCAATTCAACCAATGAAACCAATAAAACCAATATAACAGGTTCCAGAACCTCTGAACCAGTTGACTGACACCCGCAATTTAAGAATCATCTTAAGTTGGAGACGACAATCCAATGAACATTGGCGGTTTACTGAAAAACTCTTTGATCGACTATCCCGGAAAGGTAAGCTGCGGCATTTTTTTATCCGGTTGTAACTTTGACTGCCCCTATTGCCATAACCCGGATCTGGCCAAAGGCTGCGCGATGCCATGCGCTGAATCCAATCCTCAAAATCTCTACCGTTTTATCGAAAACCGCAAGGGATTTTTAGACGGCGTGGTTATCTCCGGAGGCGAACCCACACTTCAGAAAGATCTCTTCGATTTATGCAAGCATATCAAACAGATGGGTTACCCCGTAAAATTGGATACCAACGGTAGCCGTCCACAGGTTCTCAAACGGCTCATTGCCGAAGGTCTGGTCGATTACATCGCAATGGATTTGAAAACCGATCCATTAAAATACGCCACGTATATCCAGCCGGACTGCAATGTGTCCGCGATTCTTTCAAGTATAGAGATTATTATGAGCTCGGCAAGGGCATATGAATTTAGAACAACCTGCGTCAAACCCATTGTAACTGCCGGGGTGGTTGAAGATATATGCCGGCTGATTGAAGGTGCCGGCCTGTATGCGCTGCAGCGTTTTCACAAAAGCCAAATACTGCACCCTGATTTTTTCAAGGATGCCAACTACGAATATAACGATGATGAGATCAAGCAGCTGAAAGCGATTGCCGAACCATGGGTTAAGCAGTGTATTGTGCGCTAAGATATTGTTTTTGGATCACTTCCCAAATCTTTTGCTTGCCTGGACAAAATATGTAGTTCCGCACCGATTCGGTCCACCACTGTTTCCACCGCTGAATTGAGTAATTCAATTATCAAGACCAGCATACCTCGATTTAGGCAAACCAAACGCTTCCCGAAATAGCGCGTTTTTACTTTAAAAATTCTTGTCATTAACAAGCGTTTCATGTTAGGGGGGGATGGCAACCGTGAATGGGTCTTCAAGAGGGTTTGAAGGAGGTTTAATTAATGCTGACCGGTAAAAATATTGTGGTTTTTGGATCGGTGATTGTGATTGCTGTTATTTTACAGGTGATTTTGATCCGGGTAGGAGAGTCGGACAACCCGGCAGAAGCAGCGGTTGATTTTACAAAAGCCTATTTCATGCTTGACGGTCCCGCTATGTCTAAACGGCTTTGCGCGAAAATGACAGAGAATGGCAAAGCGAATCTCGTGGACCAGTATCTGGATCGGGTTGCCGACCAAGCCCGATCAATGGGTTTTTCGCGGAGCTATATGCGAAACCAGCTTTCCCATATTCACACTTACCTTCAGATGACCGATGAAAACCACGCCCGCGTTAGAATTACAGGTGAGCGAATGCGTTCGATCAATCCCTTTTATGCACTCATCGGAAAGCTCTTTTTTCTGATTGAATCCCATAAAATTGATGTAACACTGACTCTGGTTAAAGAAGATGATAAGTGGAAGGTTTGCAGCAAGCCGCTCTTGATGTCAGAGATGTAAATTTCCTGTACTGCATTACTTCATGAACACCCGTCTATGCAGCCAATTTATCGTCAAATTCGCCAGCGGGCCCGTCAGATTATTTTGCGCCATCCAACCCCGGATTTCTATCGTGACCATGGGCCTGCCTATGAGACCTCCAAACGGCTATTCGATACCAATCCCATCATAAGAAAACTGTTTTCATATGTTGCAAATACCCTGGAAGATGATTTTGGACACGGCCTGATACACGCCGTGAAGGTATCCCACGATGCGGGTTCGATAATTTTTATCGAAGTCCAGGCTAGCGGATCAAGTCCGGATCGCCTTTTCCGCCTGGTATGCCTGGTCCACAGCGCGGGCTTGCTGCATGATATCATGCGCAAAGAAAAAGATCACTCCACCCGGGCAGCTGCCCACGCAAAGAAACTGTTGAAAAGTTATCCATTTTCTTCCGAAGAAATAGGCTATATTTGCAGTGCAATCCAGGATCATGAAGCCTTTAAAGATCGTATTAAGGCCGACACTCCTGCAGGTGCGTTGATCTCCAACAGTCTCTATGATGCAGATAAATTTCGCTGGGGACCGGACAATTTCCATGATACACTCTGGGACATGGTTTCATATTTCAATCCGCCGCTGTCTAAATTTATGGATGGTTATTCTAAGGGGATGGAAAAGCTGGAGAAGATTAAAAAAACTTTCAGAACTGCCACCGGGAAAAAATACGGCCCTCAATTTATCGATCTCGGTCTGGCAATCGGTGAAGAACTTTATAACGTGATCAAAACCGAATTTTCCGATTATGCGTGATTTGAGTTGATTGGCTGTTTCGATTTTGGCCATTTACTTTGCCCACGCAAATTCGCGCTTTCTTGTTTGACACCCCAACTGCAATTCACTATAAGCAAATAGAAATTATTCCTTTTGAGAGAGGTGTTTTCAACAACCGCTAACCAGTTTCCATCCGGAAATGGCCCTTTTTCCGATGAGCTGCGTTCTCCGCGGGTTTTCCGCCTGCGACGTACCCGATGTACGCCTCGGCAGAAATCCCTGCCCGCCATCGCGAGCTCAGGCGAGGCGGGCGGGCTTGTGCGGCCTTGCTCATTTCCAAATTGGAAACTCATTAGTGCCATCCTTCGATATAATATCATTTTTGGTTGGGCACTAAGTAAAGGAGGTTTGCATGACAGCCACAGTATGGCCGACGTCCAAATGGCCAGAAGATGTACCTCATGATATTTCCGGTTATGAAAAGCCGCTGTTTTCGATTCTCGATGAATCTGCCGCAAGTTACCCTGATCTGGTTTATACAATTTTTAACGATGCCACGCGCACATTTGCGCAGGTCAAAGATACGGCTGATCGCATCGCTAATTTTTTGGCTTCACGAGGCATCCAAAAAGGAGACCGGGTGGCGATATTTTTGCCCAACCTGCCGCATTATCCGGCCATTTTTTTCGGTATTTTAAAGGCCGGGGCTGTTTGCGTTACGTGCAATCCTTTATATAAGGCGCATGAACTCAATTACCAGTTAAAAGATGCCGGTGCCAAGGCGGTTTTTTGCATGGATCATCCCCAGTTTTATTCGACCACCGTCGAAGCGATTAAGAATACGGACGTAGATACGGTAATCATCTGCGGCGTCAAATCATACCTGCCGCCAATCAAAGCTTTTATCGGAGGACTTTTAGGAAAAATCCCCAAAGCCGGGAATTACCAGCCCGGCCATCTATTTTTTGATGATGTCGTTGCAGCTGCAACACCGCAGCCACCGAATATAGAGATTAACCCAATGGCGGATTTGGCATTAATTATTTATACCGGTGGAACCACCGGGGTGCCCAAAGGTGCCGCTCTCACACACACCAACTTTACGTATAATCTGGCAGCTATTGATGAATGGGGCCGCTTAATACATGAGCCCGGGGGTTCTCCTGAGAGAATCAGAAAAGGTGGGTTTCATACTTACCTCGGTGTGCTGCCCTGGTACCATAGCTTCGGTTTGACGGTCGCCATGCTATCTTCGTGCGCTTCGGGTAGCAGGTTGGTTTGTATTCCCGATCCCCGCGCAGGAAATCCGCCTTTTACCGAAGTCTTAAAAGCTGTTCAGAAATACCGCCCGACTCTAATGCCGGCGGTTCCAACTATTTTTGTGGCCTTCACCAATCATCCCCATCTTGACAAATATGACCTTACCTCTTTTATCGGATGCTTTTCCGGAGGCGCTCCGATGCCGCCGGAAGTCTGCAAGCAATTTGAGAAAAAAACCGGTGCGGTCATTTTTGAAGGCTACGGTCTGAGCGAGACTGCGCCCGTAGCGACCTCCAATCCAACCAATACCTCCCAACGCAAAATTGGTTCGATTGGTTTTCCGATTCCGGGGACGGATATCAAGATCTTGGACATTGAAAGCGGAACAAGCGAACTGCCTCGGGGTGAAGATGGAGAAATCGCCATATGCGGACCGCAGGTGATGAAAGGTTACTGGAATCGCCCCGAAGAAACCGCAACTGTATTTCGTGAAATCGAGGGCAAACGCTATTTCTTAACCGGCGACATCGGCCATGTTGATGAAGCCGGTTATATATTGATTACCGACCGTAAAAAGGATTTAATCCTCGTCGGTGGGTTTAATGTTTACCCGCGTGATGTTGAAGACATTCTCTTCCAGCATCCGAAGGTGGAACTGGCAGCCGTAATCGGGGCACCGGATGAAAAAAGCGGAGAGGTGGTCAAAGCCTTTATCCAGTTGAAGCCGGGTCAAACGGCGACAGTTGAAGAAATCATCGAATTCTGCAAGCAAAATATGGCCGGTTACAAGCGTCCCAAGCAAATTGAGTTCCGAGAGAGTTTGCCGGTCTCCAATGTAGGCAAAGTGTTGCGTCGGGTTTTAAGAGACGAGGAACGAAAAAAAGCCAAGTAGGCCTCAAAGCATTCAAAAACCAAAGCAATCAAACCATACCCGGATTCAAAAGTGGAAATTAATGTGGATGTCCTCTGCGTCGCGGCGGCAAATGCCGCCGTCACGGTGTCGCGTCTGGGCTTTAAATCTGCATTTGCCGGTTATTTAGGAAACGATTACTTCGGTCTGAGAAACTTGGCAGAATTCGAAGAAGCGGCGGTAAATACTGATTTAATTGCTCGCGGTGATTCGCCGACACCTGTGTCGACCATTTGGGTTAAACCAGGCGGCAAACGCACCCTGGTGAATTATAAAGGATCTACCCGGCCCCTTGCGGCTTCTCAATTGGATTTTTCGCGGTGTCATTTCAAAGTGGTTTTATTTGACGGACATGAACCGGATGTCTCGGTGGAATTAATGAAGAGATCGCAGAGTCGCAACATACCAACCGTCCTTGATGCCGGCTCTGTTCACAGAGGAACCCTGAAATTGTTGGAAGCGGTCAATTACACCGTGGCCTCTCAAAAATTTGCGCGGGAGTGCACAGGTAAGGAAGATCCCGAACAGGCGGCTGTAAAACTCGGCCGATATTGTCCTTCCGTAGTTATTACACTGGGTGAGCGAGGGCTGGTCTGGAAAAATAAGCGCAGCAATGGCAGGCTGCCGGCATTTTCTGTGGAAGCGGTGGATACTACCGGTGCCGGTGACGCTTTCCATGGCGCTTTTGCTGCCGGCCTGGCTTGCGGTAAGAGCTGGGGGGAATTGCTGACCTATGCAGCGGCAGTGGGCGCGCTGTGCTGTACAAAGTATGGTGCGCGTCCGGCCATACCATTCGCCAAAGAAGTTGATAAATTTCTTAAAACGCATCAGATAAGTTGAAATTAGATAATGGAAAAAATAAAACAGTGGATCATTAATCATCCGTATTTTATAACCAGCTTTATTTTTTTGGGCATTCTATTCGTAGGCTGGCGGGTGCTGTACTGGCAGGAGGAAAACTTTGCTTTTATTCTTCTGTTGTATTTCATAGTCACCCTGGGCATCCGTCTGGACGATATTTCCCGTAAAATCGGGACGCAAACCGACCCGGCACCCGGCAATCTTGATGATAAAGAAACAGTCATCCAACAATTAACCGACATCAAATATACCTTGCTGAGCATAAACGCCACCCTAAACAGAATTCTCGAAAAGACCGCAGAAAAAGACGATTAACCCTTGCCGCCAATTTTGGCGCAAGCCCGGACAGCCCCAGAGGACCCAATCCCCTGGCGACGATCATTATCGCTGCCTGTTCCGGGGTTAACGAGACGTTTTGGGGGCGTTGGTGAAGCTTTGGAAAAATTTGTTGCGCCCGGCAGCGGCGCAAACTCTGGCGGGCTTTTCCAGAAACGGGAATCGAAAAACTCTCCGACCCCAATTATTTTGCATCTTACTGGATAATTTGGCGCAAAATTCATTCGCCGTCCTTTTTGGTTTCATTTTGTCGGGGCTCGGATTCTGGGACTTGATTTAAAGTTTTGCTTGACTTTAGCTGAGTGGCCGACTATTTATCCATCAATTGATTGAAAAATATGTTGGAATAATTTGTTGGATTTCAATAGGGAATGCTCGAT
>JARRJQ010000162.1:0-7391 GCA_037388985.1 Desulfobacterales bacterium | reverse complement strand
TGCACCTCTCGTATTGGATCCGTCCACCATGTTTTTGCATTATGCCCAGGGCGCTTTCGAAGGCCTTAAGGCATACCGAACCGAATCCGGAAACATTCAGCTTTTCAGACCCCAGGAAAATTTTAAACGTTTGAATCGCTCCTGCAGAAGATTGTGTATTCCTGAAATCGACGAGGCCTTTGCCATTGAAGCACTCAAAAAGCTTCTTAGCATGGAAAAAGACTGGGTTCCGGGCGAGCCGGAAACCTCGCTTTATATTCGGCCGACGATTATCGCCACAGATCCGTATTTAGGCGTACGGGCTTCCCATACCTATCGATTCTTTATCATCCTTTCACCGGTTGGCGCCTATTACCCGGAGGGCTTTAATCCGGTAAAAATTCTGGTAACCCACGATTACGTCCGGGCGGTCCGCGGCGGGGTGGGAGAAGCCAAAACACCCGGTAATTATGCAGCCAGCATCCTGGCAGGTGAAAAAGCCCATTGTCACCCCGGAGCTAAACGGGAGCATCCTGCCGGGAATCACCAGGGATTCGGTGATCAAACTTGCCAAACACTGGAACGATAAAGTGGCCGAGAGAAAGATCAGCATCGATGAATTGATCCAAGCGCACGGCGCCGGAAAACTTAAAGAAGTCTTCGGTGCCGGAACGGCCGCCGTAATATCTCCGGTAGGCGAAATTAAATACGGGGATCAGGTGATCACCATTGCCGGCGGCAAGGTCGGTCCGGTTGCTCAAAAATATTACAAAGCCATTACCGACATTCAATATGGTAAGGCCGAAGACCCGCTAGGGTGGATTGTTCGGGTAGCGTGACGTTAGATTTCAGGTGTCAGTGTTCAGGTTTCAGCTGACACCTGACACCCGAAACCTGAAACCTTCATTAAAAGAACTCGGGAGGCATCAATGACCCGCCCGGAGGCCAAAGATCACCTGCCTGCATTTATCAAAAAAATGCAAGACGAAGGATTGCCGCCTCTGGTTATCGACACCTTTTCTTTTTACTACAAACAGATACTGACCGGTGAAACCGGACTGGTTTATGATCGTCAAATTCAACCGGTTAAGCTCCATGAAATTGAGCATTTTAAAAATTTGAAAAACTATACGGATGCCGGTCAACGCGCCTGTGATCATGGGGTCAGAATTGTTTTAAACGGCGGTCTCGGAACAACGATGGGTTTGACCGGTCCGAAGTCGTTAATTGAAGCCAAAAACGGAAAGAGCTTTCTGGAAATTATATTAAAGCAGGCCGAGAGCAGCGGGGTTCGGCTGGCTTTAATGAACAGCTTCAACACGCACGAGGAAACGCTTCGGGCCTTGTCCAGAATAAAACCTCTCCAAATGCCCCTTCAGTTTATCCAGCATAAGTTTCCAAGAATCTGGCAGCAGAATCTGGCACCGGTGACCTGGTCACCCAATCCTCAGCTGGAGTGGAGTCCTCCGGGGCACGGTGACGTATTTACGGCTCTGATTACGTCCGGAACGCTCGAAAAGCTCCTGGCAGAAGGCATTCAATATGCCTTTATCCACAACCTGGACAATCTTGGGGCTCGAATGGACACCTCCCTGCTGGGTTATTTTGCAGAAAACGGCTTCACCTTTATGATGGAGGTCGCTGAAAAAACCCCGGCTGATATTAAAGGTGGGCACCTGGCTAGGCACCAGAATGGGAGATTGATTTTGCGTGAGGCCGCCCAATGCCCAAAAGATGAGCTAACGGCGTTTCAGGATATTAACCGCTATCGCTTTTTCAATACCAATAACATCTGGGTTAATTTAGAATCACTAAAAGCACTGTTTGAGAAAGAACAAACCATCCGTCTTCCAATGATTCTAAACCCTAAACCGGTAAACCCTCGAGATGAAAACAGTACGCCCGTATACCAGATCGAAACTGCAATGGGAGCTGCGATTTCGCTGTTCGAGGACACGATGGCGGTCAACGTACCCCGATCACGATTTTTCCCGGTTAAATCCTGCAATGATCTCATGGCACTGCGATCTGATTGTTACGTGCTGAAAGATGGCGAAAATCTGCAAATAACTCCGCAAAAAACATCGGCAAACAGGCCGGATGCGGTCAAAATTAACCTTGATCCAAAATTTTATGGAAGAATAGATCTGCTGGAGGAACACTTTAAGCATGGCCTGCCTTCTTTAGTGGAATGTGAATCCTTGAGCATTGAAGGTGATGTCTATTTTGAAGATAATATCATCATCAAAGGCAGGGTTTCGATTCAAAACCGCTTCAAATCCCCCGCTGTCATTAAAGGGGGAACAGTAATCGATCAGGACCTCATTTTCTAAACCGGATGATAAGGACTGTGCGCTGAGGACTGAGGACTGAGTGCTAAAAAGTTTTGCTAAAAAATATTTTTTGCTCTGTGCTCTCTGTGCGCTCTGTGGTGAAAATAAACCCGCAATCTAAAATCGCCTTACTCTCTTTTTCGAATCAAATAATCGATCGTCACCTTATCTTTGGAACCCGGTGCGATTTTGAGCGATGCCGGATTAAGCGCCAATTTGGCTGTGATTTCGCCTTGGCCGCGCAGGTTATCAAGAGGGACTTTTTCAGTATAGAGCGTCGTCATTTTATCAAGAAACCGCTTGCCGCCCACCACCTCAACCGTTTTCGGATCAATTTTACAATTCACCAGGATTAATTGTGGGGGTAATTTGCCTGTCCAGTCGATTTGCACCGGCAATGTCTTTTTAATGGTCTCGTCAAGATCGACCTCCACTGCCGGAGGGTTAATCTCCTTTAACAAAATTCCAGGGGGCAATGATATATTGCCGGCAGTTACGGTAACCGTATTGGGTCCGACCACCGCTTGGCTTAAATCCAGTCTCACGCTTACCTGGTCTGGTGTGATGGACTTAATTAAAGCGCCGGACCCACTTAAAACCAGATTAACGGATTTTACCGAAGTATCGACGATTTCCGTGCCGGGTTTCTGGTTCAGGTATTCAATCGGAATATCCAGCGAAACCAGCGTCGTCTGGCCGCGTGAAACGCTGAACCAGATACCGGTGATAAAAATAATCGATAAAAGTGCGGCGGTAACCGTCTCCAGCCGCTCTTTACGAAGATAGCGTTTTTTTATGGCCGGAGATCCCAGGTGTTCCTGAAGGTTGCTTTCAAGGGTGCCTTTTTGTTTGACCTCCCGCAGGTGGCTGCCTTTGGCGACGAGCACATCACCTCTTTCCTCGGATACGACGATAACCAGCGCATCGGTTGCTTCCGCAAGGCCCAGAGCGGCCCGATGTCGCGTCCCGTAACGCGAGGGCAAATCATCGCGCTGAGATAAGGGCAGGATGGCCCCGACAACTGAAATCTGATCCCCGTTGACAATGGCGGCGCCATCATGCACCGGATTGTCTGGCCAGAAGATACTGGCGATCATCTCTCTGGTAATCAATCCTTTCCAGGGAATACCGCCCTGAACCGCATCACTCAAGTCTTCTTTGCCGGGAAAAACAATCAGGCATCCGCATTTCCGATGGGCCATCTCAAATACACTGTCTACGATAATTTCGGTGGGAGCGATGGCGGATTTTGAAGACAGCCCCCAGAGAATTGATTTTAAATTCTTCGCCTGAAGTACGCGGCGGATTTCGTTGCGGAACACGACAATGATGATAATTGCGCCGACAGCCACAATACCCTGCACGACCCAGCTGGTGACGATCAACCCCACTGAAATGGCAATTCGCTGGAAAAACCATAACACCGTCATGCCGATCAGAACCCTGAAGACATTGGTTCCCCTGAATAAAACATAAAAACGGAAAAGGATATAACTGTTTAAGCTGATATCAATAAAATCCTGCCAGCGCATGGAGGATAAAAAATTAATCAATTTTTCCATTGTCCATCAATCCGTCACACTGAATCTTAACACGCCAAAAACCTTGCCCTTTTCGTCGGTGATTTCCACCCGCCAGGGACCAATGTCGGCTTTGCGCAATTGAATACTGCTGTAAGTCGACCAGCTAGGTGGATTCAAGGTAAGCTGTATTCTTGCGCTCGGCACATCGCGATGAAACCAGTTGTGAAAAATAACTGTTTTTTGCGGCACCGGATCAAATGTTGTATAGCATATCGCTTTTTCCCTGGTGGCCGAAAAAACAACTGTGGGGTTTTTGGGGGCACTGTTGATAACCTCTTCACACATCAGCGCCTGAGATAATTTGAGCTCCTGTGCATTTGCATTTCTTATATTTTTCAGCCTGTCTGATGGCAGGAGCAGAAGAATTTGAATTGTCAAAAGCGCACCAATGATAAACAACGACCGATATCTCATCATCATGGATCCATTTTTAAAGTCTTAGTTTCAATTTACAGGCATTTTGTGATCCGCCCGAGTCAGGCGGATTTCACCACAATAGAAGGGGCCAGAATGCCGGAAGGCTTGAGGGATCAGACGAAACTTCAAGCTTTTCAGCCGCCTGGCCTTCCAGCTTTCAAGCTCGGCTTTGTATTTTATGTTTTCGGGGTTAATTTTTACTTTTTTGGTTCCGGCCTACACGAAAGTCTCGGCCTGATAAATCTTTATAAATTTCTTATACTTATATTTTTTATTTTTCAAGAGGAAATTCGAAACTAAAATTGTTCACCGCAGAAGAAAAGTTTTTGCAAATTGGTGATGGTTTTTATATCTTATTTGCTCGTCCGGCGCCATTGTCGCCTCCGACAAAAATGAATTTCCAGAGAATATAATGTCTGAAACCCAAATCATTCAGGATCCTGCTCCGGGAAGCCGGATGGTTCGCTTCTGCGGAGATCTGCAGAATTTCACTCTGAGACTGCCTCAATCCGCGGCCGGCACCGCCTGGGTGCGCACCAATATCGGTCACGCCAAAACACTCAGAGAAGAAATTGTCAGAGAAGTGGAAAAAAGCGAAACGCCGTTGGGCAGAGCCTGGTTTGATATTCCCATGCAGCGCATCGATGACCGGAGCTTCAAGGTAACCTTGCCGCTGTGTGAGGTTGGCCATTTTGAAGCCAAATGCTTTTTCTTGAAAAAAGGTCAAGTTCAGCCCACCTGGCCGCCTGGGGCCAACACGGCAGTTAATGTTGAAGCGGCTGATGCGTGTTGTGCCAACATCATCTACAATGCATTTGTCAGGCAATTTGGCTCCAATAAAGCCGGAACACCGAGACTCGAGCCATCCGATGAACAGTGCATCCGGAAGCTCGATGAAAATGGGTATACGGTAATTCCGCCCTCCGGAACATTTCGCGATCTGATTGCAGAACTCGACTTTATTATCGGTGAACTCGGCTGCCGGATCCTTTTGCTTCTGCCGATCCACCCCACACCGACCACCTATGGACGCATGGGAAGATTCGGCAGCCCTTACGCGGCTTTGAGCTTCACCGCCGTTGAGCCTGCCCTGGCTGAATTTGACCCTCAGGCCACACCGCTGGAGCAATTTATCGAACTGGTGGACGCCGTTCATCAACGCAGTGCCAAAATTCTGATCGATATTGCCATCAACCACACCGGCTGGGCAGCCAGTCTCCATGAAACCCATCCGCACTGGCTGGCCCGAAGCCCTGAAGGCCGCATTGAGATTCCAGGTGCCTGGGGTGTTGCCTGGGAGGATCTTACCAAGCTGGATTATTCGAAAACCGATCTGTGGCAGTACATAGCCGATGTCTTTATTCAGTGGTGCCGGCGCGGTGTGGACGGTTTCCGCTGCGATGCCGGCTATATGATCCCGGCTGCCGCCTGGAAATATATCGTGGCCAAAGTTCGTCAGCAGTTTCCGAATATCGTGTTTTTACTCGAAGGCCTGGGCGGAAAAATTTCGGTAACCCGAAATCTTTTAAACCTATGCAATTTAAACTGGTGCTATTCGGAACTGTTTCAAAATTATGATCGCCGCCAAATCGAACACTACCTGCCTGAAGCCATCGATATTTCTGGCACTGACGGCCTGATGGTGCATTTTGCCGAAACCCATGACAATCCCAGGCTGGCACAGCGCTCCAAAACATATGCCCGCATGCGTACCGCCCTGTGCGCCCTGAGCTCTCACAACGGCGCCTTCGGCTTTGCCAACGGGGTGGAGTGGTTCGCCACCGAAAAAATCAACGTTCACGATGCGCCTTCCCTAAACTGGGGGGCGGAATCCAACCAGGTCGCAGAAATCCGGCGGCTCAATCATCTGCTGAAGGTCCATCCGGTTTTTCACGAAAACACCGTGCTGAGCATGCACCAGCGCGATGGAGGCAATTGCATCGTCCTGCTGCGCCATCATCCCAAATCCGGAAAAAAGCTTCTGATCGTCGTCAATCTGGACCCCGAAAACCAGACGACAGCCGCATGGGATCCGGCCTCAACGGGACTTAATGGACCTGCATTTTACGATTTGCTAAGCGGCGATGAATTTACCGTTGCTGCTTCCGGCAATCTTCATTCTCTTGTCCTGAAACCCGGCCAGGTTTTGTGCCTTTCAACAGATCCCGAAGAACTGCAGCGAGTCCAAAATTCTTCCGGTAAATCCTTTTGGTTGCCCGAACGAATTGAACAGCAGCGCCTGTATGCCAAGGTGCTTGAAGCAGTTTCTGCCTGCCGGGAAAATCAAGATATCGACAATCTGGACCTGGGCGAGGCTGCGCGTCGGCTAAAGGAAAATCCGCTGGATTTTTGCAAGCACCTGTCGTCAGCGGACCGGGAGCCGCGGGTGATCACCTGGCGGTGGCCGCAGGATCTTAAGCGGGAAGTTATGCTCCCTCCAGGTCATTTTTTGCTCATTCGCACCGGCCGTGCATTCAGCGCCCGTATTATGGATGGAGAGCGAACAATCGCATCGGATGTGAGCCTGAGCGCAGCAGATCGCTCGCACTTTATTTTATTTTTACCGCTGAAAATTCCCCGAACCTTAAAATCCTGCACTCTGGCTCTTTCGGTCTATGATTCCACCGATCCGGCCGGCTGCCGGCACGCAAAAGCCCCGCTGCTGGTATTACCCCGGCCGCAGGATGTTCGAGTAAAGCAGCAATTTAAACATTCCGAACTGCTGCATGAAGATTTTATCGTTCTGGAAACCAACCGCCGCGGAGCCATGCTGCACAGCGCTGTTTCCTGGGGCAATTTGACCAGCCGCTACGATTCTCTGCTGGCAGCCAACATGAACCCGAATTATCCCGAAGACCGGCAGGTAATGTTCAGTCGTTGCCGGGCCTGGGTGGTATTTCAAGGTTATTCGCAGGCCCTGAACACCGATTGCCTGGATATGTTTTTCAAGCAGGCGGGTGGCGGCGGGCTCTGGCAGTATCATATTCCCACCGGTCAGGGAGAGCATGTCCGGATAACCGTAAAGGTAGAAATGATAAAGGGTGAAAATGCGGTAAGCTTGATCGTTCTGCGCAACCGG
>JARRJQ010000161.1:0-6914 GCA_037388985.1 Desulfobacterales bacterium | reverse complement strand
CGTATACCACTGGAACTTTCCAGATAACCACGTTTGCGTATTTTTATTTACTGCCCGCGCCCGAAGCCTGAAAGAAGATTTTACGCACGCTTGGACTTTCTTGATACATACATGCCGACGAGCCAGGAAACCAGAACGACCAGATACAGCTGGCCGACAACGGCTTCGAGAACGGCCATCGATCCGGCTAAATAGCTTACCGGCGTAACATCACCATATCCCAGGGTGGTGATGGTAACCAGGCTGTAATAAATAAAAATATCTCGTCCTCCAAAGAGCGCCCCCGCCGCCGATATTGCAAAGGAGTCGGGCTGCAACCGATTCAATACGGCATAAACAAAAGCCCACATCAGGGCCAGGAGCAGATAAACTGCTGCCCCACCGGCGATCGTATCTTTGGTGACTTCCTGTTGTTTGAATATATGACTGAGAATATGAAATATCGTAAAACCAATAAAGAAAATCCCGCAGATTCGGCCAATTAGAAATACCACATCGCTTTGCGCAAAATAACCGGACCAGATCGAAATGAGCATCGGTATCGCCAATACAGCGGCAATTGCCAGATGCCAGATTTTTTGACTAAGGGCGTAAACTGCTGAAACAAGGACAGCCGAAAGGAAAATATTAAACAAAAACCGCAGATGAATAAAGTTTGCCAGAAAAGGAGCAATCGCCAGCATGGACAAGAGCATGACCAGCAGAAAAATAAATCGGTGTCTGATCCAGGACCGATGGGAATTGAGTTGAGCTCCATTCATGCGTCGGGCAGACCTCCTGTTTTATAAACCAAATTCAAGCCATCTCAAAAAGTGAGATGACGTGTTCATTTCAGGAATCGATAATCGTGTATTACCCTTTCTAGTCTTCTTTTTCAAGCTGCTCGATTTTCATTTTCAACCTTTGGATTACCTGGGCCGGGGTCTCTTTCCGGAGTAAGAACTGAAATTGGGCGCGATAGATTCTGATCGCGCTGAATCCAAAAAACCGGATATCGTAAACCTTCCACAGCCCCTTGCGTTTGATCATCAGGAGATCCACCGGAATTTTTTGCCCCTTCCAGACGACCCGCACATCCACCTCTGCCCGTGCCGGTGATATAAATTTCTGTCCCACATAAATCAGGGTTTCATCTTTATATCTTTTCTGTAATTGCCCCATATAAAATCTGGTCAAGAAATCGGAAAATTCACCGACAAATGCTTCTCTTTGTGCAGGGGTAAAATTTTTCCAGTGTGAAGCCAGCACCCTTCTGGAAAATTCCCTAAAATCAAACAGCTGCTTCAGAATTATCCTGAGCTTTTGTTGCTGGGCCTCTTTTCGGTCGGCACGATTAAATTCGGGATTCGTTAAAATTCGAAGGCCCTCTTCAACGCCTTTCCGCAGGGTTTCGATCGGTTGATCGCCGTCTGCCAATACCGGAATCGCGGTCAGTAGCAAAAAACAACCGATTAGAATTTTTCGCATGGAAAGGGCCCTTAAAAACCGAAACAAAGGCCGTTTGACTTCTCAAACGGCCTTTTCATTCATCGATGGGATCTCCCCGCAAGCATTTATTTGGCAGCTGCCGGTTGCTCGGCTGCCGGTTCTTTGCATACAATGGTCGGATCGGCCAGCATCGCCAGCTGCTCATAGCGCGCATTAAATTGTTCTTCCAGCTCCGCATGCAGTCTATCGGCCTCTTGCGGGAAAGTCCGCTTCAAGGATGCATATCGAATCTCGCCTTCCAGAAATTTGCGCAGGGTGCCGTCCGGCTTTTTGGAATCCAGGATAAACGGATTTTTGCCTTCTGCTTTCAGCGCCGGGTTGTAGCGATACAGCGGCCAGTAACCGGACTGCACGGCCAGCTTTTCTTCTTCCTGGCTTTTGCCCATACCGGCCAGAATACCCTGATTGATACAGGGTGAGTAAGCCAGAATAATTGACGGCCCATCATAGCTTTCGGCTTCGACCATGGCCTTCAGCAGCTGCTGTTTGCTCGCGCCCATGGCCACACTAGCCACATACACATATCCGTAAGACATCATCATTTGCCCCATGTCCTTTTTGGGGGTCTTTTTGCCCGAGGCGGCAAACTTGGCAACCGATCCGGTAGGCGTGGCCTTTGAAGACTGCCCGCCGGTATTGGAGTATACTTCGGTGTCCAGGACCAGCACATTAATGTCTTCTCCGGTGGCCAATACATGGTCAATGCCGCCAAAACCGATGTCGTAGGCTGCCCCGTCACCGGCAAACGCCCAGTAGGATTTTTTGGTAAACAGTTTGGCGTAGCCGGCGATTTCTGCTAAAAGCTTGTTATCGTTTTGCCGGCTCAACAATGCTTTGAGCTGATCGCCAAATTTTCTGGAGCCCTGGGGGTCTTTGAAGTTGTCCAGCCAGCCCTGCATGGCATCTTTGATCTCTTTTGAAATGTCGGTATTTAAGGCTTCTTGCATCAAGTCCGCTGCTTTGCGGCGCTGCTGCAACCCGCCTAAAAGCATCCCATAAGTAAATTCAGCCGGATCTTCAAACAACGAATGTCCCCAGGTAGGGCCAAAGCCGTCCTGGTTGACACAATACGGAATCGCCGGTGCTGAACCACCCCAGATCGAACTGCATCCCGTGGCATTGCCGACGACCATGCGCTCGCCAAATAACTGGGTCAACAGCTTCGCATAGGGGGTTTCACCGCAGCCGGCGCATGCTCCTGAAAATTCAAGCAATGGCTGGCAAAACTGGCTGCCCTTGACCGTGGTTCGACTGACCGCATCGTCGCGCACCGGCAACTCAACGGCAAACTCGTGAAATGGCACCTGCAACGGTGTCTGGGTATCCAGTGGTTTCATGACCAGGGCTTTTTTCTTTGCCGGACAGATGTCGGCGCAGTTCCCGCAACCCATACAATCAAGGGTATTGACCTGAATCCTGAAATAGTAGTCTTTGAGTTCCTTGCCGATCGCTTTTTTGGCCTCAAAGCCGTCGGGCGCTTTACCCAACTCTTCTTCGGTCAATAGCGCCGGGCGGATGCTGGCATGCGGACAGACCATTGCACACTGATTGCACTGGATGCAGTTTTCCATGATCCATTCCGGTACATTGATCGCCACCCCCCGTTTTTCATACTTGGAGGTGTCCACCGGAAAAATGCCGTCGGGTCGAAAGGCGCTGACCGGAAGCTTGTCGCCCTGCTGGGCCAGAATCGGACGCATCACATTTTTAACAAAATCCGTCTCGGCCTTGCGGGCCGCGGGTTGATCGGCTGCTTCCGCCCAGGATTCCGGATATTGGATTTGCACCAGATGGTCCAGCGTCTGATCCACGGCGGCAAAGTTCATATCCACGATCTTCTGGCTCTTTTTGCCGAACATTTTAGTAATTTGATCCTTCAGGTAGGCAATGGCATCTTCGACCGGAATCACGTTGGCCAGGTTGAAAAAGGCCGTTTGCATGATCATGTTGATGCGCCCCCCCAGTCCAACTTCGCCGGCAATTTTTTCCGCATCGATATTGTAGAATTTCAATCTCTTGCGGGCGATAGTCCGGCGCATACTTCCCGGAAGTTTTTCTTCCATTTCCTCCGCAGTCCAGGGGGAATTGAGCACAAATGTTCCGCCCTCTTTGATACCTTCCAGCACATCGTAAATATCCACATAGTTTGCCTTGTGGCAGGCAATATAATCGGCGGTGTCGATCAGGTAGGTTGACTGAATCGGTTTGTGGCCGAATCTCAGGTGGGAAATGGTCACGCCGCCGGATTTTTTGGAGTCATAGGCAAAATAGGCCTGGGCGTACATGTCGGTGTTGTCACCGATGATTTTGATGGCGCTTTTGTTCGCTCCAACCGTGCCGTCGGCACCAATCCCCCAGAATTTGCACTGAACGGTGCCCTCCGGGGTCACATCCAGCGATTCGCCGACCGCTAAAGAGGTATGGGTCACATCGTCGGTAATCCCCACGGTAAAGTGGTTTCTCGGGTTGTCGGTTTTCATATTCTCATAAACCGCCAGCACCATCGCTGGATTAAATTCCTTGGATCCCAGGCCATAGCGCCCCCCAATAATATTGGCCGTCCGGCCCTGCTCCATAAAGGCGGTGCAGACATCCAGATACATGGGTTCCCCGGGTGCGCCCGGCTCTTTGGTTCGATCCAGCACGGTTATGATTCTGGCCGATTCGGGAATAGCTGCCATAAAATGCTCGCTTGAAAACGGCCGGTACAGGCGCACTTTGACCAGACCCACCTTTTCACCCTGCTTCTGCAAATAATTGATGACCTCTTCGATGGTTTCACAGGAGGATCCCATGGAGATAATGATGCGCTCTGCTTTGGGATCACCCACATAATCAAAAAGATTGTACGTCCGACCGGTTAGATTACTGACTTTTTTCATGTAATCGTTGACGATGCCCGGCACCTTGAGATAATACGGATTGGCCGCTTCCCGGCCCTGGAAATAAATATCAGGGTTCTGGGCGGTTCCCCTGAGTTCGGGTCGTTCCGGATTGGCGCCGCGCGCGCGGAATTTAGCCACCGCGTCAAAGTTTGTCAGGCCGGCCATATCTTCATAATCAATGACTTCAATTTTCTGGATTTCGTGGGAGGTCCGGAAGCCGTCAAAAAAATGAACAAACGGAATGCTGCTTTCAATGGCCGCAAGATGGGCGACCAGACCCAGATCCATAATCTCCTGCGCGGACGCGGATGCCAGCGAGGCAAAACCGGTCTGGCGCACGGCCATCACATCCTGATGATCACCGAAAATCGACAACGCATGCCCGGCGATCGCCCGGGCCGATACATGCAAAACGCCCGGCAGAAGTTCCCCTGACATTTTGTACATGTTGGGGATCATTAAGAGCAGCCCCTGGGAAGCCGTAAAGGTTGTCGTCAAAGCGCCGGCTGCCAGAGAGCCGTGGACGGAAGCGGAAGCCCCGGCTTCGGATTGCAGCTCACGAACGATCATAGGCTGACCGAATATATTTTTGCGGCCTTCGGCTGCCCACTCATCGGCGATTTCACCCATGGATGAAGACGGCGTGATGGGATAAAGAGTCGCCACATCGCTCATGGCATAAGCCACATGGGCGGCCGCGGTGTTGCCATCCATCGTTTTCATATTATGAGTTGCCATAAAAGACTCCTTGTATCGATTGTGCAGTTTTTAAAATATAAATTAATTCAAAAGCGTTTCAAAAAAATCGTTGCCCTTATCATCGACGATAATAAAAGCTGGAAAGTTCTTAACTGTTATCATAAAAACGGCTTCCATGCCAAGTTCTTCATATTCGATGGTCTCGACATTGGTGATACACTCTTTGCCCAATCTGGCTGCCGGACCCCCGATGGAACCCAGATAGAAACCGCCAAACTTTTTACAGGATTCGGTGACCGATCGTGATCGGTTTCCTTTCGCCAGCATAATCAGCGAACCACCCAGGGCCTGAAAAATAGGTACATAGGGGTCCATTCGGCCGGCGGTGGTCGGTCCGAAGGATCCCGATGCATAGCCGGGCGGTGTCTTGGCCGGTCCTGCGTAATAGATAATATGGTTTTTGAAAAAATCCGGAAGCGCTTCGCCTCGATCAAGGCTTTCTTTTATTTTGGCATGCGCAATATCTCTGGCAACCACAATTTTGCCGGTCAGCAGCAAGGGTGTGCCAACCGGAAATTGTTTCAGCTGCGCCAGGATCTGGTCCATGGACCGATTTAAATCAACCTGTACCGCTGCGGTTTCTGAAACATCGACTCGCGGCAAATATTGGGCCGGATCTGTTTCCAGCTGTTCTATAAAAATCCCTTCGGGGGTTATCTTGGCTTTAATATTGCGATCCGCATTGCAGCTCACCCCCACTCCGATGGGGCAGGAAGCGCCGTGACGCGGCAACCGGATCACCCGTGCATCCAGGCAAAAATATTTACCGCCGAACTGCGCCCCGATACCCAACTCCTGAGATATTTTAAGCACCCGGGCTTCCAGTTCAGGATCCCGAAAAGCGTGTCCCGATTCGCTGCCGACGGTCGGCAATCCGTCCAGGTATCTGGCGGTGGCCAGCTTTACGGTTTTCAGGTTAAGTTCGGCAGACGTCCCCCCGATAACAAAGGCCAGATGATAAGGCGGACAGGCGGCGGTACCGAGGGATTTCATTTTATTCTTCATAAAATTCAAAAGGTTATCCGGTGTTAAGACGGCTTTGGTCTCCTGAAAAAGAAATGTCTTGTTGGCCGACCCGCCGCCTTTGGCTAAAAACAGAAAATGATATTCGTCGCCTTGCACCGCGTAAAGTTCGATCTGGGCCGGCAGGTTACAGCCGGTGTTTTTTTCTTCGAAGGTGCTCAGGGGCGCATTCTGAGAATAGCGCAGGCTGCCTTTGGTGTAAGCATTAAAAATGCCTTTTGACAGTGCTTCCTCGTCCGAGTAACCGGTCCATACCTTTTGTCCTTTTTTGCCGATAACGATAGCTGTTCCGGTATCCTGGCACATCGGAAACACGCCTTCTGCTGCAATGACGGCATTTTTTAACAACTCCAGGACCACAGCTCTGTCGTTAGTCGAACTCTCCGGATCATCAATGATCGTCGCCAATTGCTGCAGGTGCGAAGCGCGCAAAAAATGAGACACATCGTGAAAAGCCTCCTCGGCTAGAAGGGTGAGTCCTTCCGGGGCCACCCGCAAAAACAAAGTTCCACCAATGTCAACCGGTGATATGTGATCTGTTGTCAGCAGGCGATATTCGGTAGGATCCTCTTTCAGGGGAAACAGTTCCTGATATGCAAAATCAACCATCACAGCATGCCCTTTTGCAACCTCTGGAGATCTCAGTAAATTATTCAAAAGAGTTTAGATATCAACCGGCGTGCAACGTGTCAAGGTGTTTCATTTAGCACGAGGTATACAGAAAGGCGAGTCTAAAGCCGAAGGCATTGGGCTCGTCGC
>JARRJQ010000160.1:0-11037 GCA_037388985.1 Desulfobacterales bacterium | reverse complement strand
TTGATGTATCGCCCAGCTGGTCTCCAGATGGCACTCAGTTCGCCTTTGTTTCCGATCGTGCCGGAAGCGCTCAGATATATGTCCAGGATTTTGTTTCCGGAAAAGTCAGAAGGCTTACCTATGAGGGACGCCAGAATACGCAACCCAGTTGGTCACCCCGGGGAGATAAAATTGCTTATACTTCCCAAATGGAAGGGGGGCATAATATTTTTGTAATCGGGCTGGACGGTCAGGATCCGGTGCAATTGACTTATGATTCCAGGGATAATGAGGCAGCTTCCTGGTCTCCGGATGGCAGTCTTATTGCTTTCAGCTCAAACCGTGAGGGGCCGTACAGAATCTATGTAATGACTGCTTATGGAACCGACCAGCGGCGATTGCTTGTTTTAGCCGGTGAGCAGACAAACCCAAAGTGGTCAACGAACTATTTAAATAATTAAGTGAAGTTCGAATGTGAAAGGAGGAGAAAAATGCAAAAGAAGATGTGGTTAATGATAGTGCTGATATTGGTGGTTCCGGTGGTGATGTTCACATTTGGCTGCCAAAAGAAAGTCGTGACCGAGGCAAAGGCACCGTCACCCGCACCCGCACCGGCTCCTGCGCCAGCGCCGGCACCGGGAAAGGCCCCGGCTCCGGGAGCCCCGCCAACTGCAAGCGCGATGATCATGCAGGAAGATATTTATTTCGATTTTGACAAATCGACACTGAAACCTGCAGCTCAGGACAACTTGATGAAAAAAGCGGCCTGGTTGCGGGCCAACCCGAATGCCACCCTGACCATCGAAGGCCATTGTGATGAGCGCGGCACCAACGAGTACAACCTCGCTCTGGGAGACAGACGTGCGGACAGCGCCAAAGCATTTCTGGTGGATCTCGGTATTGCTGCCTCGCGCCTGACGACAGTCAGCTACGGCGAAGAGCGACCGGTATGTACCCAGCATACTGAAGAATGCTGGGCCAAAAACAGGCGGGACCATTTTGTTGTGAACTAGCTTAACCTGGTATCCAATCAAAGAAGATTTGTCTGCAGCAGACAGATAGAATTCAACAATGATACCAATATGCGTGCAATTACGGTAAACAGCAAGTGCAAAGCTGATTTTGCACTTGCTGTTTATTGTGTTAACGTCCTCGTATCCGGCGGGTATTTTTTTAAAAACGCGTTTATTAATACCAGAAAAAAATGATGACAAAATGGCCTATATATAATTTTCTTTTTGTGTGCCTTTTGGGTGTCTGGGGATGTGCCACTCAATCCGATGTCAACACGATTGACAATCGCCTAACTGAAATGGAAATGCGAGATGCAGAACTGAGCAAAGGAAGACAAGAGCTTCAATCTGATATAGAAGTTCGCAACCAGGAGTTACGGAAGCAATCCGCCAGTTTGCGCGCCACGCTTGAGCAAATGAGTGAAGATATTCGGGTTTTAAGCGGCAGGCTTGAGGAACTGGAACATTCAATGCAACAACAGCAACATGCGGCGGAAGAACAAGAGAACAAGAGACAGGAAAAGCTGGATCGAATGGCACAACTGACGGATCAGAATTCAGATAAAATACTTCGCTTGGAGCAATATCTGAATTTGGAATCGACCAAAAAGCCCATGGCTGTTGCCACGCCAGGCACTTCAGCAGAAAAACCACTTTCAGAAGATGAAATTTATCGATCTGCCAAACGGGCATTTGACCAGGGCGATTTCGAAGCCGCCCGACTGGGTTTCCAAGAATTCATTAAGCGCTATCCTAATTCAAAAAATGCGGATAACGCGCAATTTTGGATAGGCGAAATTTACTATAGTGAAAAATGGTATGAAAAAGCGATCTTAGAGTATCAGAACGTAATTGAAAAATACCCGAATGGCAACAAGGTTCCGGCCGCGCTTTTGAAGCAGGGTCTGGCATTTGCTAATATTGGCGATAAGCCGAATGCCAAATTGATTTTAGAAGAATTGCGTCGAAAATACCCAGATTCCAATGAAGCGAAAATTGCCGCTGAGCAGTTAAAGACCTTAAAGTGAGTCTGAAGCAAGAATGGTTAAGATCATCGGAATAGATCCTGGCCTGGCGTCTACCGGTGTGGGAATTGTCAGCGGGCATGGATCAAGGATCGATAGCTATTCTTTCGGCAGTATTCATACTTCCAAAAACACCTCCTTACCCAGCCGCTTCGATCAAATCTTTTCGAAGCTTCTCCGGTTACTGAAAGATGAAAAACCGGATCTGATGGTTATCGAAGATGTATATTCTCTGAATCGCTATCCCAAGTCGGGAATCTTACTGGGGCAGGTGATCGGCATCATCCAGTTAGCCGGGTTTCATGCAGCGGTGCCGTCTGTGGAAGTGTCGGTTAGAGAGGCGAAACAAATTCTGACCGGAAATGGCAATGCGGATAAGCAACAATTTGAAAAAGCGGTCCGGCATCGGTTAAAGCATAAAGCGCCAATCAAACCCATGCATGCATCCGATGCCACCGGATTGGCGCTTATCGGGTTGTACCGCTATCAGGATAAAATTAGCGTGAACCCGAACAGGAGGTAAAAAAGGTTCAAAGCGCTTATGGATAAAAAACATAGCTTGAAACCATATTAGAGCGTCTCGCCTTTGGCGAGACTTGAGGAGCGGCTCTGCGAGCCTCGAGGAGCTCCGCCTAAGGCGGATTGAGGTATAGGCACTGTTAAAATATTGACTGCTTAAAGCGAAGCGCTCATTGAGTGAAACGCTCTTCAAGCGCAGCGATCCTAAAGCTGCGTAGCAATAGTGGAGCAATTACGTGATTGGTTACATCGAAGGCAAAATCCTGAAAAAAGAACAGGACCGCTTGCTGGTGCTCGCAAATCAAATTGGTTATGAAATTTTGCTGCCGGCCTTCGTTATGGAAGCTTTGGCAGCCAAAAAAGAAGGTGATGAAATCGCCCTTTATATATATTACCAGCAGACGGATCGGCAACCCAAGCCGATTTTAATTGGATTCAATTTGGAGGCAGAAAAAGAATTTTTTCAATTTTTTACTTCTGTTGAAGATATCGGGCCGCTGAAGGCCGTTAAAGCCTTAGATATTCCGGTTCGCGAAGTTGCGCGGGCCATCGAGAGTCGAGATGTGCATAGCCTCACTCGGCTCAAGGGCATCGGGACTCGAACTGCCTTGAAAATTATTGCAACCCTGGAAGGTAAGATGGGCAAATTCGCGCTGATTCGTAAAGAAGAAAAAAAGGACATTCCGGTTGCCGAAGACTTTTCAGAGCAGGTTTACGAGGTTTTGGTTAAACAGCTCGGTCATAAAGCATCCGATGCCAAACGTATGATTGCAGATGCATTAAAACGCAACCAAGCAATCATGACGCCTGAGGAGCTTTTTGAAGAAGTTTATCGTGGTGAACAAACTTAGAAAACAAACACGGTGGAGAGAATCATGGCCGATGATGTGATTAAATACGCTTCCGATAGCCAAGGTATTATCTCCGGTGATTCACTGCCCGAAGACAAAGGAGCCGATATCTTATCATTGCGTCCAGAACGGCTTGCAGAATATGTTGGCCAGGAAGAGGTGGTCGAGACCTTAAAAATTGCCATCAAAGCCGCCAGGCAGCGTCGAGATCCAATCGATCATGTATTGCTTTATGGTCCTCCGGGCCTCGGTAAAACAACTTTAGCCCACATTGTGGCTAACGAAATGGGCGGCAATCTGACGGTCACCTCGGGGCCGGCCCTTGAAAAAGGCGGCGACCTGGTGGGGATACTCACCCATCTTGAAGATGGGGACGTTTTGTTTATTGATGAAATCCACCGGACACCCAAGTCGGTTGAAGAATTTATGTATCCGGCCATGGAAGACTTCGCCATTGATTTCGTTTTTGACAAGGGTGTTCATGCGCGCAGCCACCGTTACCGGCTGAAGCGTTTTACGCTGATCGGTGCCACAACCCGCGTTGGGCTGCTTTCAGCGCCACTGAGGGATCGCTTTGTTATCTTTAGAAGCCTTGATTTCTACCGTGAAAGTGATTTGGTAAAAATTGCCAAGCGTTCGGCTCAACTGCTTAATGTGAAAATCGACACCGAAGGCGCCCTTGAGCTTGCCAAACGTTCCCGGGGTACCCCCCGAATCGTCAATCGACTTCTCAAACACCCAATCAACAGTTGAGGGCGCCCTGGAACTGGAGGGGGTTGATGCAAGAGGCCTGACCGATCTTGATCGCCGCTATTTAAGAACAATCATCGAATTTTACACCGGCGGTCCCGTCGGTATTGAAGCAATTGCGGCTACTTTACAGGAAGAATCCGATACACTGGTGGATATTGTCGAGCCCTATCTGTTAAAAATCGGCTTTATCATGCGCACCTCCTCCGGTAGAAAGGCTTCCGAGGCTGCCTATAAGCATCTGGGATTTCGTATACAGGCGAAACTGTTTTAGCGGAAATATAACATGCCTATCATTACGATTGTTTCGGATTTTGGTCTCCGGGATGAATATGCGGGGGTAATAAAGGGCGTTATTCTTTCAATTTGTCCATCGGTGTCGATTGTCGATATCACTCACCAGATCGATCCCCAAGATATCGTCCAAGCGGCGTATTTGATACCGTCTTTCTACCGTTTCTTTCCGCAAGGAACCGTCCATCTTATCGTTGTTGATCCGGGAGTTGGGGGTG
Organism: Desulfobacterales bacterium; assembly: GCA_037388985.1. Classification (GTDB taxonomy): domain Bacteria; phylum Desulfobacterota; class Desulfobacteria; order Desulfobacterales; family JAHEIW01; genus JAHEIW01. The sequence continues at coordinate 6,388 of JARRJQ010000160.1, read as the reverse complement.
AGCGAGATATCCTGGCCGTCGATCACCGGGGCCATGTTTTTATTGCCCCGGATAATGGTGTCCTAACCCTTTTGATGAGCCGGGGAAAATCTGATACGATTGTGCGGTTAACGAATGCAGATTATTTTCTTAAATCGGTAAGTACAACCTTCCACGGCCGGGATATATTCGCGCCGATTAGTGCGCATATTATCAACGGCACGGCGCTTGAGGATCTGGGAACGCCAATAAAATGGGAGGACATCATTCATCTGGAAGACTTAAACTGCCGGATGTCAGAAACCGGGGAGCTTTTTGGCAGGATCATATCAATTGATCGCTTCGGCAACTTAACAACCAACATTGATTCAAACGCTCTGAAAGCACTTTGTCCATTTGAATCAAAAAAGGATCTTCAAATTCGCATCGGCGCTCATGAGATTTTGGGTTTGCGGGATTGTTATTCTAACGCAGAGTTTAATGCACCGTTGGCGCTGATTGGAAGCCGAGATTATCTTGAAATTGCTGTAAATTGCGGTAGCGCCGAAAAATATTTCAAGGCTCAAAAAGGTGATGCCGTTCAGGTAAGGATATTATGATTGCAGGCGGAGTTAAAAAAACAAAACACCTTGGAACCGATCGGCGATGGACGCTATTATTTATTGGCGACCACGGTAATGTGATCGCCTTAAAACGCTTTAAAGCCATTGTTACGGCGGCAGCCTCCATATTTTTCATCGCGATTTGTGCTGTGGCCATCCTTTTTTTCATTAATCGCGGCACCGGTGCCAAAAATAAGGAACTTCAAATATTTCTTGAAAAGTCAAAGAATCAAATTGAGAACTTGCGCCATGAAAAGGAAGTACTAATGGCCCGTTTAGTGGTCGCAGAATCGAAGGCTAAGAAAAGCGATGCAGAAGACCGGCAAGGCCAGGGAGAAACAAAGACGGTCGATCAAATCGCGCCAAAACCTTCGGCGCCGATAAAAGAACCTGCGCAGAAAGTGGATCAAAAGATTGCACCTGAGCCGAAAACCTCTCAACCAAAGCCCGTTGCCGTTGAAAAGGATAAACCCGAGCCGGTTTTGAGCGTAGCGGTGGAGGACTTCAGCGTCTCTTATGAACCGGACAGCAAAAATTTGAATGCCCAATTCAAAATTAAGAATACCGGCCCTGAATCCCAGCCGGTTTCCGGCCGCACCGTTGTGGTTTTAAAGGGTGATGATCTTCCAATAAATCAATGGTTGGTGATGCCGGCGGTGGCCATGGTCGGGGATGTGCCTTCGGGCAAACGGGGAAAAGCGTTTTCGATCCGGCGCTTCCGGACGATGAACTTTAACTTTAAATCACCCGACTATTTCGACGAGTTCCAAACCGCCGTCGTGTACGTATTTTTAAGATCAGGAGAGCTATTATTGGAGGAAGATTTTCCCGTAACCCTGCCCCCACCACCGGCGCCTGCCATTAAGGCTCCTGCGGCACAGACGCCTTCAACTGAAAATCTTCCAGCAAAAGAAAAGACACCTTCAGCGGAAAGCCCTTCATCAGAGAATCTTCCGGCAAATGCGCCCTCTGCGGAAACACCTTCGGCTGACGACTCCACTGGCCCCGTGGGTTTTTGATCGGTCACCGATGACCGGCTTCCAGCTTATCTAAAAGCGCGGCCATATCCATATTGATGTTTTCAAAGTTTTTAAATGTGAGGTCTTTGATATTTAAATTAAGTTTTTTTCTAATAATTTCAAATACTTCAAGATAGTTCAGCAGTATTCGTCTGTGCCAGTCCAGACCGAGTCGGGAAGCACAGTCTTTTATATTTTGCGGCTGACCTTCGATTTCTAAAAAATCTCCATATGGCATACGATCCAAGAATAATCCTGTCTTCTCCGCGACAAGCGTTTCGCGCCATTTTTCATATTTTTGTTCAGGATGAAAGCCTAACGCTTCCAGAATTTGACCCATGGTTGCCATGTCGTCGACTTCAACTTCCAGTTCGTTGAAAACCTTGAAGTCCTTGCTTTTCATTTTCGGTATGGATTTAAATGTCAGTGTTGTTTTTTCAGCCTGCCGCAAGCGCAATAGAGCTTTTTTTAGAATCAGGGTGTTCTTATTATCTTCGTATCCTATATTGGTCTCAAAAACGGGTTCGCTGGTTTCGATACCCAGTTCAAGTATGCGACGTCGCATGTCATCAATGTCTTTAAGATAAAATTTTACCTCTATTTCAAGATTTTCCATTTTCTGTTAAACTCAAAATTCATCGAAATATTGTGACAGAATATAAAATTAATCATATGCGATTGTAAAGAGCAGATTGTATTTTTTTCTTGACATAACTTATTATTTCATTTATTTTCGCTCGATTATATTGCATGAGGAGTTAGCGAAGGTGAAAAAATATACGTATAGCGCTAAAAGATCGGACAACCAAGAAAAGTGGTGCCTTTTCGATGCAAACGGTGCCGTGCTTGGCAGGCTGGCGACTCAGGTAGCACGGCGGTTGCGGGGCAAACATAATCCATTATATACACCCCATTCCGACACCGGTGATTGGGTCATCGTCATTAATGCTGATAAAATCGCCCTGACGGGTCGCAAAATGGACCGCAAAGTCTATTACCGTCACAGTGGTTATATCGGTGGTCTTAAACAAATTACAGCCAGGCACCTTCAAGAAAAAAAGCCGGAAGAACTTGTTCGATTAGCGGTTAAGGGGATGCTTCCGAAAAACAGGCTGGGGCGCAAGCTCTTTAAAAAATTGAAGGTATATGCCGGTGAGGCGCATCCCCATGAAGCCCAACAGCCTGAGATATTAAAACTTTAGAGAATTGAATACAGAGGAGCTTAATGGAAAAAGAAAAAATTTATTACGCTACCGGCAAACGGAAGACAGCGATTGCCCGAACATGGCTCAAGCCCGGAAGCGGTCAGATCATGATAAACAATCGGCCGGTGGAAGAATATTTCCCAACTGAAACGATGCGGGCGAAATTGACGGAGCCATTTAAGATAACCAATACAATGGATTCCTTTAACGTCGAGGTCAATGTAAAAGGCGGAGGTATCTCAGGCCAGGTAGGCGCGGTACGCCACGGCATTACCAAAGCGCTGATCTTCGCTGATCCGGATCGGAGAATACCATTAAAAAAAGCGGGTTTTGTCAAACGGGATCCTCGTGCCAGAGAAAGAAAAAAATACGGACAAAAGGGAGCTCGGGCTCGTTTTCAATTCTCCAAGCGTTAAAATTCTTTTTATTCCGTATTTAAAAAGGGGACAGGCATCAAATGCCTGTCCCCTTTTTTATAGGCCTTTAAAAAGCAGCCTATCCGCTTAGCACAGCTGGCGGGGAATAATTTTTTTGGATAAATGCTTGCCGAAACAAGACTGAGCGCCAGATACGCAGCAGCCGTCAGCATGCAAACCTAGAACGTCTTCTGGAAAGCCTCGGGTGGACAGCCAACCGCCCGTTGAGGTTTGCATGATAGTCGTATTTAGAATTTTCATGTTTCAATTTAAGCCTTATTGCTATTTATCCAGTGTATTACTCTAGATCACGATTATTTCATCCTGAAACTGCCCCATCTGCTCCAGGCCGTCTCTGGTAACCACATGTATATTTTCAATACCCACGACACCTTTTTCCGGAAAAATGAGTTTGGGTTCAAGGGCCAGCGTCATGTTCTCTTGGAGTTCAAGTCTTTGTCCGGCTGCTAAAAATGGGTATTCATCAAGTTCCACGCCAATGCCGTGCCCGACAAACCGAATCCGTTTTTTGCCAACGCCCATAAAATTTTTACCATAGCCTAGCGCTGTTGCCCGTTTTAGGGCCAGATCATAAATATCACCGGATTTGACTCCCGCTTTAGCCTCTTTTTTAATCCAAGCCTGAACATCGAGCATCGCCGTGTGGGCTTCCATCAGTTCATCGGGTAGCTCACCGATGGAAAAAATGCGGGTATGGTCTGAATAATAGCCGTTTAAGGCAAACACATAGTCCACCAGCACCGGTTCATGACGTCGGATGGGCCTAAAGCTAGGACCCTGGCCAACCGCGGGGTTGGCGCCGGTGCCGCCGGTGGGAGAGGACAGATAGCTGGGTACGCTTCCCGATGGACCAGCCAGCAAGTGCCCGTAAAACATCTCATTGCCCCACATGCGCATGCGCACAATACCCTGATGGCCGAGCTTGCGGGCTTCAGCTTCAACCTGGCCGGCCAGCTCAAGCTCGGTCATGCCTTCGCGCAGCAGCCCGGGAACCTGTGCGGCCACCTGATCGGATAGCCCGGCGGCCCGGCGCATCATATTAATTTCGTAGGGAGATTTTATTGCTCTCACCCGCCGAATGATGTCGGAAATATCAATGAGATTTTTTCCTGCAAACAGATGTTGATAATTAAAGTATAAGTTGGCAGGTAAAACATCCAGCTCCAGACCGATTGTTTGCGGCTGGACATACCCGTATTGGCCCAGCACCTCAAGGATATCTTTGGGTGAGTCCAGAGGGGCAATGCGGCTCAAAGGCGATTCGACAAGGGCCCTTTCCAGGCTTTTAAAAACCATCAAAATCGGGTCACCATCAACCGGGATCCAAAGATGGGCCTCCTGGACGGTTCCGGAAAAATAAAAAAGATCGGCCCGTTGGACAATCAGCGCCACTTCTAGTTTGTGCGCGTCTAGCTGTTTTTTTAATTTCTCGATTCGCTGATCGATTTCTGATTCAGGGGTATTATTATCCGTTATGTACACAGGGTATCGGTTCCTTTCCATTTTCACGGAAATGATTTAGCTGAGAGGTCGGAGAGTTTTTCTTGAAACCCATTTTGCGTCAAGCAGCAGCGCAAACCCTGGCGGGCTTTTCGAGAAATGCGGATCGAAAAACTCCCCGAACCCTCAGTTAGCTACAAATTTTTAGACGAGGATTCAAGGGAAAATTAATCCGATCAGGGAAAAAATTGATAGGCGCTGTTTTTGGCTGTTTTCCAACAACGCACCAGATGATTTTCACCGACTTTCACGAAATTGATATCAGATTGCTGGCACTGATCCTCACTGATCGGGCAGCGTGGCTGAAAACTGCAACCCGAAGGAGGAGTTAGGGTGTTCGCCGTTACATCTGCCTTTGAATTGTTTTCTTTTAGCGTGCTGAGTTCGCTTTCCGGAACAGCCGAGAGCAGCAGATGGGTATAAGGGTGGATCGGATGATCGAAAAGCTCATCGGCCGGTGAATATTCCATAATATGGCCCTTATACATCACCGCCACCATATCGCAAATGTAGCCGACTACATTGAGATCATGGGAGATAAAAAGGTAACTCAGTCCCAGCTGCTGCTGGAGATCTTTTAAAAGATTAATTATCTGGGCCTGGATCGAGACATCCAGTGCCGATATGGGCTCATCACAAATAATCAACGAAGGTTCAACGCTTAAAGCCCGGGCAATTCCGATCCGCTGACGCTGGCCGCCGCTGAACTCATGAGGAAATCGATCACTGCTGGCCGGCGACATGCCGACCATCTTCAGCAGATTTTCGAGACGGTGCCGTTGTTCCGAATTTTGGTGAAAGCCCGCAATTTTGAGTCCCTCGGCAATCGACTGACCGATCGTCATTCGCGGGTTCAAAGAGCCGTAAGGATCTTGAAAAATTATCTGTATTTCTTTGCGCAACGGCTTCATTTCTTTTTCATCGAGCCTCGTAATGTCAAGGTTGTCAAAGATAATTTTACCCGCATCTGCGTCTAAAAGTTTTAATATCAATCTGGCCACGGTTGTTTTGCCGCATCCGCTTTCACCCACCAAGCCCAGTGTTTTGCCCTTTTCGATCGTAAAGGATACGTCTTCCACTGCACGCACCCAGCCGGTTATTTTCTGGAAAAAGCCTCTGCGAATGGGAAAGTATTTTTTCAGGCCTTCAATCTGCAGAATGACGGAGTTGTCTGAACCCGTTTCGCTCATAATAATTGGATCCATTTCTAGTGATAATCTATCATGACTCTGATAAGCTTACGAATCCGTTTCACCCTTTTCTTCACACCAGTTCGCCCGGCCGTCATCGAAAAGCACCGGACAGCGGGCAAGATGCCCGTCTCCATACTCGCACATGCCGGGAGATTGCTCACGGCATCTTTGAATAGCATGCGGGCAGCGCGGATGAAAAGGGCAACCCCTGGGCTTGTAAGCCGGATTTGGGACTGTACCCGGAATGCTGTATAGCCGTTGCCCCCTTTTTTCTCGAGTGGGAAGAGATGCCAGCAGCGCCTGAGTGTAAGGATGTTTGGGTGCTCTGAAAATATTTTCCCTGTTTCCCTGTTCAGCAATGATACCCGCATACATGACACAGATGCGATCGGCAACCTTTGAAACGACCCCGAGATCGTGAGTAATATACAAAACCGACATGGCACGTTTTTT
>JARRJQ010000159.1:0-14575 GCA_037388985.1 Desulfobacterales bacterium | reverse complement strand
GAAAACCGGCTCCCAGGAACTTTTCACAGACATAGATATTGGATCGAATGTGGCCGGTAATTTTTTCGGTCTTGACCTGCCCGCCGCAAAGGGCCATCAGCGGAATCAGATTGTCCGCCAGGTGACTGTCCACGGCCGCATCCGATTTGAGCAGATTCAGCATGCGGTCGGCCGCTGCCGCACCCACAGCTTCTGCCCGCCGGCCCTTTTCCCCCAGAGCATCGGCGCCCATAAAAACGATAGCCTGCCGCGAAACCGCCCACAGGGTGATAACGGTTCCCACCGAGGCGGTCTGCACGTATTTTGTTTCAATTTTCAAAGAATAACGATCGCCCAGGACGTGTGCAGCACCGTCAGCCTGTCGTTCGGCAACCCCGGCATCTTTCAGCTGAAAAGAGGCCACCGACCTGCCTTCAATATGATCGAGTTGCGGCTGGAGAAACAATTGTACCGGAGATACGTTATTTCTCACATGTGCAAAAAAGGCATCGAAATTTTTAAAATGGTTAAGACAAAACCGGGGGGTGATTGTCAGCTCCAATCTGCCCCGGCCTTTGGGGTAAAATCCTCTGCGGATTTCATTGATCTCAACTGTTGCAAATTTGTTTAAAAAAGGCAAAATGACATATGCGAAATAGTCGGCCGGAATACTCCATTTCGTGTCGGTGCCGCCGGTTATATCGAGTTTCACGGCACCATCTGCAAACATGCAGGGCAGCAGCAGTGATTGCAGCAACAGCGTAATGGACCCGGCCGTACCGATATCCAGAACCAGTTTTCCGGAAACAACCGATTGAGGGTGAAAGCTTAGCTTTGGCGCACCCAATCGGGCATTTTGCACTTTGGCTGCAGCCAGATGTTTAAGCGCGTCGAGACAGCTTAGATGCTGGGCTTTGAGGCCCGGCCGGGGGCGATTGCGGCGAATTTTTTCAATAACAAACGGCTGGCCGGTCAGGGTCGAAAGCGCCAGAGCCGTTCGCAAAATCTGGCCGCCGCCTTCCATATGGGAACCGTTGATGTAAATCATAGAAATTGCGATCTGACGGTTGAAATTTTAGTCCGCTTCTTTATGATGGCCACTGTGACCAAGATCCTCTTACAAACGATCCACCCATGGGATTTGAAACCGGCGGAGGCCGCTGCGCTTCAGGCCAAACTGTCCCGGCAGGTAGTTTGCAAATCGTTCAAACGGTTGGAAAATATGGCGACGGTGGCCGGAATAGACGCCGGATACCGCCATGAAACCGCGTATGCAGCGGTAGTTGTGCTGAATTTGACGGATCTGCAGGTTATGGAAAAAGCGGTGGCCGCCAAAATGATTTCGTTCCCCTATGTGCCGGGTTTGCTGTCATTTCGAGAAGGACCGGTGGTTCTCGAGGCGCTGGATAAATTAACCTCACCACCGGATCTGTTAATGATCGATGGTCAGGGTATCGCCCACCCCCGACGATTCGGCATTGCCAGTCACCTCGGTCTGCTGACCGGCATCCCGTCCGTGGGCTGCGCTAAAACTCGGCTGCTGGGATATTATGAAGAGCCGCAACGAGACAGAGGAAGCATTGCCTACCTGAAAGAAAATGGAGAAACAATCGGAGCGGTGGTGCGCACCCGCACGGGGGTCAGACCTGTATTTGTCTCAATCGGGCACCTGATGGATTTAACCGACAGCATCCGCATCATTTTAAAATCCTGTCGCGGCTACCGCCTCCCCGAACCCATCCGCAGAGCCCATCATCTATCGAAAAAACAGTTATAAAACCACGAAGGTCACGAAGAACACGAAATTTTTCTTTTTTCTATATTCACTCTTGCGTTCTAATATCATAAAAAATAATTATTTATTCATCAATCCTTCAATCTCTTCGACTTCCCGCGGGATGGCTTCCGTTAAATCAACAGGGCCTTTTTTAGTGATCAGGATATCGTTTTCAATTCGAATGCCGATCGCTTCATCCCGGATATAAATTCCCGGCTCACATGTCAGGACCATGCCGGGCTCCAATTTGCGGTGCTTATCCCCGTAATCGTGCACATCCAGGCCCAGATGATGTGAGGTGCCGTGAGGAAAAAATTTCTTATAAAGCGGAAAATCCTTAGACTGTTTTTTGACTTCTGATTTTTTTAACACCCCCAAACGAATCAACTCGGCTTCCACCAATTTTGCCACCTCATTCTGACATTTCTCTAATGTAGTTCCCGGTCTGAGCATTTGAATGCCCGCCTTTTGAATTTTTAAAACAGCCCTGTAAACTTCTTTTTGTCTTTTGGAAAACCGGCCACTGACCGGAACCGTCCGGGTCACATCAGAGGCGTAATTGGCATATGTAACACCAAAATCGATGAGCACCAGATCGCCTTCCTGGCATTGTTTGTCGTTTTTGATGTAATGCAGCGTGCAGGAATCAATCCCTGACGCCACAATGGTTTCAAAGGCCGGCCCCCTTGAACCGTTGCGCATAAATTCATGAACGATCTCGGCTTCAATCTCATATTCCCACACCCCGGGGCGGATAAAACCGAGCACGCGCCGGAAGGCTTTTTCGGTCAGAGCGCAGGCTTCTTTGATCAAATCGATCTCCTGGGGCAATTTAACGGCTCGCAAATCGTGCATAATCGGCGCCAGGCGCTCGTAATGGTGCAACGGAAAATGCTGCCGGTACCATTTGAGAAAACGCATATCCCGGGTTTCAACGGTTATGGCCGCCCGCAGGTGCTCATTGGAATTTAAATAAATATTCTCAGACTGCACAACCAGCGGCCGCAATATTGCATCCAGCTCAGAGCTCCAGTGAACCGTCGGAATTCCGGAAATATCCTGCACTTCCGCCTGGGTGTATTTACGCCCCTCCCAGGTGGCAATCTGCTCGTTGGTTTCCCTGATAAACAGGATTTCTTTTTGCTTTTCTTCTATGGCGTCCGGACAAACAACCAACACGGTTTCTTCCTGATCGACTCCGCTTAGATAAAAGATATCTGTCTGTTGCCGGAACGGGAATGTGCCGTCGGCACTGGTGGGCATAACGTCATTTGAATTAAAAATAGCAATCGAATTCGGCTTTAAACGCTTTGAAAGACGCCGCCGGTTTTGAATGAATAAATGGCGGTCAATTTTGGGATTCTTCATCGGTTTTTTCCATTGGGCCTCTTGAGCCCTTTAAATTATCCTTCAAACAGATGCGAAATCCCGCTTTATTAAGCGGGGAGATGGGGTTTTGAAACCACTTCTACATAAAATGCGGGAGCTACTGTGTCAAGTAAACATTCAAAAGCCGGATCGGGCTTTCTTTTTTTGAAAGGATTTCGAACGCAGTATGGGAGCTAACCAAAATGGGGGGTTTAAGCCGTCAGGCGCAGCGCTGAGATCTGAGCAGCCATCAGCAGCTGAAACGAAAATCAAATTTATTTAAAAAGCACCAACGGATACACCTTGATCACCGCGTCAAATTTAGTCTTTTGGTCCTCATCGCCGGTTTCAACGCCTTCCTGGCTCTCAACAATGGATAAAATCGTTTTCAAGGGATAACTGTACTGCAATTTTTTATCTTTTACCCTGACGCTGAAAAATTCTTCATTGGCATCAATTAACTCGGCCTCCTTAATTTCAGCAGAATTATCGTAGTTAATCCCGATGGCCTTGCCTTTATATCTTCTCAGCAGGCCCAATAACTTCTCATGATTAGCCGCGCAACCTTTCGAAGCAGCCGGCAGAATCCCTGCACTGGCGACCTCCATCTCCCGGGCGGATGCTTCGGCTTTGGCCTGGGCTTCTTTTTGTCTTTTCAAGGCCTCCAGCCTGGCTTGCTTGGCCCTCTGCTTTTTTAACGCCTGTGCTTTGGCCTGAGCCGCTTTTTGCTTCTTTAATGCCTCGGCTCTGGCCTGAGCCGCTTTTTGCTTCTTCAATGCTTCGGCTTTAGCCATGGCCAATTTTTTCTTTTCATTAGCCTGCGCCGCTTGCTCTTTGTTTGATGCTTCGGCTTTGGCCTGTTTTTCCCGCTGCTTTTTGAGAGCTTCCAACACCTGCATCTGTTTTTGTTTTGCCTGAGCCTCTTCCGGCTCCTTGGGCTCCTGCGGCATTTCTATCGTCGCTTCAGGTCGGATCTGCGCAGGCGATTGAACCGCTTCTTCCTCGTTTACCGGCTGTTGTTTTTCTTCAAATTGCATTTTTTGCCCTGCCGGCCCGGCTTCAGCGGCCGCATTTTCTTTGGTGTTCGCCGCCTCAATCACTTCTATTGCAGGCGATTGGGTTTTACTCGGTTCCGCGCCTTCAAGTTTAGTTTTGTCAGCCTTGTCTTCCCCGGAGGTTTGCTGCAGTGGGATTTTAGCCGCTGACGCAGTTTCTGGTTGTTTCACAGCGGTATCAACTTCTTTTTGGCCCGGATCGTCTTGCTTAACGCTGTCCAGGTCAGGCGATACATCACTCGATTCAACAGCTTGCCCCGCTTCGGCCGCGGGATCCGTATCGGTTACGGCAGTCTCGGTCGCCGTTGCGCCCGCCGTTTGGGTTGTCGTAATTTCCGATAAAAAGAGCTCTTCGGCGTCGATTTTATCAGCCGGAATTTCTGCCGGTGCCTCGATGGCTTCCATATCAATTTCATAAGTTTCCGTGTCCTGATTTTCTTCCAATTCCGGCTTTTCCGGTATCCCGGATGCTGTTGTTTCGACCGGAATCTGCATTTCAATCGTATCTTCAGACATTTCGATCTTTTTGACACCAGGGTCTCCAACAGCATCGGTTTCGGGTGGCGGCAGGGTTTGATCCAGAATGGCTTCAGCCTCTTCAATGGCCTTGCTTTTCTGTTCATCCAGCAAAGTCTGCGAAGTCTCCTCTGACTTATTTTTGACAAAGATTAGCCCGCATTGCGCACAGGCTTCAGCAAGATGATTATTCACAAGACCACATTGAGGACACGTTGTTTGATTTGCTTCCATTTCAGGCGACTCCTTTTGCTCTGCCAGTCATACTTAAGTCTATCCGGCTGAATTTAATGCAAAATCAACTTATTTTGAATTCAAATACACCGATTTTAATCAGATTATCGGCCCAAGGTTGATTTTTCTTAAGTAATATATTGTTGGATCCGGAGATTATTTAAGCAAATAAAAATTAAGAAATTCAACATTAGTCAATAACATAAGCAATAACAGCATATTATAAAAATTGCCGGAAGGGATGAGGACACTTTTTTGCATTTTTTCACCACAGAGTTCACAGAGCACACAGAGAAAAACATTCCATTTAAATTTGAATCGACTCTAACTTACTAATTTAACCTCTGGGCTCTCTGTGTTCTCCGTGGTTAATAAATACATTTGGTTTGGCAAAGGATGGATGATTGAAACCAAAAGCTTTTTATGGTATCAGCTGGCATCTTTATAAAAATGTATTTTAAAAATCGGCAGGCACAAAATCGAAGGGATATGCAATCTTTTATGGATTTTTCACCACAGAGCTCACAGAGCACACAGAGAAAAACATTTGATTTAAATTTGAATCGACGTGGTTAATATACTTTAAGGAGATACATTTATGGCAATGGAAATCAGTTTTCCGGGCGGGAAAAAAGTCGATGCACAATATGAAGGATTTACGATCAAGACCGATCAAAGCAAAAAAATTGGAGGTGACGGCACGGCGCCAACCCCGACTTTTTTATTTTTGACTTCATTGGGCACCTGTGCGGGTATCTATGCTCTAAACTTTTGTGAAAAGCGCGAGATTGACACCGCAAAATTAAAACTGCTCGTGGATTTTGAGTCGGATCCAAAAACGCACATGGTTAAAAAAGTTGCAATGAAGCTGACGCTGCCGCCAAACTTTCCGGAAAAATATGCCCCGGCAATCATTAAGGCGATAAATCTTTGCCATGTCAAAAAATATCTGCATGAGCCCCCCGAATTCGAGGTCGTCACTCAAAAAGCAGATTAATCCGCCATTCGCGAGATGCGGCGGATTACAAGGCCAAACCGGACTCGCATGGAGCAACGCTTAAAGCGTATCTGGAATTTATTTTATTCATTCTTTCTTTTCTGCCTTAGTCCTTGAGCGCTATGCGCCATGTAACGAACGATTCGGTTTCTAATTCCCCCAGGGTCGCCAACCATGCCTGATGAATCTTTTTCCGAAAAGACTTCAACTTCTGTGTCGCAACTCGTTCTGAGCATCGTGGCGACCACCCTGTGCCGTCTGGTGCTGAATACCGCGCGGCGATTTGCCTACCCCTTTGCCCCGGCATTAAGTCGCGGACTGGGTGTACCGCTAACAGCAATTACCTCATTAATTGCCGTCAACCAGGCCACTTCGGTGTTGGGACTTTTCTTCGGACCGGTTGCTGATCGTCTGGGGTATCGGCTAATGATGTTGACTGGTATGGCATTATTGGCCGGCGGAATGTTTGCGGGGGGCTTTTTCCCATTTTACGGTGTGATCCTCGTTGCGCTTTTTTTGGCGGGACTCGGAAAAAGCATTTTTGACCCGGCTTTACAGGCCTATATCAGCGAACGCGTTCCGTTTCAGCGCAGAGGCCTTGCGATCGGTATCCTCGAATTTGCCTGGGCCGGCAGCACCTTGCTGGGAATTCCGCTTATCGCACTTCTGATCGACCATCTGGGATGGCGCGCGCCTTTTTTTGTGATGGGCGGTTTGGGCATGTTGGGCATTCTGGCCTTAAGTGTTCTGATCGAAAAAGTCGGACAGAAAAGGGCATCCGAGCATTCTTTGTCCCTGTTTTGGAGCGCGTGGCGGCAATTGCTGCAGGAGCGCGCAGCGCTGGGAGCGCTTTCCTATGAGCATTGTCGCCCTGGGATTCGGCACAAGCATTATCGGTATCGCCGAATTGGCCGGAGAATCATTGACGGCTGCACTGGCCGACCGCCTGGGCTTAAAGCGATCGGTGATCGGAGGCCTGGCCGTATGCATCATTTGCTATGGCATTTTGTCTTTTCTGGGCCAGACCCTGAGTATGGCTTTAACAGGGCTGTTTTTGATTTTCTTGACCTTTGAATTTACAATTGTTGCCAGTCTCTCCCTGTTCACCGAGCTGATCCCAAAATCACGGGCAACGATGATGGCTAGCTTTCTGGCATCAGCCGGGATCGGTCGGGTTGTGGGTGCTCTGGTCGGCGGTCCCATATGGCTGGCCGGCGGGATACAGGCAACCACCCTGGTTTCTGCCGCCATTAGCGGTTTGGCCCTCGCCTCGCTGGTGTGGGGACTGCGCGGCTGGAACCAGCCGTGAAGCTTTAAAATTTGGTACGAAATAGCTATTGGGCCTTCTCGAGTGGTTCAATAAGCGTTATATTGGAAAATACGAAGTACGAATATCGAAACTCGAAACAAATTCGAATATCAAATGACCCAAATTTAAAAAGTTTTGAGCACCTGCCCTGTGGAATCCTCCCGAGGAAGGCCGCCAAAGGCGGCATTCCACAGGGTGAAAATTTAGGATTTCGATATTGTTTCGGATTTCGAGTTTTGATTGAACCAAAAATATGACATTAAAAAAATATATAAAATACTCTCTGCTCATTTTTATTATAGGTTTCGCAGCCCTGGCCATCTATGCCTGGTACCTTTCAACTCAGGTTGAAAAGCGCTTCTCGGCCCGACGCTGGAGCATTCCCTCCACAGTGTATTCCGATACGATGCTCATCTATCCGGGCCAACACGTTAACCCAACCCTGTTTGCTGAGAAGCTTTTCAATTTGGGCTATCGTGCGGTGGATCATCTGCCCTCGCAAAAAGGCGAATTTCAGGCCGCACCGGATGGGCTGATTATTTTTTTAAATGACTTAAAAACACCCTGGAACCAACGCGAGGGATTTGCCGTTCGAATTGGGTTGGGCAAAGACAGAATCGATACGATCAGCCGGATGGACAGCGAAGAGACCGTCCCGATTCTTGAGCTGGAACCGGAAGAAATCACACAGTTTTTTGGCCCTGAACGCGAACGCCGCCAATTAATTTCGATCCAACAGGTTCCCGAAAATCTTATTTTCGCCGTATTAGCCGCCGAAGACCATCGGTTTTTTCAACATCATGGCATTGATTGGCGAGGCATCCTCAGGGCCATGCTAACCAATCTGCAACACGGTGCCATTGTTCAGGGCGGCTCTACTTTAACCCAGCAGCTGGCCAAAAATTATTTTCTGACATCTGCCCGAACACTCACTCGCAAGTTAAAAGAGGTCCTGCTGTCGGTTATCATCGAATTACAATACGAAAAGCGCGAAATTCTAGAAATTTATCTAAATGAAATCTATCTTGGACAAAAAGGCTCGGTGGCTATCAACGGAGTCGGCGAGGCATCTTATTTTTACTTTGGCAAACCGGTAAAAGAATTGACACTTTCCGAGGCGGCCGTCATCGCCGGTTTAATCAAAGCACCCAATCACTATTCGCCATACCGCAACCCATTGCTCTGCCGCAGCCGCAGGGATGCTGTTTTGCAGGCCATGCACCGCTACCAATGGATTGCGGAAACAGAGCTTCAGGCCGTACTCAAAGAGCCAGTCAAGGCAGTCGGATTTATGGTATCGGATAAAAAAGCCCCCTATTTTATCGATTACCTAGCCGAACAGCTGAACGCCCTGTATCGCCCCCAGGATCTCTCCAGCCTGGGGATGTCGATTTACACCACGCTGGACACCCAGGTTCAAATAGCGGCTGAAAATGCACTGACAAAAGGCCTGGAGCGATTGGAAAACTCGAATCCGAATTTGCAACGCGAGGCACTCGCGGAAAAACTTCAGGGAGCTATTGTGGTCATGCAACCTGAAACGGGGCATATCCTGGCCATGGTCGGTGGCCGCAATTACAGCGTCAGCCAGTTTAATCGAATCACCCAGGCTCAGCGTCAACCCGGAAGCGCATTCAAGCCCTTCGTCTACCTGAGCAGCCTCGATCAATTCACGCCCACTTCGCTGCTGTCAAATGATCCCAAATCATATACAGTGGATGGAAAACTGTGGGAACCACAAAACTTTGAACCGGTGACTGAATATACCGTCAGTCTGAAAGATGCCCTCAAAAAGTCCTACAACCTGGCGACGGTGGATCTGGCAATCAAAAGCGGTCTGGAGAAAATCGTTGATATCTCCAGGCGATTTCATTTTTCGACTCCCGTCAAACCGTATCCATCTGCGGCATTGGGCGCTTTCGAGGTTATTCCACTGGAGCTCGCACGGGCATACTGTGTGTTTGCGGCTGAAGGCGTTCAGCCGTTTCCGCTATCCCTAAAAGGCGTCGTAGATGAACATGGCCGGATCCTCGAGCATCATCATTTAAATATCGAGCGTCTGATTACACCCGCCGAGGCATTTATCATGAACAATCTGCTGCAAAGTGTGGTCCGGGACGGCACCGCCCGTTCGCTGCAATGGCATGGGATATCCTGGCCGGTTGCGGGCAAGACCGGAACGACCAATGATTTTAAAGATGCCTGGTTTGTGGGCTATACGCCGGATATTTTGGCGCTGATCTGGGTGGGCTTTGACAACGGAGATTCGATTGAGGCCACCGGCGCCGCGGCCGCATTGCCGATCTGGGCTGACCTGATGAATGCAATTCCCCGGTACAGATCCGATATGGAATTTAAAGTCCCTGAAGGCGTCGAGCGGATAAGGGTTTGTCCGGTTACGGGGCTCAAGGCAGTTGACGGCTGTCCCCAACCAACAGAAGTATATTTTCTGACCGGCCACACACCGACAGCGGATTGCCCGCTGCACGCAAAACGCGGCATCGCCGGAAAAATCATCAAAGGCGTGAAAGAATTGATCAATGGAAATTAGATTCATTCGAATCGTTTCTTTAGCACTGCCGGCGGTCATGCTGGTCGCCTGCCCCAAGCCGATGTTAAAAGAGGCGCCCTCCAGAGCGCAACAATCCATCACCGGTGAAGAAGCCGGCAAAGAAAGCCCGCGTTCCGTGGCTTCGTTGCAGCTGACCGACCAGGGAAGCCGCCTGCTGGAAGCCCATCAGCCGGATAAGGCGATCCGCATACTCGAGCAGGGCGTAAGCCTCAATCCCCTTAATGGTCAGAATTACTACTACCTCGCAGAGGCCTGGCTGATGAAAGGCGACATCGACCAGGCAAAAGAGTTCAATCACCTGGCAGGCATCCACCTCAAAGATGACCGTGAATGGATGCTGCGGGTTGGACAGCAGACAGATCGGATAGCGGAATTGGAAAAATAGAAAAGAAAGAAGATGTACTGGTCCTCTCTTAATTTCACCAGTGATCAAAATTCTTTGGATTAAAAGCCGATCGCCAAGGTAAACGTGATAATTTTGTTCGCCGTACGGCGGACAATCTTTCCTTCCTGTTCCAGATAGCGCAAATGTGAAATTGCTTCCCCGGTCGCAAACCATTTTTGCGCCACCGGAAATTGATCCCAGCTCTCACAATCGATGTCCCAGCTCATTTGCGAGGCGACCTGAAAAGCACTCATCGAACCATTGTTCAGGATGGTGAGCACCTCCTTTAACCGCCTGGCATGATGTTTTTTCAATGCTTTGATTCTGGCTTTAGGATTGTCAATCAGGCGCCGATGCCCGGGCAGCACTAGATCCACCTCCAATTGATTGACTTTGTCCAGACTGGCCAGATAATGCTTTAAAGGATTTTGTAAATCCGACCAGCATTGAATGTTGGGGGTTATGTCTGTCAGGACATGATCTCCGGCCACCAGGATCTTATGGTTCGCCTCATACAGACACGTATGGCCCATGGTATGGCCCGGGGTTGTCACACATTTAAAATGGTAACTACCCACATCTATTTCGTCTCCGTCATCCAGCACCTCTAATTCCGGCATCCAATCCGAGCCATATTTAGCCCCCGGGTGTTTATCCAGAGCTGCTTTGAGCTCGTTTTCAGGAAAACCATTGCGCTCGGCATACGCAAGCATTGCCCCGAAGCCTTCCCAGGATTCCATGAGCTCTTTTTCAGGACGGCTGAAAAAGATATGGGTGGAATCAGTGACCAGTTTGGAAACCAGACCGAAATGATCGGCATGCAGATGGGTGATGAAGATATCGCATTTGGACAGATCAATCCCCAGCGCATTCAACCCCTTATGCATGGCATCCAGACATTCGGTACGGTTTAGACCGGTATCAATAATCAGATTCCTTGCAGAATCCCGGATAATATAAGAATTTAGATACTTTAGCGGACTGTTCGGTAAAGGAATTTTATTCCGAAACAAGCCGGGCAATATTTCTTCGCACATGACCTTCGCCTTTTAGAGTTACAGTGCCAATGAATTATGGGCGGCACGTATTCGGCAGCCACATTAGCATGGATAAAAATCTTTAGCCGATCAATGCCATATCATAACCACGGATTCAGCAAAATTCAAAACCCACAAAACACATGATCCCGATATGACCGGCCAATTTTGCGGACAACATCTCGGGCATTGAAATAAAAGCGAAACGTTCGTTTGTTTTACAATTTAACGCAATTTTGATATAAATTCCAACTTTTTAGCCGCCTTGGTGACTTTAAATTTGTATCCGACCGATTCAATAGTTATTTTAATTAATCAATTTTGAATTAAATTTATCCCTTTCTGACAGAAATCTTCTGATTTCTGTTAAAAATGGATCCCTTTACGGAGGATGCGGAAATGAAAGTAAAAATCGATTACGACCTATGCATGGGGGATCGCAACTGTAACAAACTTTGTCCGGAAGTCTTCGATTACGATGAAGATCAGATGCAGGCAAAGATCATTGTTGACGACGTTCCCGAACATTTGCAAGATCGGGTTCGGCAGGCCGCCGCCGAATGTGCCCCGGGGGCAATCATTGTCGAAGAATAAAGAGAAATGAAAACACAATCGATTCGGGTCAAAGGTGCCCGTCAGCACAATCTGAAGAATCTGGATATCGAAATCCCACTGAACCACATTACGGTGGTCACCGGCGTCAGTGGTTCGGGCAAATCCTCGCTGGCCTTTGATACGCTCTACGCTGAAGGTCAGCGTCGCTATGTGGAAACATTTTCGCCCTATGCCCGCCAATTTATGGACCGTATGGACCGACCCCGGGTGGATAAAATCGAAGGCATACCACCGGCGATTGCCATTGACCGCAAAGACCCGGTGCGAACGTCGCGGTCAACAGTGGGCACCATGACCGAAATCACCGACTACGTCAAACTTTTATATACCCGATTGGGGCAATTGCATTGCAAATCCTGCGGCCAGCCGGTGGTTCCCGAAACACCGGCCTATGTGTGGAATTTTTTAAAAGATCAACCGCCAGGCACCCGGTTCATGATCACTTTTCCCTTTCAGCTGGAAGCCACCAGCGCAAAAGAGGTCCGAAGCATTCTCATGAAAAGCGGCTTTGATCGGATGTTTTTAAATGACCAGGTCATCCATCTGGATCAATGGGAGCCTAGCGGAAAAGAAAAAGAAATACCGGTTCTGGTGGACCGCGTCATTTTGCAATCGAAAGAACGTGAGCGCATCCTGGATTCACTTGAACTGGCTTATCGCTTCGGCGGTGGACGGCTGGATATCTGGATCCCTCCTCACAACCGGTTTGCTTTCAGCAATCAGTTAGAATGTGCCAATTGCAATATCCAATATAATACCCCCCTGCCGAATCTCTTTTCGTTTAACAGCCCGCTGGGTGCCTGCGATACCTGCCGGGGATTCGGGCGGACCATCGGCATCGATCTGGATCTGATTATTCCGGATAATTCCCGCTCCCTGGAAGAAGGTGCGATTAAGCCTTTTGGAACCCCGCAGGACGGACGCATGGAATTTGATGACCTGATTCATTTTTGCCGGCGGCACAAAATTCCAACCCGCGTGCCTTTCAAGCGCTTAAAAGCGGCTCATAAAAAAGCGATTATCGAAGGCACCTCGACTTACTACGGCATTCACGGTTTTTTTCGCTGGCTGGAAAGTAAAACCTACAAAATGCCGGTGCGGGTATTTCTTTCCCGCTACCGCAGCTACGATATCTGTCCGGATTGCAACGGCACCCGCTTCAAAGATGAAACCCTGCTTTATCGGCTGGCAGGCCGAACTATCGCACAGGTCTATGAGTGCAACGTGGATGAGGCCCTTGATTTTTTCAACACTCTGGGGGTTTCCTCCATGGATGAAGCCAGCCTGCTGGTCCTGGAGGAAGTCCGCAGCCGCTTGACCTATTTGAAAGATGTCGGTTTAGGCTATCTGACCCTTGATCGACAATCTCGCACCCTTTCCGGCGGTGAAGTCCAGCGGGTGGCGCTGGCCTCAGCCCTGGGCTCCTGTCTGGTTAATACCCTTTATGTACTCGATGAACCCAGCATCGGACTGCATCCAAGAGACAATCATCGACTGATTCGCATTTTAAAGGGATTGCGCAATCTGTCCAATACGGTCGTCGTCGTCGAGCATGATCCCGAAATTATAGCCGAAAGCGATTTTCTGCTGGATCTGGGGCCGCGGGCCGGAGAAAAAGATTACGATCAAAGGTGCCGCGGAAAATAATCTTAAAAACATCGAGATTAACATCCCCCTGGGTGTATTTGTTTGCCTGACAGGCGTATCCGGCTCGGGCAAATCCACGCTTGCCGAAGAAATCCTTTACAAAGCAGCCAAACGTGCCCTGGGCGATCCAACGGGTCGTCCCGGCCTGTACAGGGAAATAGGCGGCATCGATGCCTTCGATGATGTGATCATGGTCGATCAACGCGCCATCGGTCGAACGCCGAGGGCCAATGCCTTAACCTATACCAAAGCGCTGGATCCTATCCGGCGATTGCTCGCCGAAACCGATGCGGCCAGGGCCAAAGGTCTGGGGCCGCGTTATTTTTCCTTTAATGTTGCGGGCGGGCGGTGTGAGACCTGCAAAGGTGAAGGATTTGAAAAGGTTGAAATGCAGTTTTTGTCCGATGTGTATATCACCTGCCCCGATTGTAAAGGCCAGCGCTTTAAAAAAGAGGTGCTGGAGATTGCCTATGAAGCAAAAAACATAGACGATATTTTGAACCTGACCGTTGATCAGGCCCTTGCGTTTTTTCAACACCAGAAAGTTATTGTGGCTGCCCTGCAGCCGCTGGCAGATGTAGGGTTGGGCTATATTCGCCTCGGCCAACCGATCAATACGCTGTCCGGCGGTGAAGCCCAGCGCCTGAAGCTGTCCCGCCATGTGAAACTGAATGGTCAGGGAGCCGGGTCCCGGCTGTTTATTTTTGATGAGCCCACAACCGGCCTGCATTTTGAAGATATCAGCAAACTGCTCTTCGCCCTGCAGCGACTGGTAGACAGCGGCAACACGGTTTTGGTCATCGAGCACAATATGGATGTGGTCAAAACTGCAGACTGGATTATCGATCTGGGGCCCGAAGGGGGTGACAAAGGCGGACAGGTGGTGGCCACCGGACCTCCGGAAAAAATCGCGCAAAACCCAAATTCGCATACCGGAAAGTTTTTAAAGGGATATCTGATAGGCAAGGGACGCTTAAAGCCCAAAAAACCGGGACCGCAAGAGCTGGCTGAATCAATTTCAGGATTTTCGGCTGCACAAAGCCCGGGAGCTATCGTATTAAAAGGTGCTCGCGAGCACAATCTA
>JARRJQ010000158.1:15623-16574 GCA_037388985.1 Desulfobacterales bacterium | reverse complement strand
GCGCCATGCTGCAGGATGCACTGGCATGAATGCCGTGTTTTTCTTCGACCCCGGTGCAGATAATATCGTTGCGTTTGCCCAGACTGCCGTCGTTTTGGACCAAATATTTGGGGACCACAAACAAGGATATACCTTTGGTTCCCGGAGGATCTCCTTCAACACGCGCTAAAACCGGATGAATGATATTTTCAACCAGGTCATGCTCGCCATTGGTAATAAAAATCTTGTTTCCGCTTAACGTGTAGCTGCCGTCCCCATTTTTGATGGCTGTCGTGCTGAGCGCTCCAACATCGGAGCCGGCTTCGGATTCTGTCAGAAGCATCGTACCGCCCCAGTCAGCGGAGGTCAGCTTCTTGACGTAGGCATCTTTCTGCTCCTGGGTGCCGTATAATTGAATCATATTGGCCGTACCGTTTCCCATCGAGGCATAACAAAACAGCGGCCAGTTCGCACCCAAAAAGTATTCGGCAGTGGCTGCTCCCAGAAAGGGCGGAGCCCCCTGACCGCCCATTTCCGCAGGCACACCCAGATTGTTCCATTCCCCTTCTTTTATCAGCTGATACACACGGTGGAAGCTTTGCGGTACTTTTACGGT
This sequence comes from Desulfobacterales bacterium, assembly GCA_037388985.1. Taxonomy (GTDB): domain Bacteria; phylum Desulfobacterota; class Desulfobacteria; order Desulfobacterales; family JAHEIW01; genus JAHEIW01. The sequence goes on along the minus strand of JARRJQ010000158.1, from coordinate 15,979 downwards.
CCCGTCTTCATAGCGCACCCCTTCGGTGTCCCCTTCAGCCAGCAGCGGCAACAGCTCTTTTATGGCCAATGTGCGCGCTTCGTTAATGATCAGGGTGCAGGTTTTTTTGTCAAATTCTTTATACGTTTCATAATTGAGGATTTCCTCACAATTCGTTTGCTCCCAAATGACAAAATCTTGATCGCGTCGATCAACGAGTTGCTGTGCCATGATTTTAAAGACTCCTTTCCATGCCCTTTCGGTGTTGACAGAAAAGCGGCTTCGACACTGTTTGCGTATGACCGTTTAAACACATAACGTGCAACTTACTACACGCGAACCTAACTAATTATATTATAAAAATTTGTCAATAAGTA
>JARRJQ010000158.1:11272-15588 GCA_037388985.1 Desulfobacterales bacterium | reverse complement strand
ACATTGGCACTTGAACTTTTGTCACCCCTTACGCGTATTACCGTTTGAGGAAAAAATGAAAATCAGCACCGTTGTTAAACGTACCGGAGTTCCCAAAGAAACCATTCATTTTTATATTCGTGAAGGATTACTGCGAAAGCCTTACAAGCCCGGAATTAATGTCGCCGCTTATAACGAAAATCACGTCAAACAAATCCGCCTGATCAAAGAATTGCGGGACAACTATTTTTTCCCGATCCCCTTGATTAAAAAAATTATCAAGAAAGTCAAAAAGCAAGCCGCTTCTGATCAGGCCTTCTTTGAACTTCACAGCAAATATTTTCGTCCCGCGGATCGGCTGCTTACCGGGGAAATTATCGGAAAAGACGCATTTCAGGCAGCGACGGGCCTTGGCCGGAAATGGATTCGCAAGGCGGAAGGATGGGGACTTATTCAACCGCAGATGCGTGACGGACGTGCTGTTTATTCGCTCGATGACGTCGCCATTGGCAAATTGATGGTCGATATGGACCGTATCGGTTTTGGCCCCAAGGACGGTCACGATCCCCAGGATTTGAAGCATATCGCCGATTTTGTTAAGCAGTTTGTGGTAAACAGTTTTAAAAAATACTACCAGACCAATCTGGAAAAATTATCTTCAGCGGATTTTTACCAAAAAGCCGACCAATTTCATGAAGTGATCAGCCTTTTTTTCTATCATCTATACCGTAAATTTGCCAGGGAAGCCATTATTCTCCTGCTGGAATCTAAAGATAATAATGATTGAACTCGTTCCAAACATATTCTATATTCCCGGCGAAAATAATTCACGTTTTCCCTATTGTGCATGCCTGTATTTGAAAGGCCGTGACATGCGGGTGCTGATCGATGTCGGTATGGGTGCCGGTCATCTCGCGCCGGTAAAAAAATGGGGTATTGACATTCTGATCTTAACTCACTGTCATATCGATCATCGTCTGACCCGCAAAAAGATTCCGGATGTGCCGGTCTGGTGCCATGAAATGGAAGCCTCTTTTTTAGACGATCGAAATCTTTTTTATCATGCCATCGGCTTGCATCGTAGCGGTTTGGATTTAGCGCAGGGTCCGAGTTTTCCCCATGACATCTTCGGCGTCAAAGTTGATCAGCACTTGTTTGACGGCCAACGAATTGATTTGGGCGGTTTAACTCTCGAAGTCATCCACACTCCCGGCCACTCGCCGGGTCATCTTGCGTTTTACATTCCCGAAGCGGATCTCCTTTTTGCAGCTGATGTGGATCTCACGTCGTTCGGTCCTTTTTATGGGCACGATTTTGCTGATATTGAAGAATTTCTAAGATCCATTGAGAAGCTCAGGCGATTGAAGGCCAAAATTGTAACCACAGGCCATGCCGGCCCCTTCAATGGCCAGGTTTTTGAAAAATTTGATGCTTACGAAGAAATTATTTACAGCCGAGAGCGACTGGTATTCGAACAATTAACGCAGCCAACGGCAATTGGTGATTTCAGAGGCCGCCATCTCATCTTTCGAAGCTATCCTGATTTTCCGGATCTCATGAAGTGGTTTGAGATGGTTCACATTGAAAAGCATTTAGAGCGACTAAAATCCATGGGAAAGGTTCAGTGCGAACATGATAAGTGGATGGTAACAGCAAGTTGAACTCCGAAGATGTCAGTCAGATAGCCCTAAAAATTGTTTACCAAAAAGGCGAATAGTCGGTATTTAAGGGCTTACATGGAGGAATCAATAGTGGAGAAGACGTATCAACCCGGCGAAAGCTATGCGTATCCCCTGATTATCAAAAAGTTGCTCAATACACCGCTAATCTACTCACCGGATCGTGAAATTGTCTACGACGACAAGAATCGTTACACCTATCAAACCCTGAGTGAGCGCATCCATCGGCTGGCGAATGGGCTCAATGGCCTGCATGTGAATCCAGGGGATGTCGTTGCTGTATTTGATTATGACAGTCATCGCTACCTGGAATGTTTTTTTGCCGTTCCGATGATGGGGGCGGTGCTCCAGACAATCAACTGGCGCCTATCGGCCGAACAGATTCTATACACTCTCAATCACGCAGAGGCGAAAGCCATCATTATCCATGCTGAATTTCTTCCGATTCTGGAAACCATCAGAAGCCAACTTGAATTCGTTGAGAAGATTGTTGTGATCGCTGAGAACAACGATCATACAGGTCCGAACCAAATACGAGGTGCGGAATATGAGCAATTACTGGAAACCGCATCAACTGTTTATGCGTTTCCGGATCTCGATGAAAACACCAAGGCGACAACTTTTTATACAACAGGGACCACCGGGAATCCAAAAGGGGTGCATTTTTCTCACCGCCAGCTGGTCTTGCACACCCTTGGTGTGGCTGTGTTTTCCGGCTGTTATCACACTACCGGCCGCTTTCGATCGAATGATGTCTATATGCCGCTGACGCCGATGTTTCATGTGCATGCCTGGGGATTTCCTTATGTGGCAACGCTGCTGGGTGCCAAACAGGTCTATCCCGGCCGATATGAGCCCGAGAAGCTTTTGAAGTTAATTGAAAAGGAAAAAGTGACGTATTCCCATTGCGTGCCGACCATTTTACAGATGCTTTTAAATTGTCCGATCATAGACCAGGTAGATCTGTCAAATTGGAAGGTGACCATCGGCGGCGCCCGACTGCCAAAAGGACTGGCCCAGGCGGCAAAAAATTACGGCATCGAGATTAATGCCGGCTATGGCATGTCGGAGACCTGTCCGGTGATCAGCACCGCAACGCCAAAGGAACACATGCTCGACTGGGCTAGCGAAAAATTGTTGGATGTTACGATTAAAACAGGACGGCCGTTGCCGTTGGTGGAATTGGAAGTTTTCGATGGGCAAGACAAAGCGCTGCCCCATGATGGAAAATCAAGCGGTGAAGTCGTCATGCGCGCACCGTGGTTGACAGAGAACTATTTCAAGGAACCGGACAAAACAAAGGAACTTTGGCGCAGTGGCTGGCTGCACAGCGGTGATGTCGGCTACATTGATGAAGAAGGCTATTTGCAAATTACAGATCGGATCAAAGATGTCATCAAAAGTGGCGGGGAATGGATATCATCTTTGGATTTGGAGAACCTGATCAGCCAGCATGAAGCAGTGCTGGAATCCGCTGCCATTGGAATTCCAGACGAAAAGTGGGGCGAGCGGCCGCTGTTGATCGTGACCTTAAAGCCGGAATATAAAGGCAAAGTCACGGGTGAAGAATTGAAAAAATTTATGCAACAGCTTGCCGAACAGGGAAAATTGCCAAAATACGGCGTTCCGGATCTCTATGAATTTGTGGATCAAATTCCCAAAACCAGCGTGGGAAAATTGGATAAAAAAGAGTTAAGAAAATTATACACCTAACCCGGACAAGCCGGTTGGAAAGAAGTGTAAATCCCGATTTATCGGGAAACCAAAAAAGATTAATTAGTCACGAAAGCATGAAAGGATAAAAATACGAAATAGAAATAATTTTAAATTTCGTGCCTTTTAGATTTCGTGTTTTCGTGGTGAATATTTTTTTATAAAATTCAAAGAAACTACAAGTAAGATTCTAAATATAATGAGGACGTTCATTATTTAGAAATCGCTGATAAAAGCGTATGCAAGACATGAATCTGGAGAAACTGTTTAATCCTCACAGTGTTGCCATGATCGGCGCTTCGGCCAACCCGCGCAAGTGGGGGTTTATCATTCTGCTCAATATTTTAAAGGGAAACTTCAAAGGAAATGTCTATCCCGTCAATCCGCATGAGAAATCCATCTTAGGTTACCCCTGTTACGCATCTGTTATCGATATACCTGTGGCCCCGGATCTTGCGATTATCACCACGCCGGCACATGCGGTTGCGCCTCTTATTGATGAATGCGGTCGCAAAGGAATTGGCTTTGTGGTTGTCATATCATCTGACTTCAGTGAGACCGGACCGGAAGGTGCCGGATTGGAGCAGGATGTCATTGAGCGCGCTAAAAGACATGGCATCCGCCTGGTTGGCCCAAATTCCATGGGTATTTTCAGTGCCCGCTCAAAACTTCATGCGCAGATGCCTCCGATCATGCCGCTGACCGGCGCGGTGTCCATGTTTTCCCAGAGCGGCAATCTCGGCTTCCAGATGCTTGGCTGGGGAGTCGAAGAAGGCGTCGGTTTTAGCAAATTTGTCAGCAGCGGAAATGAAGGTGATCTATCCAGTGTGGATTATCTTCGATATTTTGCCGCAGACGAAGACACCCGCGTCATTCTGGGTTATCTTGAAGGCGTTGATTCCGGTGCGGAATTAACACATACAGCCAAAGCGATTTCAAAAAACA
>JARRJQ010000158.1:0-11245 GCA_037388985.1 Desulfobacterales bacterium | reverse complement strand
AAACAAGCCCATCATTGTCCTCAAAGGCGGTCGAACGGATGTTGGCGGGCAGGCAGTCGCCTCTCATACAGGGGCGATGGCCGGTGCATCTAAAATCTGGAAGGCCGCCTTGCGTCAGGCCGGAATGATCGAAGTCCACACCAGCCAGGGGCTATTGGATTGTGCCAAAGCATTTGCAAATTATCCACTACCAAAGGGCAACCGGGTAGGAATCATCACCCGCGGGGGCGGCTGGGGCGTGATTACGGCCGATGGCTGCGCAGAAAACAGGCTGGAGGTTCCTCCGCTGCCGCAAAACGTGATCCGGAAATTGGATAAAATCCTTCCAAAGTACTGGAGCCATAGAAATCCGGTGGATCTGGTGGCCACCATCGCCAAAGACCCCTATCTTGAATGCCTGGAAATATTGGCGGCATGGGAAGGCATCGATGCGATTCTGGCTCTCGGTGCCAAGCGCGGCATGGATTCATATCCTTACTCAAAAGAAGTCAAAGAACCGAAGCCGTTGGTAGATGCTATTACTCTGGCGACTGAGATGATTCACCAGTATGCTCAAAAGCCGGACAAAGTTCTGCTGAACCTGGGACAACTGGTCAAAGAATACCACAAGCCCATAATTGCCGTCTCATTAGCATCGGAATTTTCTCACCGTTCGTTTTTGGAAGACTTTAAAGTGGTGTCTTATCCAACACCGGAACGGGCCGTGCGCGTGCTCGGTCATATGGTTGATTACAGTCGTTATTTGGCCCGCAATAGCGAGCGCAATCCCCGCAGCTGACTGCGGGGTTAGCGAGCGAATTATAGATTGACTAAAATTCCTTACGGGGAATCCCGCCAGAGGCGGGACTGCAGCTTGCTGCAGGGTAATCTTCAATTCTTCATTCGCATAAAAATTCGAAATATGAAAATAATCCAAAATGCACTCGCAAGAGGGGCCGGGAATCTAAGCGAGCATGAATCCAAACAGTTCCTGGCAAAATTCGGCATTCCGGTAACACGCGAAGCCGCCGCCCGCTCTGAAAGAGAAGCTTTAGCCAGAGCTTCAGAGATCGGCTATCCGGTGGTGCTTAAAGGATCGGGCGAAGCACTGCGCCACAAGACGGATTTAAATCTGATTGCGCTAAATCTCAGAGACGAAGAAAGCCTGCGCCGTGCTTACCGCCAACTGACAAAGGGCCCTGACATTGAAGTCAAAGAAGTTCTGGTTCAGGAAATGGTCGAAGGGGATCGTGAACTGATGGTCGGTTTGTTTCGCGATCCCCAATTTGGCCCATGTGTAATGTTTGGTTTGGGCGGAATATTTACCGAAATTTTGGAAGACATTGTTTTTCGTGTAGCGCCGCTTACCCGAAAAGATGCGCTGGAAATGCTATCAGAGATCAAGGGTAAAAAGGTCTTAGAAGCGATTCGAGGCAAACCGAGTGTTAATCGGGATGCGGTGGTAGATATCCTGATGGCCATCAGCCGGATTGGAAACGAACATTCTCAAATACGTGAAATTGATATCAACCCCATTAAGTTCGTCAACGGAAAGCCCATCGTAGTAGATGCATTGGTTGTGTTTTCGGCTGAAACGCGTTAGCGAACCCGGAACGGGCGCTGTGATCCGGAGCCAGGGGTGTGGCGGCAGGTGGAAAAAAGCTGCGAGGGATTCAGAAGACAGGCTTTAAGGAGATAGTTATGACGGTTGCTGGGCGTCTTAAAGACAAGGTGGCTATTATTACAGGGGCCGCCAGCGGCATTGGAAGGGCGACAGGCATCTTGTTTGCCAAAGAAGGTGCACGGCTCGCCCTCGCGGACATTAATGCTGCAGACTTAAAAGAAGTAGCCGATCTGATTGCTAAAGGCGGCGGAACGGCAGTGATTAAAAGGACAGATGTCTCCAATGAGGATGAGGTAAAAGCACTGGTTGCGCATGCATTGAAAGCATATTCAAAAGTCGATATTGTATGCAACATTGCGGGGATAGCCGGAGACATGGTTACCCTTGACCAGCAGGATCAAGACGTTTGGCACCGGGTCTATGATGTGAATGTCATGGGTGCCGTGCATACAACAAAGCACATTTGCCTGCACATGCAAAAAAGAAAATGTGGCGCCATTGTGAATACTTCATCAGTTGCCGGCATTCGATCCGGAGCAGGTGGAAATGCTTACAGTGCAAGCAAAGCGGCGCTGATTAATTTTACGCAAACGGCGGCCTGCGATTTGGGCGGATACAATATTCGGGTAAATGCCGTTTGCCCCGGTTTAATTGAAACCGGAATGACCCAACCGATTTTCGATCATGCAAGAAAAATCGGCAAGCAAAAGAAACTGGGTACCCGCTGCGAATTAAGACGCTATGGAAGACCGGAAGAGGTTGCCAATGTCATCCTGTTTCTGGCAAGCGATGAAGCCAGCTATGTGACCGGCCAGGCGCTTCCGGTGGATGGCGGCAATACAGCGTCATTAAACCTGCCCGGCATGAAAGTTTAGCAATAATTATCGGTCACAGAAACCCAACTAAACCCGTCTCAGAAATTGTAGATCACGCTCAAGAGCCCCGCTAATTAGCGGGATTTCGCTTCTGATGATAAAGACTTGATGTGCTCAACAAGCGCCGGCCGACGCAAAAGCGCAGTCCCGCCGCAGGCGGGATGAGCATCTATTTTAAGGAGGTCGGTAACGCAGCTATTGAGCGTGAGATGCATTTTTGGGGCGGATTTAAAGGAGATTATATGGAATTACAGCAAGCCGTTCTCGGGCGGCGTAGCATTCGTCAATTTTTGCCCAAGCCCGTATCAGAAGAAATGATCAAAGACCTTATTGCCCAATCGCTTTGGTCGCCTTCCTGGGGAAACACGCAGCCTTGGGAGATCGTGGTGGGAACCGGTGAATCTCTTGCAGAATTTAAGAAGAAAAACCGGAGCGCGCTATTAGAAGGCAGGCAGTCGACCACCGATATCCCCATGCCTCAGGTTTTTCCCGATCGGCATAAATCGAGATACAGGGAGCTGGGTAGAAGTGTTCTGGGGGCACTTTCGATTGCCAGAGAAGACAGACAGGCAAGGATCGACCATTTCGCCCGGATGTTCTATCTTTTTGATGCGCCAGCGGTGGTTATTTTCTCCATAGAAAAAACGCTTTTACTGGAATACGCCATGCTCGATGTGGGCCTAATCCTGCAAACATTCTGTCTGCTGGCTCACGACAAAGGCTTGGGAACCTGTGTATTGGCTGCTGCAGTCACTTACCCTGAAATCGCAAGAGAGATATTCTCAATTCCTGAAACCAAACGTCTGGTGATGGGTGCCGCCATAGGCTGGCCTGATACAGATGCGCCCGTCAATTCATTTAAAAGAAATAGGGTGGACCAGGAAGAATGTGTTAAATGGTTTAGATAAAGGTTTGAACTCAAGCCTGATGTTCCACTACGTCGAAAAACATTTCGTGATTATCCGGAAAGTGGCAGTTGAATAGGTCTACTTATTATGCACCACGAAGATCACGAAGGTCGAGCAGGAAAATCAAGTAGCCTTTCTTTCTTATCTTCGTGCTCTTCGTGGTTTTTAAAGGGTCTTCATGCATTACAGTGTAGCCTTCTTTAAAGAAAGGAGCATAAATCATGGATCAAAAAATTATGGAGTTATACGATCAATACGTTCATGGATCACTTGATCGCCGCGAATTCATGAAAAAGTTAGCTTATCTCGCCGGTGGAACTGCTGCGGCTCTTGAGCTTTTTTCTTTACTTGAAAATAAAAATGCGGCAGCTGAAATAGTGGCAAAAGATGATCCACGCCTTCATACGGAATATATAAATTATCCCGGTGCCACAGGTGAAGTCCGTGCTTATTTGGCAAGGCCGAAAGGAGATGGCAAACTTACCGGTGTGGTCGTCATCCATGAAAACAGAGGTCTTAATGCTCACATTAAAGGCGTAAACAGGCGCGTGGCTTTGGAAGAATTTTTGGCGATTGCTCCGGACGCCCTATCGCCGGAGGGGGGGACACCGGAAGACCCTAATCAAGCTCGATCGCTTATCGGAAAGCTGGACAGTCAATCGACGATTAACAATTATACAGCAGCTGTAAAATACTTAAAGACACATTCGATGTCCACGGGCAAGGTCGGCGTGATCGGTTTTTGCTGGGGAGGTGGCATGGCAAACCAAGTGGCCGTGCACTCCCCGGACTTGACGGCGGCGGTTGCCTATTATGGAATGCAACCCGCTGTTGAAGATGTTCCCAAAATAAAGGCTTCTTTGCTTTTGCATTATGCGGGCCTTGACGAACGAATCGATAAGGGAATTCCGGCATTCGAGGCAGCGCTTAAAGCGGCATCGGTGAATTATCAGATATATATGTATGAGGGTGCCAAGCACGCGTTTAACAATGATACAAATGCTGAACGATACGACCCTCAAGCGGCCCGACTTGCATGGCAACGCACAATTGCTTTTTTAAAAGAGAAGCTTAAATAATTAAACAGAGTCACCGCGACCGAAAAAAAGACGCCTGACCTCTCATTTATTCAAGCAACATTTTTTGTATTTTAAACCGCTGCCGCACGGGCATGGATCATTACGGCCCGTTTTGGCCTGCTTTCTTTTGCCCGCCGGCGGCTCTGATTCGGGTTCGTGTTCGCGGGGCTGGCCTTGCCTTAGAGCAGCCAACTCTTGAACAAAAGGCTGGCAGTGGGTGAAGAATCGTTTATAGCCATTACAGAGGAAATTCAGTCCGCGATCCCCATCCGGCGTGTAAAGGATGCGATTTTTCGGGCACCCGCCGTTGCACATATCCAGGACCGCGCACTGCCGGCAATAGCGGGGTAACGTATCCAATTTGGCCCGGCCGAACGCCCTTTGTTCAGGACTTTCCAGCAGCGCGACCAGCGGTGATTGCTGAATATTCCCTAAACGATGTTCCGGGTCAACGAAGTGGTCGCATGAAAAAAAGTCTCCATTGTGTTCGATAACGGGGACATCACCACAGGTCTTGCGAAAGATACACAGCGAATGCTCCTGTCCAAAAGCTTTTCTGGTGGCCTCCTCGATGATCTGCACATTGATGCGCCCAATATCTTGGCTCATCCATTCATCGAAGATGGTGCAGAGAAAGGAGCCGAAGGCTTCGGCCGATACCGTTCGCTGGCTGACGCCTTTTTCGGCATCTGGCTGAGGTTCGACCAGAGGTAAAAACCCGATGTATCGGGCGCCGATCTGCTTGAAAAATCTGTAAACTTCAAGAGGGTAATGAACGTTATGTGAATTTACGACGCAGAGGATATCGTTCGGGATTCGGTATTTTTGCAGCAAATTGTATCCGCGCATCGCTTGCGTGTGCGTGGGTTGTTGACTTTTTGTGACGCGATAGCGATCATGTATTTCCGCCGGACCGTCCAGGCTAATGCCCACGGCAAAGCCTTCAGCGGCTAAAAAGCGGCACCAGTCCTCATCAAGTAGCGTGCCGTTGGTCTGTATGCCGTTGGTGATGCGGCGGCCAGGCGGGCAATGCTTGCGCTGCAGTGCAACAACCACCTTAAAGTAATCCAATCCCAGGACGGTCGGTTCCCCGCCATGCCAGGAAAAATTGATCACCTCACCGGGGAAAGCCTCGATATGCTGGACGATGTACGGTTCCAGAATGTCTTCGGGCATGCGCAGTGACTCGCCTTCGGGGTAGAGCTCTCCCTTCTTTAAGTAGTAACAATAATGACACCCCAGATTGCAGGCAGAGCCGGCCGGTTTTGCAAAAACCTGAAATTCACGGGAAGCTTTCATAATTCTTGTTTATTACGGTTATGCATAAAGTCTGGGTTTGGGTCTCAGAAATAATTTACAATATCACCCAATTCGTTCAGATGTTGCTTACAATAGCGTCATCAGACGGTCATGTTTTTTTCTGAAAGCCGATATTTGGATGGTCAAATCCCAAAACAACACAGTGGTTCGAGATTTGGGATGATTGGCACTCAAATCTTAGGGGTTGACGACGGCTTTAATTGAATCCCAAATATCGGACCACAGGCACTTTAGAAATCATAGCGGCTTTCAGAAAATAACATGACCGCCCTGTCATTTTGCAAAATTATTTCTGAGACGCAAATTGATGAATTTACCCGGCCACCATCTGTCGGCCATAATCATATGCGGACAAATTGACCGCTATCTTGTCGGGTGTCAGCATCGTCGAAATCACCGATTCAAAATCCTTGCGGTCAAGCGGCAGAAGGTTCAGGGCGGCGGCGGCGCCGATCATCATGATATTGCCGAAGATGGGATTTCCCATCTTCATGGCTCTGGCGGTGGCATCGATAAACCAGGCGATGGCGGACAATTCCGTCACCCAGGCTTTGATATCCTCCAGCGCGGGATAGGCCTGCTCACCGGAAATAACACTGGCGGAATGGATCGGACGGGTATTGCACAGAACATTGATATTGGGGTTTCCGTAATTTTTAAGAATCCGGATGGCTTCGGTGGGTTCCAGAGAAATGACCAGATGCCCCATGCCTTTGGGGATTTGAGGCGACCAGCAAGAGGCGGCAGAAATTCTCAAATGACTCATCACTGATCCGCCGCGCTGAGATGCGCCAAAGGTTTCCCCGATGGTCACCTGAAAGCCTTTGCAGGAAAGCATGCCGCCCATTACCTTGGAGGCCATCACATTGCCCTGTCCGCCCACACCGGCAATGATGACGTTATACGGATCAATTGTCAGTTCCGAGTTTTCCACGGTTTAGACCACCTCTTTTTTCTGGATAGCCCCCGAAGGGCAGATGGAGGCGCAAACACCGCATCCGGTGCAAATAACTTCGTCGATTTGGGATGCGTTTTTTTCTTTGTTCCAGATGAGCCCCGGACACTTAAAAATGCGGGTGCACAGTTGATTGCAGCCGCAATTATCTCCGATACTTTTAAAACCAATATCTTGAGACCTTTTTGTTCAAGTAATTCAAAAAGGGTGTTTTGGGTTTGTTGTAAGTCGAAAGGATCACAGACTTCAACGAGCGCCCCCATGGCCCGGCAGACGCGGATTACATCTATGGCTGGAACCTCGTTACCGGCCGCATCGACGGGAAGACCCGGATGGGGCTGAAAGCCGGTCATGGCAGTGCCGCTGTTATCCAGAACCACAAGGGTAAAATCGGATTGGTGATGCACCGCGTTGACCAAAGCCGGCAATACCGCATGGAAAAAGGTAGAGTCTCCGCATACCGCCAGTACCGGCTGATCAAAGCCGAACTCACTCAATTTTCCAAATCCGCTGGCGATGCCTGATCCGGAGCCCATTGAATGCAAGGTCTTCAATGTGTTGAATCCGGTGGGCAGCATGGCCAGCGAATAGCAGCCGATATCGCCGCAGACAAATCCATTTCGGTTGTCCATTTGAAGAACGTTATGAATGGACCAGAACGAAGCTCGGTGGGGACAACCCGCACAGAAAGTCAACTCTCGACCGGGGGCCCCGCAAGCGGCCAGTTCATTTGCCCGCCGGGCATAGATTTCGGGTACGCTTTCTTTTACGATGTTGAGAATTTTGCATAAGGCTGCGATGACCAGGTCCGGGTTCATTTCGCCTACTGTGGGAATGACGCCGTCTTTTTTGCCGAAGAATGTCTTGGTGCCGATTTGCGGGGCGAGTTCGGCGCAAAGGATTTTAACATTTTCTTCCAGAAAGGGGATAACTTCTTCAACGGTCAGAATGTTGTCGGTGAGGCTTAAATATTTTTGCATGAGGCCGGGGGGCAGGGGCCAGGTGGTTCCCATTTTTAGGAGTCCCACACGGTCTTCGATCCCCAGCAAATGAATCGCTTCTTTGCTATAAAGGTTGCACACGCTGCTGCTGATGATCAACAGCTCAGGGTCTTGGGGACCCGAGTAAGTGTTAAAAGGCGATTCTTCGAATTTAGCGACGGCCTGCCGGAGTTTTTCTTGCTGCTGTGCATGTTTGAGTGCTACTGGAAGACTGAAAACAGGTCCTTGCTCGGGATTAAGCCCCGTTCCGTCGTATTTAAAATAGGCTGCCTTTTCTGTATCCGGCAGGCGGCCGAAGACCACATTGCCGCTGGCATGGGACAAACGGGTGACGCTGCGAACCATTACCAGGTTGTGAATTTCTTCAGAAAGCTCAAAGGCCCATTTGATCATATCTTTGGCTTCCTGGAAATCGCCGGGCTCCAGCAAAGGAATTTCCACCAGCCGTGCAAAATGACGCGATTCTCCTTCATTGGCACTTGAGAGCGCACCCGGATCGTCGCAGGGCACCAATACCATGCCCCCGCGTGTACCGGAAGCGGCCAGATGCAGCAAGAAATCAGAGGCCACGTTGACCCCGTTTTGCTTCATGACACAAAGGGATCGAAGGCCGGCAAAGGACGCGGCCGCCGCTACTTCCAGCGCCACTTTTTCATTGGTTGACCATTCTACATAGAGATGCCGTTTTTTGGACACCTTGGCCAGACATTCAATAATGTCGGAAGAGGGTGTGCCGGGGTATCCGGTCGCAACGCGGATGCCGGCTTCAAGCGCTCCCCGCGCAATGGCCTCGTTGCCCATCAGCAGTTGTCGATCCCCGGCTTTTGCTTCTATGAGGATTGACATAGTTCCTCCGGATCGCCTGCGATAATTCTTTCGACAATTTCGGATCGAAGCCTTAATCCTGCGCGCCGGCCCTTTTGCGCAGGATTCAGAAAGCCTTCATCGCGTGCCTGGATCAAGGACCGTTTTTTCTTGTTGGCGGCCGCCGTGCACAGATGGCTCAGGTTTGCGGCAGGCAGCGGTTGGGTTTCCAGATAGCCTTTTCGACAGGCCTCTGTTATCAGTTGATCTCCGGTGGGGGTGCGGATGATCATCGTGTTCCAGTCGGGCAGGCCCTCGAGTACTCCAACGGATACGTCTGCCCACTCCGATGTCATATCCGGGCACACGTGGCAGCCTTTGGGTACTAAGGGGCGGATTCTTTCCAATGGGATGTTCACCTTGTCGCCGGCCGTTTCGATTACCATAATTTCCGAAGGAGGCGGCGGCATATCCATGCCCTGAATGCATGCATCACCGATGCATTCGGTGAGCACGGGTACAAGTTTGCGAGCATCTATAGCCCAGGTACAAAACAAACCCACCGTCAATGCTACGGGGTCCTTGAAATTTTTGTCTTCCAATGGGTTTGTGCGCATTTGAGCAACTGCCATAATCTGGCAAGGAGTCCCAACCACCCCTATGCGTTCATAGCCCTGGTTAACTGCCTGGTTAAGCGCGGAGAGAGTAGGAGCGGCCATAAACTTGGAACCGGCGCATTCAGTTACTTGTTCAGCTTGGGTTACCAGCTGCGGTACGGGAATCATGTCCTTTTGACCGGTGAGTGCAGCAGCGTCGATGAGGTCTTCCTTTAACGCTAGGCTGATCAGGGCCGAAACGGTTCCGCCGGCCTGATAGGCCGCTTTTTCCATTTTTTTACCGGCGCGGGCCATTAAAATTCGCTCATGTTTTCCTAAAGGACTGCCCTCGTAAGGGGAGTTCCAGAAAAAGGTTGCCAGGGCATCCAGATCGAACTCAGTTTTGGGGCAGAAGGCAAAGCAGCGCCCCCGCGAAAGGGTGCAGGCAAACAACATGGCGGTTTTGCCTTTATAATTCTTAAAATACGGACACAGGTTTACACACGCCCCGCAGCCGATGCAAAGCTCTTTTTTAAGCACGTCTTCAACCAGTTCGTTGGATCCAAAAACTTGCATGGGACGACAATCTCCCTATAAAATATGGTTAGAAGTAGTTTCAAAACCCTATCTCCCCGCTTTATAAAGCGGGATTTCGCATCTAATTTAAAGATTAGGTAATGCCGGCTCACGTTTTTCCAGAAATGCGCTAAAGCCTTCTTTGCAATCTTCAGACTGCCCGACAAACCTGCTGCCGTCTTCTTCGACTTTCAGGCCCGCATCCAGGCCCTCATAGGTGCCGGCGGCAATCGATCGCAAAACGCAGCTAACGGCAAGCGGGGGTCGTTTTGCCAGCTTTTCGGCCAATGCCAGGGCATCATCCATCAACTGCCCCGGTGCCGATAGCCGATTCACCAATCCCGCTTCCAGGGCTTCGGTTGCACCGATTTTTTTGCTGAAAAGGATCATTTCCAGCGCTTTTGTCTTGCCGACCAGCAGGGGCAAACGCTGCGTGCCGCCCCAGCCCGGGATGATGCCAAGATTCAGTTCGGTCAGTCCGACCATAGCCTCCGGAGCATTGACCATAATCCTGAACTGGCAGCACATAGCCAGCTCAAGACCTCCACCGAGGGCATAGCCGTTGATGGCGGCGATGACCGGTTTTGAAAAACGGTCGATGCGACGCCACAGTTGACGGGCTTTAGGACTTGTTTTAGGTGCATTGGCTGTATCGCTGACATCGAAACCTGCAGAAAAACATTTTTCACCGGCCCCGGTGATAATGACCACCCGCACATCGTGATCATTTTCGACGTTATCCAACGCCCTTTCAAAATCTATATTTTCAAGTTCCATTGATAGTGCCTTTGAGAATATCGCAAAACGGATAGTCGGCTTAAAAAAACCTTTTTTTGATAGGTGGTACGATCACGATTTTTTATTCCCATCTTTATCATACGTGTACCAGCCCTTGCCTGTTTTACGGCCCAGATGGCCGGCTTTAACCTTGCGTCTTAACAAAAGCGGCGGGTACCAGCGGGGATTTCCGGTCTCTTTAAACATGGCCATCAAAGCGCCGTAGGTGATATCCAGTCCCACCATGTCACCGATCTCGAATATTCCCATTTTTCTTCCCGAAGCCAGTCTGAGTCCTTTGTCGATATCCTCGACCGTGGCCACACCCTGTTCGACGAGCTTCATGGCCTCGATCGTGGACGGAAAGTTGATGCGGTTGATCACAAATCCGGCCACGTCCCGATTGACCATGATGGGCTCTTTGCCGATCTTTTGGGCAAACGCTTTCCCGATGCGGGCAGTCTCATCGCTTGTCGAGATTCCTTTAATGACTTCAACCGCCTGCATCATGGGCACCGGGCTGAAAAAATGCAGCCCCAGCACTTTATCGGCACGGCGGGTCACGGCGGCCAGTTCGCTGATGGGTATGGCCGAGGTGTTGCTGGCCAGCAATGTGTGCGCAGCACAAAATTGGTCGAGCTCCTCAAAGATGCGCTGTTTGAGCTCCAGTTGCTCGAAGACCGCCTCGATGGCCAGATCGATGTCTTTGGCCGGGTCGAGATTTTGGGTAGGGGTGATACGATCGATGATG
>JARRJQ010000157.1:0-8573 GCA_037388985.1 Desulfobacterales bacterium | reverse complement strand
CATCAAGAGGCTCAATAAATAAGGCCCAATCTCTACTGATTGGGCCTTTTAATTCTGGCTCCCCAGCACGGACTCGAACCGCGGACCCGGTGGTTAACAGCCACCTGCTCTGCCAACTGAGCTACTGGGGAGTATTATTATCTTATCAGCTACCTGGCAATCTTATTTGAACCCTAAGCCGGTGGTTAATCCCGCCGCGGGCGGGACTCTGCCAACTGAGCTACTGGGGATCGAATGAATTGGCATAAATAATTGTTATCTTAATAAAAGTCAAGTAAAAATTAAAACCTGAGAATCTTAATGTTCGATTATTTTGCTATCGGTTTTAGCTTGAGATAAAGTTCGTCGAGTTGTTCCTTGGCGATCTCAGCCGGTGCCCCGGTCAGCGAACAGGTCGCCTTCTGGGTTTTGGGAAAAGCGATCACATCCCGGATGGATGTTTGACTGCCCATCAGCATCACCAGCCGGTCAACGCCAATAGCAATGCCGCCGTGAGGTGGTGTGCCAGAATCCAGGGCCTCCAGCAAAAACCCAAACTTTCCCTCATATGTTTCTCGATCCATATTTAAGGCCTCAAAAACTTTTTCCTGAATGTTGCGCTGATGATTCCGGATGCTGCCGCCGCCGATTTCATATCCGTTTAGCACCAGGTCATAGGCCCGGCTTTTCACCGCAAGGGGTTCTTTCGAAAGAAGATCAAGATCTTCTTCCAGCGGGGAGGTAAACGGATGGTGCAGTGCCTGCAGCCGCTTTTCGGTTTCGTCGTATTCAAACATCGGAAACCGGGTGACCCACAGAAATTTAAATTCATCTTCGGCGATAAGGCCCAATTTCTTTCCTAAATGGTTTCTGAGATGTCCCAGCGACTCATTGACCACCGTGGGTTGATCGGCGACAAAGAACACCAGGTCACCCGCTTTCATTTCGATCCGTTCGGCCAGTGCTTTTTTGTCCTCGTCCGAAAAGAATTTGGTGATTGGAGATTGCCATTCATTTTCTTTCACTTTTATCCAGGCCATCCCTTTGGCCCGGTAAACGCCGACAAATTTGATTAAATCATCAATTTCCTTGCGTGAAAAATCAATGCAGCCCTTTGCATTTAAGGCTTTGACAATACCGCCCTTTTTGACCGCATCGGCAAATACCTTGAAATTAGAGCCGCCGACGATATCGGAAATATCCTTGAGCTCAAGCCCAAAGCGGGTATCGGGTTTATCCAGGCCGAACCGACCCACCGCATCCTCGTAGGTCAGACGTGCGAAAGTCCGCTTGAGTTTCAAACCGAGAGCATCCTTGAAAAGAGCTGCCATCATACCTTCGGTAAGGTCCATTACGTCGTCTTCGCCGACAAATGACATCTCTATGTCAATCTGGGTAAATTCAGGCTGTCGATCCGCACGCAGGTCCTCATCGCGAAAACACCGGACGATCTGATAGTAGCGGTCAAATCCGGAAATCATGAAAAGCTGCTTGAATATCTGCGGCGATTGCGGCAGGGCATAGAACTGTCCGGGGTTTACGCGGCTGGGGACCAGATAATCCCTGGCACCTTCGGGAGTGCTGCGGGTCAAAAACGGCGTTTCAAGATCAAGAAAGCCATGCTGATTAAGATAGTTGCGCACAGCGCCGGTGGCCCGGTGCCGAAGGATAAGATTTTTTTGCATCTGCGGCCGACGCAGATCCAGATGCCGATATTTGAGCCGAATCGTTTCGGAGGCATCGATATCGTCTTCGATCAGAAACGGAGGTGTTTTGGCTTCATTTAAAAGCTTGAACTCCGTTACGGTAACTTCGATCTCACCGGTCTTCAATTTGGGATTAATCATGTCCGCCGGCCGGTTCTCCACTTTGCCGCGGACCGCCAACACATATTCATTGCGGATGGCATGCGCCCGGGCATGAATTTCCGGGTCGACCGCCGGGTTGAATACGACCTGGGTGATACCTTCCCGGTCCCGGAGGTCCACGAAGATCACACCGCCATGATCCCGGCGTCGATGGACCCAGCCCATTAACACCACTTCCTTGTCAATGTCGCTGGCATCGAGTTCCCAGCAATGATGCGTTCTGCGCATGTCGCCTAACGGATCTGGCAATATCGTCTCCTTGTTATATTGGTTATATTGGTTCTATTGGTTTTATTCTTTTTTGCCTTTTAGACCACTAATTAAACCAATTAAACAAATGCAACAAATTAAACTATTCTTTATTAATTTTTTCTCTAATGGTTTCAACAAGACCCTCAATGGGAATTGAAATTTGGGCTTTGCTTTGCATGTTGCGCAGGATGACCTCTCCTTTTTCAAGCTCGTCGTCGCCCACGATCAGCGCATAACCAGCTCCAAGTCGGTCGGCCCGCTTCATCAGGCTTTTTAAACTTTTGTCACTAAAATCCAGTTCCGCCCGAATTCCTTGATTGCCCAAAGAACAGATCCACTCAAATGCCAGCAAACGGCTCTTACCTCCCAATGCCGCTACAAAAACATGCGGTTTCCGGTAAAAATCAGCGACCTCCAGACCGGCTAGTTCGGTGAGTCGATCAAAGCCGATGGCAAATCCGGTCGCCGGGATATCGGGTCCTCCGAGCTCTTCGACCAATCCATCGTAGCGACCGCCACCCGCGATTGCATTCTGGGCCCCTAACGATTCGGTCTGAATCTCAAAAGTCGTGCGTGCATAGTAGTCCAATCCTCGAACTAAATTTTTATCGACAACAAATGCGACACCCAGTTTTCCCAGCATATTTTTGACTTGGTCAAAATCATTTTCGCAATCCGTGCAGAGAAAATCCACAATTGCCGGGGCATTGGCCATAACCTCCCGGCAAGCAGGCACTTTGCAATCAAGCACTCTGAGCGGATTTCGATCCTTGCGTCGCAGGCAGTCGGAACACAGCTGATCACTGATGGATGTTAAAAATTTGGATAAGGCCGCCTTAAATTTCGGTCGGCATTTCGGGCAGCCCAAGGAATTGATGTGCGCTTTAACATCGGATACTTTCAGCCGCGAAAACAGAGTTACCAGAAGGTAAATAAGCTGCACATCGGCCAGCCCGGATTGCACGCCAAAGATCTCTGCATTAATCTGATAAAACTGCCGGTACCTTCCTTTCTGAGGCCGCTCACGACGAAACATGGGACCGATGGTATAAAATTTTTGGACCGGATCCTTGGCGTATAGTCGATGCTGAATGTAAGCCCGCACAATCGAGGCGGTGGCTTCAGGCCTCAGGGTGATCTGATCGCCTTTGCGATCCGGAAATGTGTACATCTCTTTTTCGACAATATCGGTATCTTCGCCGATGCTGCGGGCAAAGAGTTCGGTGCGCTCCATGATGGGGATACGAATCTCTTTGAAGCCGAAATCCTCCAGAAGCTGCCGGGCAACCGATTCGACTGCCTGCCAGAGCTCAACTTCGCCGGGAAGAATATCTTTGAATCCTCGGATTAGCTGGATCATCGAATCTAACGTCCTTAAAAACCGTTGATTTGCTACAACAAAATGATGAAACGCACAATAAACGCTTTAGCCGGTTTTCAAGTAAATTTGATTTTCTATCTTAATATTGATCTGTTAGTCAACCTTTATATTCAGAACCCGTCTTAATTCGCCTCCGGATTGCGACTCAACTTCCCGCCGCGGGAATAATTACGCTTACGGCGTGAGTCCCGGGCTCGAGGCCGCGCTTTGCCAGCTCCCCGGTTAAATTCGCTTCGCTCGTTTTCCTTTGGAAACCCCGATGAAATAGGATGAAAATTTCATTGGGCAAGAATTTAACTGGGCAAGCCATGGTGAAAAACGATCCGGCGTCGCTCTATCGAGCTATGCCGGACAGGCACGTCATGGTTCCATAAGGAACGGTCTTCGCTCTGACGAGCTATGCCTTGGCACGCAACTCATGGTGGAAAACGACAGCTTATGGGGGATCTTGCATGGAGGAATATCCGGCAAGAGTGGAAATACCCTTGCCGGATGATCGCCGAACAAAACAGTGCTCACTTCTCTTCATTATCCAGACGTGCGAGGGCCTTTAGCAGGCCGAAAGGCGACTCGCGGAGCGATATTTTTTGGATTTCTTCAATGCGTTTTTGGTTATGCTCGAATTTCTTTTTAAGCCTTGCTTCATAGGCCTCCTTGATGACCTGCACAAGATTTTCAAAATCATAGGGTTTTTCGAGGTATTTAAACGCACCCAGTTTGGTGCATTCGACAGCCGAATCGATGGTGGCGTGGCCGGTCAACATGATAATTTCAAGGTATTTGTGCTTTTCTTTCAACGTCTTTAGTACCTGAGAACCATCCATCCCGGGCATTTGAAAGTCAACGACCGCCACATCGAACAGGCCATTTTCAGCAGACTCGATGGCTTCTTTGCCGGTGGCGGCAGGTGTGACATCAAAGTTTTTTAGTTCAAGCCGCTTGGTGATCGACTGCAAAAATTTAACTTCGTCGTCAACCAAAAGGAGTTTAATCTTATATTCATTGCTCATGACATCCTCCATTTATAAAAATAAAGGTGTTTATTGAAAAAGAACTGGCTGCCGGTAAGCGAAGCTTCGATTTCGCGGCGGAATCGTTTCTGGAAAGTTTAAAATAATTCTATCGCGTAGATTTTTCACCCAACGGAGGCACCCGAATATGGATTGACTTTGAATCAACAGATGCGTGGATATCGGCACCGATTGACTCTGCGATTTTTTTGGTCTGGTCCGCTGGAAATGAGCGGGTGCTCTTTGATCCCAGACCTGCAAAGGTGAATTTCGCTTCGCCGTTTGTTTCGCGTTGGATCGAAATCTGAATTTCGCCATCCGGACCAACCGTTTCAAATGCAAAGACAAGCGTCTGATATATCAGGTTTTGAAGGCGAAACGGGCATGTTCGAATCATGCGATCGATTTGTTCCTCAGCATCAAATCTGACTTTGCCCGCGGTGCTTAAAAACCCGGCAAGATTGATCATTAGCTTGAGGATTTCAATCAGGTCTACGCTTTCTATGGCATTATCCACGCTGTGCGCAAACCGATTCATTTGCTTGATGGTGGCGAAGCCCCGCTGAATTTCTTCAACAATATCGTTGCTGCATGTATTGACCAGCTCCAGATCAATTTTGCCTTCCCTTGTCGCTTTTTCCGTCAGATCTCCTAAAAGGCCGGCTGTCTCAGAGATTATGGCCAGAATATTTTTCAGTTCGTGCGAAATGCTCGCATTGACTTTGCCGAAGAAAGTCAGGTCTTCACCAGTTTGAAATTCGACTGGACTTTCCATGCATTCCTCCGTTTATTCAGTAAGTTTTCAATAGAGTGAAAAGGCTCTTGGCGCCGGATTATCTAGCCGGTCAAATCATGCAGTATTTCCATGAGCTTTTCAATTCGTAACGGTTTCGCCAGGCAGGCTGAGCCCTCTTTCGATCCGGTTTCAATGTCGACCCCGGAGCCGTGGCCGGTAAGAAATATGAATTTCATGCCGGGGTCCAGCTGCATCAATTTTTGCTTTAGCTCAATGCCTCCCATTCCCGGCATTTTGACATCGAGGATAGCCACGTCGTATTGGTTTTGCTTCGCGATATCGATGGCCGCTTCACCGGTGTGCACAAAATCAACATCGATTCCTCGCAATGCCAGCCTTCTTGATAGCATCACGGCAAACTTTTTTTCATCATCTACCAGAAGAACCTTCATCGTCACTGATTTCCTCCTTGAGCCGAACGGGCAGGGAAAGGATAAAAGTGGTGCCTTCATGTTCTTTGCTTTTTACCGAAATATTGCCGTGCAGCTTTTTTGCCAAGCCATACGTAATGGTGAGTCCGAGACCGGTTCCCCGACCCTCTTTTTTTGTAGAAAAAAATGGCTGGAATATTTTCGCCAGATTTTCCTCGGGCATACCGCATCCGTTATCGCTTATTGAAATCTTGACTTCTTCAGGGATTTCGTTCGATGCGTAGATATCCAGACGGCAGCCATTATCCATAGCCTGAAAGGCGTTGTTCACCAAATTAACCAGAATCTGTTGCAGCTTGCCCCGGTCGGTTTCAATTTCGGGAATATCCGCCGGCACATCGACGTGAACATTGATATTTCGATATTCGGTCTCTTTTTGATGAAAACTGAGTACATCCGAAATGACATGCTTTAAGTTGAGCTTCTGGATTTTAATGTCAAATTTGCGTGCGAACCCGAGAAGTTGGCTTGTGATCAGGCCGCAGCGTTCGACTGAATCCAGAATCGTATCAATATGTTCGATCAACTCCGGATCATTACGGTATCGCTCTTCGATAACAAACAGATCTTTCATATAGCCGGCCGTTTCGTTGATCAATGCCAGGGGATTGTTGATCTCATGAGCGACGCCGGCAGCCAGCTGTCCGATCGAAGCCAGTTGGTTGGTTTGCTCCGCCAGTGCCATGGTTTCAGCCTTCTCTTGATCCGCTAGATAAAGTTTGTTGACCATAAAAGTCCAGGTGATGGTTATGACGATTAAGATAACGATAAAACCGAGGGAAACAAACCAGTTCATATTCGTGTGCAGTCTTTGCCAGACCTGCGTCATCGCGGCTTTTTGTTTAATCACCATGAGAATGAAGGGGGTGTCGACAATTCGGGTTGAAATATATGCATAGCCCACAATAATGGCGTTCATTTGTCGATCGGTCGTCATGAGCGTCTTTGTTCGTTGTGAATAGTTCGGAATCGGCAGGGTCATCCTTTTGAATACCTCTCCATAATTTACGGATGAGCTTTGAATCACTCCCGAACGGTTAATAAGGAAGATATCCGCATATTCACCTGTTTTGTAGGATGAGAGTGTTTGGATCATGCGCTCGGTTTCCAGCGTGGCTCTTAATATAAAAAAATTTCCGGCATACGCAACCTGGATACCCGTGTGAGCGATTACGCTGAGATCCGTTAGTCCGCCGAAACCCAATTTGAGGTTACGCAAAATCTCCTTGAGATGATCCGGATGGGTCAGTTGATCATATCCGAATTCATTGACGGTGAATTTCAAGGCATTTAAGCGCTCTTCCAGCAAATAAGTCACCGCCCGTCTGGTGTTGGAAGTCAGGCGTTCCGTGCGTAGCATAAGTTCCGAATCGAGGGATTTTTGAATGAGCCGGTAATGAATAATCGTCACTGCCACCAACGGCACCAGCGCAGCGGTGGCCAATACAAAAATGCCGAATCCCCAGATCTTCCGATAATCCTTAAATCGAAAATATGGGCTCAGGTGTTCATGTTCGCGGCGGTAAAATTGGGGCCGTATATGTCCTAATGTTCTGCGGAACCTGCCCATCATGCCGACTTCTCTCCTAGCTGAGCTAAAATGGTCATCAGCTTTTCAATAACCAGCGGCTTTTGCATGAAATCGTAAGCGCCTTTCTGCATGCACTCCTGTCGGTCTTTTTGTGTCCCATGGGCTGTCAAAATGATAACGGGTATTTGCGCATCGATCTTTTTGAGGCGGGTTAAGACCTCGCTGCCGTAAAGGTCGGGCAGGTGTAGATCCAATATAATAAGTGAGAAATTTTTCCGCTTCAGGGTGTTTAGTGCCTCTCGCCCGCTGTAGCAAACCTCGCAATTGCAGCCCCTGAGATTCAGTCTTTTGGCCAGCATATCTGCAAACCGTTGTTCATCATCGATAATTAATAGGTCGTATTGTTTCATAATACAACGTTTAATTTTAATATTGACTGGTTATTATTTTTATTTTATACAATCATTAACCCAATTAGTTTCAAATGTAAACATTTTTTTAAGAAAGGTGGTCAGATGTTAAACACTCGAGTCGCTTCAGCACGTTGGTTGTTGGTGTCGCTAATGGTTCTCATCTTGAGCTGCCCGGCCGCTGCCTTTGCCGCAGAACAGGCAACAACGGACTCCGGCGGCAAACCCTGGTGGTTTTGGCCGATTGTTTTATTTGTCTTCTGCCTCGTGCTTGGCGTACTGGCTGTGATGGCCGGCGTGGGAGGCGGCGTTCTTTACGTACCTCTGGTCAGCGGATTTTTCCCGTTTCACATCGATTTTGTTAGAGGGGTCGGACTCATGGTTGCACTGGCCGGTGCGCTTGCAGCGGGTCCGGGGCTTTTGCGCCGCAACCTGGCCAACTTGCGCTTAGCCCTGCCGGTGGCGCTGATCGCATCGGCCTGTTCGATCCTGGGCGCCATGTTGGGCCTATATCTTTCGTCATTGAATCCGGATATCATCCAGGCCTGCCTGGGGGCGACCATTTTGGGCATTGCTATGCTGTTGCTCTTTTCAAAAAACACCGAAAAGCCCGTGGTCACCAACCAGGATGCCGTGGGGCTGGCTCTGGGATTGAGCGGTGCATATTGGGACGATGGCGCGCGGGAAAATGTGGAGTGGAAAACGCATCGGACCTTGCCGGGACTGATCATGTTTATCCTCATCGGTCTTCTGGCCGGTATGTTCGGACTAGGTGCAGGATGGGCCAACGTGCCGGTGCTCAATATTCTTATGGGTGTGCCTTTGAAGGTGTCGGTGGCAACCAGTAAGTTTTTACTGTCCATCACCGACACATCGGCAGCCTGGATCTATATGAACCGGGGCTGTGTCATTCCG
>JARRJQ010000156.1:7140-11316 GCA_037388985.1 Desulfobacterales bacterium | reverse complement strand
AGTCCGGCAACATGAATCCGGCGCGATAAAAAATCTTTTTCGTTATCCAATACATCCAGTTGTCCAATTTATTGAAAATTAAATATAATTTGCTTAGTTTGTCTTTTTGATTTTCCCGGTAATCGGAAATTTTTCGGGAAAAAGAGCTGAGAAAATGAAATCTTTCCAGCTGTAGTTGGATATAAGGGAGTTCTCCGAGCGGTTTGAAGCCCATACTTCTGTAAACGCCTTCTGCAGCTTTTGTTGGTCCCGTAGTAACAAGATCGGTGTTAAGGCTTTGGATGTCTTTTACCAGTAGTTTGCCGATACCTTTTTTCCGATAATCGGGTGATACAAAAAACGTAACCAGCCAGCAAACCTTGGAGGAATTTTCATGGCTCTTTAACAATCCCGGCAACAGCCCATGATATGCCACACAGCGATTTTGGTGAAAAGCAACCAACAATACCACATCATCTGGATGAGCGTGTGGATTCTTCGTTTGCGATTGAGCGCGGATTAAAGAGATCGGGGTGACTTCCCGAAAAGCCAAATGCGTTAATGTCTTTCGCGCAAAATCGTTCAGATCCTTTAGCTTGATATGTTCAATTCGAATTTGAGAGTCTTCCAATTTTGCTTTTTCCACAAATGAGTGAGCCTAATTATCTCAATATCATATTAATCAGGATCCACTGGATTTTTTCCCGGCCCTATGTATAGCAAAGATCCATCCCGGAAGGAAGAAAGAACAAATGGTTGACAATAATCAGGCAGAAATTTAAGAATTCAAAGATGAAGATTATCCTTTACTGTCAGCATGTGCTTGGAATCGGCCATTTGTTCAGGGCGCTTGAGATATGTAAAGAACTCAAAAGCCATCAGGTTCTGCTGGTAACCGGAGGGCCCCGCATCAACGCAAAAATTCCCAGCCATGTGCCATTGTTGAGCGGGAAATGCCGGACCTATTTCTTCTGGAAATGTATCCATTCGGGCGCAAGGCATTTCGATTCGAGCTAGATCCGGTCATTCAGGCCATCTGCCGCAAAGCGCAACCGCGCTGCGGGGTGATCAGCAGTGTGCGGGACATTCTAGTCGAAAAGGAAAATCAGTACAAGCATGAAGGCCGTGTCGTCCAAACCCTGAATAATTTTTTTGATGCGGTGCTGGTGCACTCCGATCCCCGATTGATTACCCTCAAAGAAACTTTTTTCAGATTTGATGAAATCAAAGTTCCGGTTATTCATACGGGATACATTGCTCAAAAAGCCCGTGCAGGCTCCCGGAGCCGGATCCGCCGGCAACTGAGGATCGGGGAAGCCGATCGAATGATTGTTGCCAGTGCCGGCGGCGGAAGTGTGGGCAAACCGATTCTAGAATCCGCCATTGAGGCCTTCAGGCGTCTAAAAGTGAAAACGGCGTTATATCTCCATGTTTATGCCGGACCTTACATGTCCGAAAGCGACTTTGTGTATTTAAAAGCCCTGGGAGCAGGTCAACGGATTCAGGTTTCGAAATTTTCCTCCGATTTTCTATCTTTTTTGGCAGCGGCTGATCTATCGATCAGTATGGCCGGCTACAATACGACCATGAACATTTTAGCAACCGGAGTGCCTGCTCTGGTGTGGCCTTTTGCTGCCAATCTTGAACAAAGGCGGCGGGCCGCAAGGCTGGCCGACCGCGGCGCGCTGAAACTGATCAATGATCAAGATTTAAATCCGGACCAGCTTGCTGCAATAATGGATCAGACCCTGAGTCGGCCAGATACCCGAAAAATAGACATTGATCTGAATGGCGCGGCCCATACCGTTCAATGGCTGGAAAGCTGGGTTAGCCGGAACCTGAAAAATCAATGAAACCTTTTATCTCTTCAATCTGGCTGCAGCCACCATCGGATTTGCGCGTATGGATTGAAAAATGTGTCCGGGAAGCCGGCGCCGATCTTAAAAGCACCGAATCCGGGCTTATCTATTTTCGCGCAGACGATGTGGCGGTTCCAGGAGAGCAGTTCGACCGGATGATGAAATTGTTTTCAAATTACCGCGTGCCGTTATCGCTGGCGGTTGTACCGGCCTGGTTGACGCGCCAGCGCTGGAATACGATTCGAAGCAGAGCGTTGAAGTATTCCTCGCTTTGGTGCTGGCATCAGCATGGGTGGAGACATGTGAACCACGAACCAGGCGGTAAAAAGCAAGAATTCGGTTCTGTCCGAAAATCTTCCGCGATCAAAAACGATCTGTTGAAAGGCAGGCAGCGCCTGGAAAATATTTTGAGAAATCAATTTTATCCGGTGTTCACCCCCCCATGGAATCGATGCAGTTTAGATACCCTGGAGTTTCTTAAGGAATCCAGATACCTTGCGGTTTCCCGAGACTGCGGTGCAATGCCTTCTTCACCTGCCGCACTGCCCGATCATTGCATGCATATCGATCTTCACACGCGAAAAGCGCAGAATCCGATTGCGGGATGGGATCGTCTTTTCAAAACGCTGACAAAAGAAATTTCCACAGGTCGCTGCGGGATCATGCTGCATCACCAGAAGATGAACGCAGTAGCCTTTGACTTTCTTGAGATTTTGATAAAGAACTTAAAAAAATGCAAAAAAATTCGTCTGGTTAATTTCAAAGACCTCGTATGAAAATAATTTTTTTCTGCCAGTACGTCTGGGGAATGGGGCATTTATTTCGCAGCATTGAAGTGACCAGAGCCCTTGCCGGAAACGAGGTGATCCTGGTGGCCGGGGGGCAAGAAATCGATGTCCGTCTGCCGCAGCAAGTCACACTCGTCCGCCTTCCTGGAGTTTACATGGACGAGCAATTTACAACCTTAATACCGGAAGATCCCATGCGCTCGTTTATCCCTATCCACACCAACGGGAACAGCCCTTGTGCGTCGCCAAAATAAAAAAATATTTGGCGATGAAAATATTGCATGAAACAGATATAAACCCGAACCGGCTAGGCAAGCACATTCAGCAACTGTTACTGGCATCGAAGCCTTCCGGCAGCGTCCAGATAAATCTTGATGGTGCTGAAAATACAGCCCGTTACTTAAACGAACAGATGGGAAATAAAAACTGACTCGGGAGCCTAAAACCGTTGCGTTAAATTCCGATTACCTTTTTAATTGATTCTTGGATAGAAATATTTATATATATGGGTCATTTTAGTTCCATGATTATTTGAGGAGTCGGGTAGTTTTTCTATCGGCGTATCTCGACAGGTCCGCATGGGGCTCTGCGGCCGCCGGCCGCAATAATCTACACAGAGTTTCAGTCAACGGCAGCAGCACCGCTCAATTATTAATGCAAAACAGGAATCAAGGGGGTAGGAGGTGAGAGACGACCTGCCGGTCCTTATTGAAAGGTATATCGATGATCATACCGACGATCTTTCAGCGCAGCTGTCAGAGCTGGTCGAAGAAACCGAACAAGCCACCGGGCGCTCGCGGTGGAGCATTGGAAAGATAGAAGGAAAATTTTTACAGATGCTGGTGAAAATTTCAGGAGCCAGAAATGCAGTTGAAATCGGCACTTTCACCGGCTATTCTGCTCTGATCATCGCCGAGGCGCTGCCGGAAGACGGAAGATTAATCACATGCGAAACGGATAGAAAACATGCTGAGATCGCCTTGCGCTACTTTAAGAAAAGCGAGTTTGGCAGCAAAATCCGCCTGGAATTGAGGCCCGCGCTGGAGACGCTTGAGCAAATTGCGGACAACCGCATTGATTTTGTCTTCATCGACGCCGACAAACCCTCATATGGCCGGTACTTTGATGAAGCCATGCGCATACTTCAAAGCGGCGGTCTGATATTTGTCGACAATGTTTTATGGCGAAACAAGATTTTTAAACAGCCGATTACCAATAAAAATGCCCAGGCAATTGCAGCTTTTAATGAAAAGGTAAAAAATGAAGATCGCGCAGAAAAGGTGATGCTGAATGTTCGCGATGGCGTGTATCTGATCCGGAAAAAATAGTCATCATTTTTTCTGTTGCACCGTAAGAAAAACTCTCCGATCCCTCGAATAATGGTCTCTGTCACATGGTTCTGGATGTGATTGATATTAAATAGGAATCGTTCCTATTTACTAAATCTAATGTATATGTTAAAGGGATCTGGCGGTTTTAATTGAATTTAAAGCGCTTATTTTAGCTGCCGTTTCTGTTGATGTTAATGGGACCCAACTATGGTTAAGCAA
>JARRJQ010000156.1:0-7052 GCA_037388985.1 Desulfobacterales bacterium | reverse complement strand
GTCCGATCCCGTTGAACGGCAAATTGTCCTTCCTTTCTTAAAATCAATAGAGATCTCACTCAAAAGCATACGCGTTCGATTTTTGCGTTCACTGATTACCACGATGAGCCTGGTTCTTGCAGTTTCCTTCTTAAGCTTTGTCAGAGTCAGCAATGACGTCGCCAATGGCCTGCTGGCCGCCAACGATCGTCATCTGCGTGAGGCTGTTATTCGATCTGGGTATGATCTCAGCCCCGCTGACACCAATGTGGGCGCCAGCCCCAAGCAGCGCTGGATTATCATTTTGTCGCTTTTGGTTTGCGTAGTGGGCATTATAAATGCTCAACTGATGGCCGTAACTGAACGGTTCCGGGAAATTGGTACCATGAAATGTCTCGGTGCTTTGGATCGATTCATTTTGAGATTATTTATTCTTGAAGCCGGCATGCAGGGTTTGGCGGGTGCCGGTGCCGGTGCGCTGGCCGGCACTTTATTTGCACTGACAAGCGGTTTGCTGCGGTTTGGTTTTGTGGCGATGACTTTAGTTTCCTGGCTTAGCGTAGTCGGATCCGTCCTGATTGCCGTAGGTGTCGGTTGCCTGTTGAGTTTGCTGGGTGTTTTATATCCTGCCCTCATGGCGGCCAGAATGCAGCCGGTCGAGGCAATGCGAATAGAGCAGTAAAGAAAAGGCACAAGGCACAAGGTGCAAGGTACAAGGTACAAGGCATAGGACGCAAGGCTGAGGTATTAATTCAAGATGCTACAGTTAAAGAGACCGTGCGCCTCAAGCCTTATGCCTTGAGCCGTTAGCGAAGCGTTATGGGGGTTTGATATGGCCGAATCGACCAATATTGTTCGTGTTACAGATGTCTATAAGACTTTCCAACTCGGCAAAGTTGAGGTTAAGGCGCTGCAGGGGATCAATCTGCAGATTCCGAGAGGTTATTATATTTCCATCATGGGACCCTCCGGTTCGGGGAAAAGCACATTATTCAATATGATCGGTGGTCTGGACAAGCCATCTTCCGGCAAAGTGTTTATTGATGAGGTCGATATCGCCCAGCTGGATGCTTATGAATTGGCTTGGCTGCGCTGCCGCAAGATTGGATATATATTTCAGACGTTTAACATTATTCAAGTGATGACGGCTTTAGAAAATATCACACTTCCAATGATTTTTGCCGGCATGCATAACGATGCGGCAGTCGAAAAAGGTTTGCAACTCCTGGAGCTTGTCGGGTTGGGTGAACGATATAATCATAAACCTTTTGAACTTTCCGGCGGACAGCAGCAGCGGGTGGCCATCGCCCGGGCGCTGGCCAATGATCCCGCCATCATTCTTGCCGATGAGCCGACGGGAAATCTTGATTTGACAACCGGCGAAGAAATCATTTCGTTGCTGAAGCGCTTGAGCGAAGAACGCAAAGTGACCGTTATCTCTGCCACCCATGATTTTAAGATGCTCAACGTTTCCGATCAGGTGGTCTGGATTCGGGATGGGACCGTTGATAAAATCGAAAACCGCGAAGAACTGTCCATTTCGATCGGCAAGATTGATACACGACATGAGTCTGGATAAGGTCTCGATCATGCAAGGATTATCTGTAAAAAAACGCACTTGTTGCTCTATTGTGTTGATACTGCTGAGCTGCCTGCTATGGATGTCAGCAGCGGAGGCGGCGATCACCGAAAAGGCTCTCCCGGATTCATTTTCAGATGTGATCGATAAATTCGCATCCCTGGGAGACCGCAGCACCGGCACTGCTGGCAACCAAGAGGCGGCCATCTATATAAAGGAAGAATTTGAGCGACTCGGCTTCGACACCATTGGAAGTTATCGGTTTTCAGTGCCGATTATGCAACATGAAAAAAGTACCTTAACCTTGTCAAACCACGTCGGTCCAATTGACATACATCCGATAAGAAGCAATGCAATTACGCCCGAAACCATACCTTCCCCCGGACTTTCCGGTCCAATGATTTATGTGGGTCGCGGTGAGCTTGAGCAATTTAACGGTAAACAAATTGAAAATTCAATTATTTTGATGGAGCTGGATTCGGGCCAAAATTGGCTGCACGCCGCTAATCTGGGTGCCAAGGCTTTGATTTACATCGATCGCGGAATATTTCCCAAACTATTTTTTGAAGAAAAATTGGAACTTTCACCGCTTCAATTTCCGCGTTTCTGGATTTCGCTGGCCCAAGCCAGGAAAGTGTTCGGTGATTTCGAAAAAGCACCCGCCGGTCAGATTGCAGCCGAAGCGCAACTGATTTCCCGGATCAGCTGGCAACTTGCAGTTTCGGAAAATATCTATTGCTTTGTCACCGGCGTTGACCCTGAGCTTAGCGAAAGGCTCATAATGGTGGAGGCTTTTTATGACAGCACCGCCACGGTGGCGGGGTTGGCTCCGGGCGCCGATGAAGCGGTGGGCATTGCGACGCTTTTGGAGCTGGCCCGGTTTCTTAAGCGGCATCCTCCCAAACGATCTGTGCTGCTGATTGCCAGCAACGGCCATGCCCAGAGCCTGGCGGGTATGCGCGAGATGATCTGGAGCATTTCCGCCAGATCCAAAGATCTGCGGGACCTTAAAAAATCATTTGCCAGCCAGGCCAAAAATACGCGCAAGACCATCGGGTTGCTAAAAAACTTGACGCTTGAGCCGGCCATAAAAAATGAATCAACGGATACGGAGAACATCCGCCTGCTGAAAGCAGCCATTGACGAGCGCTTGAAAACCGAGTCGGACAGCGTGTCTCGACAGCTAATGCGGCTTCGCATGGAACAGAAAAATGAAGCGAATACCCAGCGGATTCAGAAATTGGCCGATGAAAGACTCCTGCTCAAGCGGTTGTTGTGGAGCAGTGATTTTTCAGACCTGGCGGTTGCAGACCGCCGGGCGCTTTTAAAATTCATTCCGCAGATCATTGAAGATCAAAAGGCCATCCTCTCCGATGAGGGCAGGTATTCTCGAGAAATCGGCGATGCGCGAAGTTTTAGAAACCAGATCAGAGCCTATGATATGGATGTAGCCATATCCTTGCATTTATCCAGTCATGGGGACGGTTTCGGTGCCTTTAATTATGGATTTATGTTTCCGTTCAGACCCCGGATCAACCGCACCGCTGCCTACAGCACGCTGGCTGAAGTTTTGCGCCAGGGAGCTGCGCGGATTGAAAAAGATCCGAGATACGCCGGTATGTTTAAAGATACGCTGCGGCCCAGTAGTAAAAGGACCTGGCAAAGCTATTTTCTTGATCAGCCTAATCTTGGTGGGGAACTAACCGCGCTGGCCGGCATTCACGGTTTGACTTTTGTAACCACTCATGATGCCAGAGTTCGCTGGGGAACACCGCATGATACCCCGCAATATGTCGATACGGCTTTTGCGCTAAAACAAAGTTCGGTTGTCTGCAGACTGATTGAGCATCTGGCGAAGACACCCCGGCTCCACGATGATATTTTTCCCAGATTCGGCTATTCGGCTGTCGACGGAAGAGCTAAATTTCTGCGCTACGGGGAGCTGTTTGCCGACCAGCCGGCTCCAGGAACCGTCTTTCTTTGCTATCAAGGCCCGGCCCGATTTCACGTCATGGTTGATCATCTGGGTTCGTTTTACCTCAGGGGCGTGGCAGACAAAAAACACAGTTATCATAAAGTCATTTTTGAAGGTTACAAATTTGACCCTCAAAGCGGCACCATTATCTGGACCATTGATAAAAATAAAACCGGCAAAGCCGCCTATCGCTTAAAAATGTACCGCACACATATGGAAACCGACATGGTGATGTTTGCCGGCAGCGGAACGACGATTTTTGATCTATTGGAGCCGCGAACCTTCCGCCACTTAACCAAGGTCCAGGTGATCGACGGTCGGCGGGAGTCCGAACCCCTGCGCTGGTTCCTGAGCAGACTCGACACCTGGATTTCAACCTATCTCAACGCCTCTGTTATCACGACCACCTTTTTAGAACCCGGAACACCGTTGAAACTGACCCTTTCTGACACCGTACTGCGAAATAAATTGATACTGATCAATGCAACCCCGGCCGATTCCATCGGCATTGGCTACATGGCGGGTAAAACTCCCTTTTTATATCGCACTGAATACAGAGTGGCCAAAGACATGTGGTCTTTGCTGGATCCGCGGATTTCAAACCTCGAAAAACGAGGCATTTTCAATGAACGTATTCGCAAGCTGCAGCAGGAGGGATTGGATGCCTTAAAAGCGGCCCGGCTGGGCTATGAGCAAAAATTGTATGACCGGGCCTCGGAGGCCAGTGCTCGGTCATGGGCGCTGGCCACCCGTGTTTATGACGATGTGGAAAAAACTCAAAAAGATGTGCTTTACGGGGTTTTGTTTTACATTGCCCTTTTTGTGCCCTTTGCTTTTTGCATGGAACGTCTTTTGTTCTCCTTTGCCAACATCTATAAACGGATCATCGCTTTTTCGATTATTCTCATCTTGCTGATTGCTTTAATCTATAATGTACATCCGGCCTTTCGCCTGGCATACAGCCCCATGGTGGTCATTTTGGCCTTTTTCATTATGGGGCTTTCCCTAATGGTGACGCTGATCATTTTTTTCCGTTTTGAAAGCGAGATGACCCGGCTTCAAACCAGAGCTAAACTGATTCAGGCTGAAGAGATCGGTCGCTGGAAAGCGTTTGTTGCTGCATTTATGCTGGGGGTTAGCAATTTACGCCGCCGTCGCTTGCGAACTGCGCTGACCTGTGCCACCCTGATCATTTTAACTTTTACGATTATGAGCTTTACTTCCGTCAAATCCATGCGGCACCATGCGAGGCTTCTTTATCAGCCCACGGCTCCCTATCAAGGATTTCTTTTAAAGAATGTCAACTGGGATGATTTGCCGCCTCAGGCGCTGGGATACATTAGCAACAATTTTGCCCAAAAAGGAATCAGCGTACCGCGAGTCTGGTTGGAAAATGAGGATAAGACCCGCTCCTGCAGCATACCGGTTTCCCGTAACGGGCATTCATTTGAAGCACGGGGACTTGTTGGCCTTTCCCATCTGGAGCCCCAAGTTTCAGGGCTTGATGAGATCCTCATCGGCGGACGCTGGCTGGCTGAAAATGAACTCAATACAATTCTTTTGCCCGAACGCATGGCTGAAAATTTGGGGATCGACCCGCGCAGGCTGGATAACGTGGTGGTTTCCATGTGGGGCATGCCCTTTAAGGTGGTGGGTGTTTTTTCAGGTCAAAAAATGCAGCAGCGATTCGATCTGGATGGAGAGCCCCTAACGCCGGTGACTTTTCCCCACGAAGTCTCCACCGAGATGAGCGAGGCGGAAGCCGAGGCGTTGGAATCCAGTGATGAAGTACGCGAGTTTCAAAGCCGCTATGAGCATATCCCTGCGGATTTAACCCTGATCATCCCGTATCGCCTGCTTCTGGCGGCCGGGGGCTACCTGAAAGCCGTGGCTATTGCACCTCGATCGCAAATATCGATTCAGCAAACGGCCGAGAATCTGGTGGACCGTTTCGGGCTGTCATTGTTCAGTGGAGAAACGGACGGGACATATCTCTATCATGCCAGCGATACCATGAGTTACAGCGGAGTCCCCAATGTTATCGTCCCCATTATCATTTCAGTGTTTATTGTCTTGAATACCATGATTGGCAGCGTTTATGAACGCAAGCGCGAAATCGGCATTTACACATCGGTGGGGTTGGCACCATCCCATGTATCCTTTTTGTTTATCGCCGAGGCCATGGCACTTGCCGTCATCAGTGTTGTTTTGGGATATCTGCTGGCGCAGACAACCGCCAAGCTGTTTGCCGAAACGTCCCTCTGGTCGGGCATTACCGTCAACTATTCTTCCTTAGCCGGTGTGGCGGCCATGATCTTGGTGATCGTCGTCGTGCTGGTTTCTGTTCTCTACCCGTCAAAAGTGGCCGGTGAAATCGCGATTCCCGATGTCAATCGGTCATGGACACTGCCCAAGGCGAACGGAAATATCCTTGAAGTGACTTTGCCTTTTTACATGAGCTACCGAGAACATCGGAGCATCGGCGGCTTTTTACTGGAATATTTTCAGGGCCACCAGGATGTATCCCATGGCTCGTTTTCAACCGGCAATATCGATTTTGGCTTTATCTGTCCGACGGCACCCGGTCTTTTGGATGACGACAGCCATTGTCCGCAGCAAGCCTGTGAGCTTGATGCGTGTCTTCGGGTGGGATGCAGTGTCTGGTTGGCACCTTTTGACTTTGGAATCAACCAGAAAGTGGATCTGCAGTTTTGTCCGGCAGCAGACGAGCCCGGGTTTCTTGAGATCAAGATCCGCCTGATTCGCGAATCGGGCGAGGCCAATGCCTGGCGCAGGGTCAACAAAGGGTTTTTGCACCACGTTCGCAAACAACTGCTGCTGTGGCGTTCTTTCGATCTGCCAACCAAGGAACACTATGAACGATTGCTGGCAAAAGCGGAAAAGGAAAGGGGTAGCGAATCAAATCAAATATAACAGATAATACGTGCGCACAATGGATTTGACAGGTTAGTCAAGGATAAGAACAGATGACAGAGAATCAGCAATCGGCGGCCAATCAAGATACGTTGACAACCGGCGGCGCAAAGGAATCCGAACCGAAGATCCGTTTGCGGGCCATTGTTTTGGGATCGATTTTTGCGCTGGTGATTTGCCTGATAACGCCGTTTAACAACGCCTACCGCCAGGCAACCCCTCTGGGCGGCGGAAATTTTCCGCTGGCGCCTTTTTATATACTGGTATGGTTGATGATTTTAACGGCTTTTTTACGCATGCTGTTCCGGGGTCGGAAAATAATCAGCGGAAAAGAGCTGTTGGTGTCCTGGGCGTTAATGATGCTTCTGTCCGGAGTGGCCTGGACAGGATTGGCACGGACCTTCTTTCTCAATTTGACGGTTCCCTTTCATTTCGCTACCGTTGAAAATCGCTGGTCAGAGGTACTTCAACCCCTTCTCCCATCGAGCTGGTATCCGCAGAGCAAAGATGCGGTCGCCAGCATATATAACGGCCTAATCGGTGGCCGGCAGCTCGGGTGGTTTCATGTTCTCAAACAGATTCAGT
>JARRJQ010000155.1:0-11562 GCA_037388985.1 Desulfobacterales bacterium | reverse complement strand
GAAAAATACTCCAGGGTGTCATGCTGGTCGCTGGCCGCTACCGAAATAATGTTGGGGCTGCTATAGCTGGATGGATAATTCGGCGTGCTGTCGTTGTTGTTTGCGCTGTTTCCGGCCGCGCAGACCACCAGCGCATCGGAGGCATCGATGGCATCTTTAAGGGACTGGCTGTAACTGTAAGGGCCGCCGCTCCAGCTGTTGTTGATGATATCGGCGCCCATCTCGTTGGCATATTCGATGGCCGCAAGGGCATTGGCGATACTGCCGTTGCCCCAGGCATCCAGGAACCGAAGGGGCATGATTTGAGCCGACCAGCTCACGCCGGTGACGCCTTCGGCATTATTGCCCACCGCTGCAATGATTCCGGCCACATGGGTGCCGTGGCCGTTGGCGTCACGGGGATCGCTGTCGCCTATATAAAAATCCCAACCGTGGATATCATCAACGTAACCGTTGTTGTCGTCGTCTTCGCCATCGTCTCCGTTAAGCTCCGCCGCGTTGGTCCAGATGTTGGCCGCCAGATCCGGGTGGTTGATGTCCACACCGGAGTCGACCACAGCCACCACCACATTGCTGCTGCCGGTGGTCACATCCCACGCTTCCGGCGCATCGATGTCGGCATCATAGGTGCCGCTGATTCCTTTCACATCCTGGCTGGTATTGTTCAACCCCCACAGCTGGCTAAAATACGTGTCATTCGGAGGGCTGATATCGGCATGTACAATGTAGTTGGGTTCGGCATTTTCGACATCGGGGTCGTCCAGGTAAAGCTCCAGGGCCTCTTCGATATCCGCACCCGGGGGCAATTTCACCAGCTGGTAGCCGTTAATGGCAAATGTTCGCCGGGTGGAGATATCAAACCACTGCTCATAGACTGCTGTGGCCTGCCGGCGAACCTCGGGCCGAAATTTTACCAGCAGTTCACCGGGCACATAGGCCGGAGCCTGGAAATTCTGTTCCGGCAGATCTGCGTCCGGAGCCGCCATAGCCGCTGCGCTTGACAGGATGCAAAATGCGATAATCATCCAGTGCGATTTGTTCCGGAATCCTGCAGTTGCTCGTCTTTTAATCTTATGGATTTGCCTTAACAACATAATTGGGTTCGGCGTACTCTACGACGGAATAGGTTTTTAATTTCTGGATGACCACTTCAACGGCCGTACCGTCGGTAATTTTCATTAAAAACAAATTGGAACTGCGAAATTTGCGAATCGTCTTAAGATGCTGTTCATTCTGAATGCGTTCGATGATCTGCGGCTGTGTATCGGGGTTGAATTTAACCAGGACTTCATCCGCTACCATCCGGGAGTTCTGTGCCTGCGGCCAGGAATTTGCCGCATGATCCCCGCTGCTGATGTCGGAACCTATTGATTTGTTTTCTGATTTCAGGTTCTTATCGCTATTTTGGCCGCAGCAGGCCAGGGATAAAACCATAAGAACCAGCCCGGTCAGAAGACTCAGGCTTAATCCTCGGGTCGTTTTCATTCGGATTTGCCGTGCAGTGGTCATGTAGATCCCTTTAGCGACAACCTGCCCCCGGGCGGTTGGTGCGGCTGGAAATGAGAGTGAAGTCCCTATAAACTCTAATTCTAAGCGAAAAATTTGTTTCGATCAAGATATACCTCTCGGCCCAACCCCAAACCATCTTAAAAATGCATCTAACACTCAATAACTGCGTTAAAAGCCTCCTTAAAATGCTCACATACTAAACGTATGCTGCGCTTTTGCGTCGGCTTTTGCCTTATTCTTGAGCGTGATCTACTATTTTTAAGTTGGTTTGTCATTATATCGGTTTAACTCTTCGAAAACTTTAGGCAATAAGTTCAGAGGTTCGGGAGTTCGGGGTTTGAGCTGTCAGGTGTCAGCCTTTGGCCTGGAAGGGCTGCCGGTTGCTTTGAAGTCTAATCGCTGAAAGCAGTCACAAAGAGATTTCAGGTTACGGTATGACATGTGTTGCCCTGACACCTGAACACTGAAACCGTGATTGACACCGGAAATCACGGAGCCCTGAACCTCTGAACCCGAGAATTGGAATTCCGACCGGCAAAATAACTTCCCGATTATAAATTATAAAGTTTTCGATAGAACCTACCGATAATGGACACAGATTCGTTCAAATCAGGAAACCCTAATGAAATTAAATTCAAACAATCACATCAGCATCGCCGAGCAAATTCTTGAAGGCTCCATATCGATTCGGTCGATCGAAGAATTTAACAGCATTCTAAAGATTTTCCCCAATGACCCGGCTTTACAGAAGGCTTACTCCGATCTGTTGCTCAAGAAAAATCGCCGGGATGAAGCTGCCCAATCCTATAGCAAAGCCGCCCAGCTTTTCATTGACGCGGGCAAGATATTGCAGGCCATTGATTCGAAACTTCTCCACTGGAATATCAAGCCGCCTTCGCCCAAGGAGGCCCAGCTTTTTTACTCCGCTTTGCATGCGGGCACCTACTATGAAACGCCATTGAAGACTTTTTTTCAACGCCTGTCCTATAAGGAGATGGTGGCCCTTATTACCAAGCTGATCAGAGTAAAGGTAAGCTCCGGAAATATTGTTAAAAAAACCGGAGAGCAGGAAAAAGATCTTTTCTTTGTCGTTTCCGGTTCGCTGAAAGAAACGGCCTTTCTCCCCTTGAGGCAGAAAGATGACACGCTTTATCGCAAGAGGTCTTCATTTCTTAACGAAAGCCATTTTTTTGGTGATGTATACCCGTTTAAGGATCAAGCCACATCAAAATCCTATATCGAAGCAACCGCACCCGCTGAACTGGTCAGGGTATCAAAATCCAATCTCATAAAAATATGTAAGGAATTTCCAAATATTGAGAAGGCATTGATTGACCTGTATAAAGTCCGCAGGGGGCCCGATAAGGAAGATTCTCAGATGCAGGTCCGAAGGCTTGGCCGACATCAGCTGCCGTTAAAAATCAATTTGCACCTTTTTACAGACGCCAGTCAAAAAGAGCCGCTGATCCTCGATGGATATTCCAGGGATCTGTCCATCGGCGGCTTATGTGTCATTCTCGATGGAAAATATAACAGTATTTCAGCTATTTACAAAAATGTTAAACTAGCCAGGATCGAAATGAGCCTGCCGAAGGAAGAACTCTCTTTGAAGGTTTCAGGGGAAATCGTCTGGAGCCGGGAATTTACCTGGAAAAAGAGAAAGATTGTAGCCCTGGGTTTTCAGTTCACGGAAATGGCACCTAAGTTTCGGGGGTTATTTTTTATGATGGCCGACGGCATCTGCCATAATGGGGGAAAAAAGAAATAGGCTCAAAGGCTGGGAAGCAAGGAAGCTAGAAAGCTGGAATGCTCGAACGTGTTTGCGCATCAGAGCTTTCAGGCTTTCAAGCATCCCAGCTTTCCAGCCTGCCAGCCTCTTGAATGGGCTATCAGCTATGAGCCACGAGATAATGACTTGACACCTGAACATTGAAACGCAGGATTACTCATCCTGCCCGGGACTGCGGTCGGGGGTCATCCACAAAAAAGCGACCAATCCCACGATTACAATTCCGATAAAAATCAAATTTTCCAACGTTTGCACCTTCCTTTAAATCACACGTTCTGCCGGGTTTCGCCTCAGCGAAATATGAAGCAAGAAGCAGACCAATTTTTTATTTTTCGGTTAATCATATGATTTCAATTTGTTATAAGGTATCGCGGTTCTCTGAAATCCTGTGATTTGTTGAGTTTTTGTCGCATTTTGCAAATCGATGTCAGCGTTTTTGCATTTTGATAATTTAACCGCAGACACAAACAAATATAAGCAATGTTAGTTGTTAGTCGTTGGTTGTCCGTTGCAAAAATCAAACAACTGACAACTAACAACGGACCACTAACAGAGTTTTTTTAATCTGCGTCAGTCTGCGGTTAAATTAAAATAAGACGCAATTGACAGTGGCGGGAATGTTCATCTATACTCTTCGTGCGGATAGGAGGCGGTATGCAGAAGAAATCAGGCTGCGAAGATTTTGTGCATCCGGTCTTAAATGAAGAAGTCCGGACGATCAGCGGCCACTATATTTTGAGCCAGGAAAAGCGGCTGTCTTATAACGGCCGCGAGGTGCTGTATTATCTCGGGTGCGCGATGGTAGACACGTCGTGCTGCGGGCCGGGGGGCTGTACCTACGCAATGGTGCCGGGCTATATTGAACAGTGGAAATATAGAATGAATTCGGATGATCGGTGGGTGACTCAAGTAACTCCCCTGCGCGACAAAGTGGAGCAGCAAAAATTGCGGCGGCTGATCAAAGAAAAAGAGCCGGTGCAGCAGGTGAATTTCGGGGATTAAAACCAGGTTTCAGGTGTCAGGAGTTAAGTTTTAGAGGCAGAGGTTCAAAGATAAAGGCACTGAGACTTGTTTTATTAGTTATATTGGTTTTATGGTTGTATTTGTTGGTTAACTGAACCAATAGAACAAATAAGACCAATTAAACCAATGAAACCGGCCTTTAGGCCTTATTAAGGAGGGCGGATGGTTGATATGGAGATTGTATTTCTGGAAGGCACAGGTTGAAGGACTGGCCGGACGGGTCAATACGGTTGCGCTGGATCTTCCCGGTCACGGCCGAAGCGGAAAAGAAGGCATAGATGATGTTGTGGATTACGCCCGGGCGGTGGTTCAATTTATTGACGCCATTGAGGACCCCAGAGCAATTCCCTGCGGGCTGAGTCTGGGCGGCGCAATTACCCAGCAGCTGCTTCTGGATTATCCAACGCGCTTTATTGCCGGCATTCTGGTCGGCACGGGTGCCAGGCTCAAGGTTTTGCCGGCGATTTTTGAAGCCATCGTAAGCGACTACCCGGGTTTTGTGGATATGGTCGGCGAATTTGCTTCTTCGCCAAAAACAGGCCCTTCTGTCCTGGTGGCTTACCGCAATGAGGTCGGCAGCTGCGAGCCCGGGATTATCTACGGCGATTTTCAGGCCTGCAATAAATTTGATGTCATGGACCGGCTGGCTGAAATAAGCGTTCCGGTACTGATCATTTCGGCTGAAGACGATAAGCTGACGCCGCCGAAATATGGCCAGTTACTTGAATCCGGCATTCCCAATGCGACCCGAGCGCATATTATGGATGCGGGTCACATCGCACCAATAGAAAAGCCCGCAGAATTCAATCAGGCGATCATCGAGTTTCTCGACCGCCACGGCCTCTGATTGTTGCATACTTTGAGTCTGCGGCATATATATTTTTTTGGTTAACCGCAGACGCACGATTTCTGAAAGCCTATGTTCAATTGGTTTAATTTGTTTCATTGGTTTTATTAGTTTGCAATAGAGTTCGTGTTTGCTGCTTTTTAACGAATTGAACCAATCGAACCAATTAAACTAATAAAACGTTTTGCTGAAGCACTGTGTGTGGTTGTAGCCAATTGAGTTGTCCGCTATATCTTCTATTTAATAATCCTATGGAGGGAAAAATATGAGTGATGTGTATGAGCGGTTGCGCGCGCGGCTGGACGACCTGGCAGTCGGATATCCGGAAACTGAGAACAAGGTAGAAATTCGGTTGCTTAAACGCTTATTTACCGAAAAGGAAGCCGAATTTTTCGTGCATCTTCATCCGCTGTTGGAGGCGCCGGCTGATGTCGCCAAGCGCCTGAACCGGGATCCGGATGAAGTTGCTGATTTGATGGAGCAAATGGCTAAAAAGGGGCTGCTTTTTCGAAAACGCAAAGGGAACGGGGTTCGTTATGCCGCCGTGCCATATGTGGTCGGGATATTTGAATTTCAGGTTGGATCGATGGACGAGGCCTT
This sequence comes from Desulfobacterales bacterium, assembly GCA_037388985.1. GTDB lineage: Bacteria > Desulfobacterota > Desulfobacteria > Desulfobacterales > JAHEIW01 > JAHEIW01. The sequence continues at coordinate 5,794 of JARRJQ010000155.1, read as the reverse complement.
TGCGCGCGACAATGAACAATATTTCGAACAGGTCTTTTTACAAGCCAGCCAATCTTATAAGACCCCGGTTTTAAGAACGATTCCCATTAACCGGGAGATTGTGGCCGAATGGCCCATCGCACCTTTTGAAGATGTCCTGAAGATTATCGATAACCAGGAAAAGATTGCCATCGCACCTTGTGTGTGCCGCACCCAGCGAGGGCTTGCTGGGCATGACTGTGACAAACCTAAAGATAACTGTTTCTCGTTTGGCTCCCACGCTGAATATTATGTCGAAAACGGTATGGGTCGATATATCACCAAAGAAGAAGCCAAAAAGATCCTAATCAAAAACGAAGAAGCTGGTTTGGTAATGCAGCCGTTTAATTCGCAAAAAGTGGGAGGTATGTGCAGTTGCTGCGGGGACTGCTGCGGGGTGCTGCGTTCGCTCAAAAAACAGCCGAATCCGGCGGAGGCCGTTCAAAGTAATTATTACGCCCGGGTGGATGAAGCGCTTTGCACCGGATGCGAAACCTGTGTGGACCGCTGCCAGATGGAAGCCGTCGAGGTCGTTGACGGAATTTCAACCGTTCATCTGAATCGTTGTATCGGCTGCGGCCTGTGTGTGACCACCTGCCCTGCCGAGGCCATCCGACTGATAAAGAAATCCGACGATCAGCTTTATCATCCCCCCAAAAGCGGTGCAGAGACCTATATACGCATCATGCAGGAACGCGGCAAGCTTTAGCGCGAAGCGCAATTATTAAGGTTTCAGTGTTCAGGTGTCAGGTGTCCGAATTTGGCCTGGAGGGCAAGCCTTTCAATTTGAAGCCTTTGAGCAGGAAGAAGTCCTGCAAAGATTTTAAGTTGCGGTATGATACGAAGTGGCCTGACACCTGACACCTGAAACCATATATACGAAGCGCTGGTCGCTTAAAACCCGAGCCGTGGGATATGAATGATGAAAGACGACAAGGGACTGTATTACTACCCGTTTCCGTTAAACAAACGCGTGCGAATGTATGTTCGGGAGATGGACGCAGAAATCGAATTTCGCATGTGGAATTCGGATGACCTGCAATTGTGGGAAGAACACGGCTGGCTTCCCTACGATGCGATTAAACAGGCCCAGAAAATGTATGCTGCAAAAGATTTTGATCCCAAGCAGGCGTATGATATTCAGATTGCACAGGCTCTGATTAAAGAAGATAAGCGAACAAAATAACTGCCTGGTAATTTCTAATATTCGCATTTATAAAAATCCGAAACTTGAAACTCGAAACCCGAAACAAACACAAATACCAAATGACAAAAATTCAAAACGTTTAGAGCATTTGAATTTTGAATTTCGATATTGTTTCGAATTTCGGATTTCGATATTCTAATTTGTGAATATCCGGGCCCCTGATTAAGATTGATGGCCCATAATCAATTATCCAAGAAAAATAGCTGCCGAGTTAATGTCCCACCTGACGATTACCATTAAAGAAAACCTTCGACTCAAAAACGTCCCTCCCCAATGCATGGAGATGCTGGTCGAAAAGCTCCAATTTTTCAATCCCAAGTGGCTGGAAAATGAGCGTATGGGGCGCTGGAACCGGAATACCCCCAAGCTGCTGAAGTTTTATGATAAGGTCGGCCACAGCGGGGTTTGGATACCGCGGGGCTACATCCGGCATTTGATTAATCTGTGCCGCCGGCAGGGTATCAAATTCCGCATTGACGACCAGCGGCGCAAGCTGGCGCCGGTGGATTTCACTTTCAAGGGCCGGCTAAAACCCTTCCAGAAAGTGGCCGTGGAGGCGATGCTGGCGAAAGATTTCGGGACGCTGAGTTCGGCCACCGGATCCGGCAAAACCGTGATGGCCTTTTATATCATCGCCCGGCGCAAGCAGCCGGCTTTGATTATTGTGCACACGAAAGAACTGGCAACCCAATGGGTGGAGCGCATTGAAACGTTTCTGGAGATCGCACCCGACGCTGTGGGGTTTATCGGAGGCGGCCGAAAGGTCATCGGCGAAAAAATTACAGTTGCTTTGGTGCAATCGCTCTATAAATGCGCTGATGAGGTTTCTGAAAAGATAGGCTTTTTGCTGGTTGATGAGTGCCATCGTTGCCCGAGCCGAACCTTTACAGAAGCTGTTTCGAGCTTTGATTCACAATTCATGCTGGGGCTTTCTGCGACTCCCTATCGCCGTGATGAGCTGTCGAAACTTATATTCTGGCACCTGGGTGATATGCATCATCAGGTGGACAAAAGCCGGCTGATCGAAACCGGTGATGTGTTACCCGCCGAGGTGATCTTTCGCGAGACCAACTTTGCGACCCGCTATGATCCGGTCAATGAATACAGCAGGATGTTGGCCGAACTGGCCACTGACACGGAAAGAAACCTTTTGATCGCCGTGGATGTTGCAGAAGAGGCAGCCAGAAACACCGGTATCTGCCTGGTTCTTTCTGATCGCAAAGCCCATTGCGAGAATCTTCAGGCACTGTTGCGTTACCGGTTCAAGCTGCCGTCCGAATTGCTCACCGGCGACCTTGACATTGCCGAGCGGAAAAGAGTTCTTCAGCTGATCAACCAGGGCAAAGTTCGCATCCTGATCGCCACCGGCCAGTTGATCGGGGAAGGTTTTGATTGCAAGGATCTGACCACCTTATTTCTGGCGACTCCGATTAAATTCAGCGGGCGTCTGTTGCAATATCTCGGCAGGGTTCTGCGCCCGGCATCCGGAAAGAAATATGCCCGGGTATTTGATTATGTGGATGTTAATGTGGAGACGCTCAAAAAGGCCGCTGATGCCAGGAAACGCGTGTATCAAAGATAGTGCGGAAGCGCCTAAAGTGAGCTAAAATGAGCTCGTTGACTAAAATCATCCGCAGATTACGCAGATTACACGGATTTATAAAAAATAATTCATAAAAGTCACTTATTGGGATAACAATCTGCGTGATTTGCCAATATGGCTTTTTGTGTTTTGACCTAATTATTATCTGCGATAATCTGTTCACCCTGTTAAATGGCTTTCAGCCCCTCCAAAGGAGGATTTAACAGGGCAAGTCTGCGGATAGATTTTTCACCGCTCACCTATAATTCTCCCTTTCCACCAGGGCCTTTTTTGTATAGATAAATACAATTTTTATTTGATAAAATATTCAGAATCGGGTATCATATTATCTGGAACAAATTTGAATGCTTAGCCGGAAGCCTGCCGGCACCTCCGGTTTAATTGAACCTGAAGGTGTTTAGGATCAAAAGCCCACTGAGGAACTGCAATGGGTTTAAAAGCCGAAGCCGACAAACTTCAAAATTTATCTCCCAAAACCGGCAATCCAGATGCTGTTTTGCGCGTACTGGACTCGCTGCTGGCCGATCCGGCCCAAAAGCGACTCACCGGAAGTCAGGCGATTGTTATCCTGGATGCACTGGCCAGTTCGGATGACAGGTCGCTGGTTATTCAATTTCCGGTAATCCTCAGCATTTGCGCCCGCCACGGCGTTAGCCTGGACAGCCATATGTTGTTTTCAAAATACTGGGAATCGAGTCCCAAAAAACAAAGCCTGGAAAAATTGCTGTTAATCAGCGCAGAATTATTCGAACTTGAAGGAATGGAGGGCCCACGAAACCTTAAAAAAATTGCCAGTTCGCTTAAAGCAAAATATGAAACCTTGATTTCGGCGGAGATGTTGTCTTTGAGCAGCGGTCTGACCATAGCCATCCGCGATATTCAAAATGTCCTGAGACAACATGCTGCCCGAACTGAACAGACCCTGTCCGCTGCCGAACAATACAGGGCGGACCCGCATCCCAACCGGGCAAACCTAAACCACAATGCCGGCCTTCAAACTCATCTGAACAGACTTTTTTCACCCAAGCAAAAAGATCTTGTTTTTAAAAAACTGAATTGCGAGCCGTTTACCAAAACCGAACGGGAATATTATTCCAGGGTTGTTAAGAAAAAGCTGGAGGCCATCGCCGACGCTGATCTGAATTATATTGCGAATAGGCTGACAAAGAAAGTGAGCTAAAATGCCTAAAGTTAAGGAATTCTTTCCTTTTTATAAAGTATGACGGAATGTAGCGACACGACAACTTTAGCACTTGTAACCCTAGTTCAGTTTAGTCACTTTCTTATAGCCGTTTTGAGTTAATTTACTTTGAATTGAGCCGACTGAACGCGCAAAAAAGGACAATGCAATGGAGATTTTTTGGGATATCGCATTACATACAGTGGAAATTCTAACGCTGTTATTTGGTGTTCTTGGAATGGCACTATCCCTGCTGCTGTTGGTTTCCCCCAGATTGACCAAGACCGTTGGCGAATTTTTTAACCGCAATGTCAACGTCGACCCCAAATTAAGTTTACTGGATAAAGATATTAAAACCGAAGCGTTCATTTACAGCCATCGTGTTATTTTCGGTCTTTGTATGATTGCCGGTTCGGTGTTTGCTTTCGTCTTTTTCGTTTTCGATCTCAATATATCAAACGTTGCCAGTGTGTTTATCGGTTCCCAGCAATATTTTGTAGCTTTTGAAATTGTCTTTTACGCCTTTGCCTGGATTGCGAGAATCGCCTGTGTGCTGGGTTTCGTGTTTGGCGGGCTTCTTCTGTTTGCTCCTGATAAACTGAGACGGATTGATGGTAAAATGAACACCTGGTTTGAGACCCGCGGCATTTTTGCGACACTCGATCGCAACATACCCGAAGTAGATGCCCTCTTTTTCCGTCACCCCTTCTTCTTTGGCCTAATCGGAGCTCTGCTTTCATTTCTGGTCATCGCATTGTCGGTGGTAAACTTATTGTCCATAGCCTCCTGATGATTTGCGGGTTGCTTTTTGATTGACCTGCAGGAATAAATATTTTAGAAGGTGGCTCAAACTGGTATTCAAAAGCACATCGCCGGACCCGGTTCCGCCCCCGGGGGTGAATGAATATCCTGACCGGGCGTTCGGTCGGTTTTCCGGTTGAAAAAGGAATTGTTGATGGAAAAAAGCAGGTTTTGGATTTTTCCGCCCGAAAGAATGGGTGTCGATTTCCCATGGCAAATCTGGGCTGTGGGGTGGTTGTGTATATTTAAGGGCGTTATATGGCTGGCTTACGAGCCGAACCTGTCTAATTCAATGCTTGCGCTGCTTGGCTATAAATACAGCCTGGAGACGATACCTCTAATTGTTTTTGGAATCGGCATATGGAATTTGCGAAAGTGGGCCGTCTGGGGGGCAGTTATTGTCTGTGGCCTTAATCTCATTTTTATCCTCACCATCGTACAGGTTTTCAACGCTTTTGTGGTTAGATCCGAGGTTATGATCTGGTCGGTCCTGCTGTCGGTTGTAACCTTGCTCTGCAACGGCCCGCTGGGAGATGCGTTGATCCTGCTCGCCGTACCGGTTTTATTAAAACACGTCAAAAAAGCCTAAGGGTTCGAGGGCTCACGGTTCAAAGGTTCAGGGTTTAAGGTTCTGCCTATAGCTGATAGATTATAGCTCATAGGGAAATAGTGTTAGTTGATGGTGGTTCGTTGTCCGTTGAAAAGAAGAGACAACTGACAAATAACAACGGAGCACTTACAGAGTTTTTTAGAATGGGACACAGATTTTCTCAGATAAACACAGGTTTTTTGTGTTGTTATTATTTTTTTGATCTGTGAACATCTGTGTTCACCTGCCCGCCATGCGAGCAAGGCGAGGCGGGCGGGTCTGTGTCCAATTAATATTTTACTCAAGTTTCGCACCGTTTAAACGGCACGGATTCCGATATTAATTGGTCTAAGATTGAAAAATAGGACTGAAATTCTTCTTCAATTTTAAACAATT
>JARRJQ010000154.1:0-7060 GCA_037388985.1 Desulfobacterales bacterium | reverse complement strand
CGTATTATCGCCGATCCGCGAAAGGGCAGGCAAGAGTGGTGGTGGTGCGATGCACTTTTTATGGCACCACCGGTGCTGGCCCGGCTCAGCACCGCAACCGGGAATCTGCAGTATCTGGATTTTATGAATGCCCTCTGGTGGGATACGCATGAGTTCTTATACGATAAAGAATGTCATCTGTTTTTCCGGGACAAAAATTTTATTGTCCGGCCGGATGGGTCGGGTCCGCGGGAGAAAAACGGGCAAAAAATATTTTGGTCCCGCGGCAACGGATGGGTCATGGCGGGTCTTGTGCGCGTGCTGCAATTTATGCCCGAAGATTATTTTTTCCGGCAAAAGTTTATTCAGCTTCTGAAAGAAATGGCAGAAGCGGTTTGCCGGCTTCAGCACACAGACGGCCTGTGGCGGGCCAGCCTGCTGGATCCTGACAATTTTCCGGCGCCTGAGAGCAGCGGCAGCGCACTGTTTTGCTATTCAATTGCCTGGGGCATTAATAATGGAATTCTCGATAGGAAGATCTATTTGCCGGTAGTTGAAAATATCTGGCATGGGCTTGTTGGATGCCTTGACGAAGCCGGAAGGCTGGGTTGGGTTCAGCTCCCTGCTGACGGTGCCCGGATCGTCAAAGAAAGCGAGAGCATGGAATACGGCACCGGGGCATTTTTAATGGCCGGCAGTGAAATCATCAAATTTCAGTAAGTCGCACTTTTTCGCGACCCTTAATTCTCGCCATCTACTTGCGGATTCGGCTCAACTTAACCAAAATCTTCAACCAATTTCGTCAAACCCAACTCATCCAACGTTTCTGCATTTGGCCGGCCGCTGTCCGGATCCCAGCCCATGGCCTGGCGGTATTCCCGCGCGAGGCTATCCATATCAAGAGTAACGCCTGCAACCGGACCTTCTGCTTGGGGCGGGTCACCGGCCATTCTTTTGGGCAGTCTGACATCAGAGGGTCGGATACCTTCGCGCAGATTGAAACAATGGCGCAGGGTCTGGATACGGGCGCCGGTCGTCAGCACCTTCTCAGCATCCAAATCCCAGCCGGTAACCGCGTTGAAAAACTCAATCAACGGAAAATTGCCAAAAAACATCATCGGCATGATACAGATGCCGGCGCTGGAACCGACCTGAAGGTATTTGGAAGCCGTGGCACTTATGGGACCCTTTCCGGTGTAGGTGTACTTTTCAAATTGTCCGATTTTTAATTCGGGGTAGGGGGCAAATTGTCCGGGACCGCCGTCGATGCGCGCCATGGGTGCCGCAGTGTGGCGGCCCGGGGTGGGGTCGCATACAAAACCGGTCCCGCGGCTGGGAAGAAACAGAGCGTTGTGCAGGCCGGGTTCCTGTCCGCCCACATGTATGGCAAATTTATCGGCATCGTGTCCGATTTTTGCTGCGGCAACCTTGACGCCGTCGGCCAGAATATCACCGAAGCCCTCACGGGTTATCATTTTTTGCAGAATGGCGATCATGGCCTCGGCATTGCCCCAGGTCAGTTTAATGCCGTCGGTATCGGACTCGGTGATGATACCGTTTTCAAAACATTCCATGGCAAAGGCCAATGTGGTTCCGGCAGAAATCGTGTCCAGTCCGCTGCGGTTGCAGATGTCGTTTAATTTAATAATCGACTCGAAATCATCGCACATGCACATGGTACCAAAGGCACCGATGGTTTCGTATTCGGGTTTGTGGGTTTCACCGACCGGGTATTTGCCGCCGGTGACATTAAAAATGCCGCCGCAGGCGATCGGGCAGTTGGCACAGCCGTATTTGCGGCTCTGATAGGCGATAATGGCATCAGCATTGGCAATTTTTTCAAGGTTCGGGAATGACTGTTCGCCGGTGTGCTGCCAGTTTTTGACCGGGGTGAAGCCCGCGGTCACCCCGCCGCGTGTTATCCCGCAGGTGCCATGTTCCATCAGCATTTGCGCAAAGCCGCCCATGTCCTTCAATTCTTTGATAAAGTCTTTGCGCAGGCGATCCAGCGCGTCTTTGTCGGCCACAGCGGCTTTGCCTGTTCCGCGCACGGCAACGGCTTTAAGCTTTTTGGCGCCCATGACCGCGCCTACGCCCGAACGGGCCGCGATGCGCCCGGAGTCGTTGACAATGCCGCTGATCAACGACCGGTTTTCAGAAGCAGGACCGACCGAGGCAATCCGAATCTTTTTATCGCCGGCATCTTTTTGGATGGATTTTTCGGTTTCGATGGTATCCCGACCCCAGAGGTGAGCGGCGTCTTTTATTTCAATGTGGTCATCGAAAATGGTAATATATTTAGGCGATGAAGCCGCACCGCTGACAAAAATGGCATCCCATCCGGCGGCCTTTAATTCGGCGCCGAAATATCCGCCGGAATTAGCATCGCCCCAGCCGCCGGTTAAAGGTGATTTACAGACTACCATATAGCGACCACCGGTGGGCACTTTTGTTCCGGTCAACGGGCCGGTCGTAAAGCCCAGAATATTTTCCGGTCCCAGCGGATCAATGCCTTTTTTCTGCTGTTCGAATAATATCCGTACGCCGATTCCCTGTCCACCGATAAAATCACGGGCCAATTTTTCATCCAGTGTCTCGACTTTAATTTCACCTGTCGTTAAATCCACAAAACCCATTTTTCCTGCATATCCGCCAACCATCAAATACCTCCTTTACCTAAATAGTAACTCTGGATCCTGCTTTATACCCTTATTTTGGATGACAGTCAAAGCGTTTCATTCGGCGGCAGTGGGTTTCAGTGATAGGATCATTTTCTTGACAGTTTTCGCGCGAAATATTAGTCATTCTATTGATCATTAAAAATCATAGGAGGAGCCATGTATTACCAACCGCTTTTAAACGATGTGGAAAAGGATTTACAACAAGAAGTCAGGCGATTTGTGCGCGAAGAGGTCTCTCCTGATTTCATACGGGCGCTGGATAGAGACGAAATCAAGTACCCCCGGGAATTTGTTGAAAAGCTGGCTGCACTTAACCTGCTGGGACTGAGATTTGATCCCAAGTGGGGCGGGCGCGGATTGCCCTGGACGGCCGAGGTGATTGCCGAAGAAGAAATTGGAGTTTTGGGCACTACCCTGGGCTGTGCGTTTGTAATGCCGTCCATCGTTGGCGAGAGCCTGCACGTGTTTGGAACCGACGAGCAAAAAGAGCGTTTTTTGAAACCGATTTTGCAGGGCAAACTGATCAGCGCCGAAGCCTTGACCGAACCCCGGGGGGGATCGGACTTCTTCGGCGCCACTACCCGGGCTGAACTGGACGGCGATCACTTCGTGCTCAACGGCCAAAAGCGCTTCGTGGTGGGCGCCACCGAAGCCGATGTCTTTCTGGTATACTGTCGCACGAATTTTGATGAAAATGCACATAAATATCAGCGCATTAGCGCCATCATGGTCGAGCGCGGCCCGGGAGTGGAGACCGAATACCGATACGGCCTTTTGGGTACCCGGGGTGGCGGCACCGGCCGGTTGGCGTTTCGTAATGTACAGGTACCCAGGGAGAACTTGATCGGTGAGTTACACGGCGGGGCGCTGGTTTTTCATCAGATGATGATACCCGAGAGACTGACTTCGGCAGCCGCCTGCCTGGGGGTGCGGGCAGCCCTGGAAATCGCCGCGCGTTACAGCGACAAACGGCACGCCTTCGGCCAACAGATCCGAAGCTATCAAGCTGTCAGCTTTATGGTGGCCGATGCCATTACGCAACTGGACGCCGCGCGGGCACTGGTGTATATGGCAGCTCGCGCGGTAGATGAAAATGCGCCAAATGCCCGTCGACTGGTCAGCCAGGCCAAAAAATTTGCCACAGACATGGCCTGGGAGGTGGCCAACAAAGCCATGCAGATTATGGGCGGAATCGGTTATACGGAAGTCTACCCCATCGAAAAAATCGTGCGGGACATTCGTCTTTCGCAAATCTGGACCGGCACCAACGAGATTATGAGCCTGCTCATCCAGCACGAATATTACAAAGAAGTGCTCCAAGGCGGACAGGATATGCGCAATGTTGAGCTGGACGCCAGCGGTCAGGACGCAGATGCCGAAAAATGTTACACCGATGAAGATATGTGGCGAATTCACGAAGAGTAGGCTGGCTTCATACTCTAGTTGCTGATTAAAAAAAGGGGGAGGGCACGGAATGGATATCCAACAATTACTATCAAAGCTGTATGATTTATTTACGGTTTTTGGGCTAAAAATTATCGGGGCTGTCGTCGTTTTCATTATCGGTCGCTGGGTTGCCAAATTCCTGGGCAATTTGATACGCAAATTGATGGGAAAGCGAGAGGTCGACATTACGGTAACAAAGTTTGTCGGGAATCTGACCTATTATGTGTTGCTTACAGTTGTTATCTTGGCAGCTCTCGGAATGGTTGGGATTCAAACAACCTCGTTTATTGCTGTTTTAGGTGCCGCCGGCCTGGCCATCGGTCTGGCACTCCAGGGCTCTTTGGCCAATTTTGCAGCCGGTTTTCTTTTGATTCTATTTCGTCCATTTAAAGTGGGCGACTTTATTGATGCTGCGGGCGTCGTCGGCACCGTTGAGTCGATCCAGATCTTTACGACGCGGCTGGCAAGCCCTGATAACAAAACCATCATCATTCCCAACGCTAAGCTAACGGGTGATAATATCATCAATTTCTCAACTAAAGGAACCCGGCGGGCGGATATGGCTTTCGGCATCGGATATGACGATGACATTGACAAGGCCCGGGATATCATTCGCGATATATTGTCCAGGGACGAACGCGTTTTAAAAGATCCGCCCCTGCAGGTGGCCGTTTCTGAATTAGGTGACAGTAGCGTTAATTTTGTAGCTCGCGCCTGGGTAAATGCAGGAGATTACTGGGGGGTCGTATTCGATGCGACTGAAGCGGTTAAAAAACGCTTTGATGACGAAGGCGTCAGCATACCTTTTCCCCAGCGAGATGTTCATATTTATGAGCACAAGGCTGGGTAAGCAACGTCGGTGGCCTTGACATCAAGTGCCCTGACCTATACTTGATTTGACAGAAATGGAAGGTGAGTCAAGACTTCGATTGGCGATTTGATATCATAACTTTCTGGGGATCGCCCTGAGACCAGATACGTTTATATGGAAAGAATTAAAACCTAAAATTATTGGGATTTATAGCAAGTATCGGTAACGCAAAGCTTATCAGAAGCTCTATCTTGCGAATCAGCTTCTAAAGGCAAGCGCCGACGAGCCAAAAAGCAAAGAAGAGCAGTTGAAATCTTTTCATTTCAATTACAACCCTCCGAGGCCGATACCTCCGGATTTATATTCAAAGTCAATCGGCTGAATAGACCATTCATGACCATTGATATCTACAGGTGGTAGCGTGACTCTAAATCGTTTGGGCTGGTAGTTGCGTAATAGAATCACAAATTCTCTGTACGAATCTTTGAAAGTCTTATTTTGCTGCCAGTAGTCCGCAAAATTTTCAAGTTGTTCTGAAAGGTTAGCGGTGGTGTACATTTCTATGGCCCATTTCGATCGTGACACAGGGACAAATTTTTGTGTGGTATCCCCTGGGACATACCAGGTTACTCCTCCCTCCTTTAAATGAATCGGCTCATCTCCAAAAATTTCAACATAAATACGGCCGAAAATCTCTGATACCTTCTTATTCTTTACATAGCCGTCGTAACTGTATGGTGTACCACAAAAAGTTACACCAAGACGGACCATCGGAAGCTCCTCATACCAGATCACAATAGGACCAGCAGGTCCGCCGAATTCGGCTAACAAGACCGTATCCTGAACTCTCTTGCCATTCTCTGGCAAATAATCGTCTCTGGATGATAACAAGTTGGCGTGCCGGTTCAATTGCAAGGGCGGCGGCTTTATAGCCCGGCCTGCAATCGAAATTTCAGGAAGCTGGATTCGGGATACTTCAGGTAAGGGTCCCTCAAACTTCCGGTTTAGAGATATTGACAAAGTATATCGACGCGCAGAGGCTGGCACGGCGGCGAAACCAGGAATCAATGACTTTAAATTAACCACCTCTTGCAGACCCAGGGCTGGTCCGAAACCTCGAAACACCCTTCTAAAGGTGCTGATATCCCTTTGGCTGCCACTATCCAAATCCTCCAGTACCAACGGCTGAGTATGAACATGGATCCTGCTTTTTCCTTTGTTTCCCCACTCCTCCTGACTCCAGGAGAATGTGAAATTTTCTTCATCAGCGCTAGCGCGCAGACCCATAAGACAACCATCTGCCCTCATTCTCAGCTCTTCAGGCGGTCCAGTACCCTCATTCTTTCGCATAATCCAGACATATTGTGATTTTTCCGGATATGTGGGGTAATAGTATGGGCCATAAGGTACCGGCACAGCGCAAGAAGCAAGCAAAAGTCCGGTCAAAGCGATCTTTCCAACGATAGAAATTTGGTCAATTAACCATCGGAATTTTAAATTAACCATGGCAACGGTTTTGAGCATGAATCGTTTTCCCCCCCAACTATTTCCTATCTGATCCTGTTTGAAAATTATAATGATTATAGAAAATTTATCAGCAGTGAAATAGGGCGAATCCATAGGCTCAGATTCACTGCCAATATTCCATATGCTAAACGAGTATCACAAAAATTTTGATCCTCTGGAAGTTATGTGTTGTCAGTTTAAGCCGTAAATATTGCCGCATCGCGGCGATATCTGTAGGTCTTGAAACATTTGTTAGCTTTCGCTTTTTTGCGCGACTACCGTAATCCAGTTTTTTTCAGGTAGACTAGCTATTTTTTCTATCTGATATCCGGCTTCAGACAGAAAATCTTTGTATTCATCCGGTGTATGAATCTTCATATCAAGTAGATTGACCAATTTGACATTTCGTTTTTCAAACTGATCATCTTTATATACGGCATTAACCAATAAAAGAAATGCTCCTGGTTTTAATACACGTTTTACTTCTATTAAATCATTACTTAAGTCAGGCCAAAAATAATATGTTTCAAATGCCGTTACAAAGTCAAACATGTTGTCTGGAAATGGTAAAGAGGAAACGGTGCCATGCATAATTTCAACAATGCTCTGTTTTATCAGGTTATCATTTACCTTTTTT
>JARRJQ010000153.1:0-10861 GCA_037388985.1 Desulfobacterales bacterium | reverse complement strand
CCCGCGTTCGAGCAGCGGGATGGCCGGGTTGCCATGGATAAAAAGGCAATTCGGCCTTTTTTATTTCTTGTTGGAGGATTGAAATGATGCGCAAAAAAGACGGATTTTCGCTTTTTGAGCTTCTGGTTGTGCTTGCCATCATTGCCGTGATTTCGACAATCGCTGCCCCTCACGTCATCAGCTGGCGAAGCAGTGCTAAACTGAGAGGTGCCGCAGATAATGTGAGAGGCGACCTGCAAATGTCCAAAGTAAGAGCCGTTCGGGAAAGAGCGCCAGTAACGATCACTTTTACGGCGACAAATTATCGGGTTACCTTTACAGATCAGGATGGAAACGAAAGGATACTTCGTGATCGCCAACTGCCCGCGGGGGTCAGAGTTGATCTGACCGGCACCAGTTTTGGCAGCATGGACAACGAAACTCAATTTAACGGAAGAGGATTGCCGGTTGCCGGAAGTGCCGTTCTGGTGAACACCAAAGGTGAACAAAAAACAATAATCGTCAGCAGCTTGGGACGAATTCGAATTGAATAATTGCGAGGCTAAAATGAAGCACATGGATTTAAAAAGCAAAGGCTTCAAAAACACCAAAGGTTATATGTTGATTGAGGCCCTGATTGCCATCTCAATATTTTCGATTGGATTCCTGGCGGTGGCGACGCTGGTGCTCAGCGCTGCAAACAACAATAACAGCGGAAATAGGTTAACCCAGGCCAATATGCTGGCCCGGCAAACCATAGAACAACTGAAAAATACACCGAACATAGCGGGCCTGGATGAAGGGACCACCACCGAGTCCGGCATCGACGCATACGGTGAGCCGGGAGGCATTTATACCCGTACCACGATAATTGAGGATGTCCTGGATTATGATACCTCGCGCGCCATTGAAGTAACGGTCAGCTGGTCGTGGCGCGGCAAGAATCGCAGCATCGTGATGAGCACCATTACGAAGGGAAAAGGTATATGACCTTTAAACTCAGTCGAATCTTACCATTTCAAAAATTCAAAACCATGCTGGCCGGCAGGTCCGGCGGCTTTACGATGGTGGAAATTCTCGTGGGGCTCGGCTTGGCATCGGTGGTACTGGTGATTGTGATCGGTATTTTTGTTAGCATGGGAAAATCCTTCACCACCCAGAACGCTGCCGCCGATGTACAGCAGATCGCCCGCGCCGGTGTTGAGTTGATGATTCAGGAAATACGCCTAGCCGGGCTGGATCCAACCGGAAAGGCCCACGCCGGAATTGTTAGTGATTTTAGCAGGGATAACGGTTTTTATGAAAAGCATAATGATAAAGTTGCCCCCACTGATGCCACCCATTTTGCGTTTACCGTGGACGCGGATATGGATGGCCGCATCGATCATTGCCTGTCTGAGGACAAGGAAGTCGGATGTTCGGAGGAAGATGACAATGTTGGAAATGAATTGATCGCTTATCAGATAAACAATGGCGCACTTGAAAAATACAAAGCGGGCAGTGCAAAATGGGAAGATTTAACTCAGGACAATGTCTCAGATCTTAAATTTACCTATTATGATGAATCAGGGGAAGCTCTTAAAGTCGATGAAGCAACCGGGGCACTATTGGATAGCGTGGATGCCATCCGGACAGTTGAAATTTCAATGACCGTGCAGTTGCCTGCCGGACGCGCCGGTACGATGAGCCGGACATACTCCACGCGGGTTAGATGTCGTAACATCGGATTGTGATAAATACTGCGGACCCTGACCATTTAAAGGAACACGCCATGCAGAACCTCATAAAGCCTTTGAAAAACGAGCAGGGATATTTTCTGATCATATCAACCCTGATGCTTTTAGCTTTACTGACAATTATCAGCATCGCAGCAACCAACACCGCTAAAACCGAAGTCCAGATCGCGGGTAATGACACGGTGTACCAGCGAAATTTTTATCTGGCTGAAGGGGCGGCCATGGAAGCCGTCGACCGGCTGGAAAATGCCACTAATCCCAGAGACCCAATTGAAGTACCGTTTGTCGTTTCGGGGATTAAAGCGATTGATAATGACAATTATGTGGATCACTGGGACTCAGAAGCTCAAAACGCGACCTTTGATCCCTTAGGAGAAACCAGATTTGTGGCCGGCTACGAAGGAACTCCATCCGGTTATTCTTTGGGTATCGGTAAGCCCAGGATTCATGAATTTGTGGTTTACGGGCGTACCGAAAAGCAGGGTGTAGCGGTGATTAAAGTCGGATATCGCAAAGCATTTTAGGCTGTATCGCACAGCTGGAGACTTTTCATGATAAATAAAAAGCATAGCAACGCTCACCGGCAAAAATTGAGTTACCGCAATTGGCTGAGGGTGGTGGTTATCGGGTTTTGCGTACTGACCACCGGCATTTTGTCTTTGGGGGCCATCGTGGCCCGCGCTGAGATCGATCTGGCGGATGCACCGATGTTCACCAAAATCAATCCGCCACCCCCCAACATCATGATTTTGCTGGATGACTCCGGCAGTATGACCTTTGAGATCCTGGTCAAAGGTGCTTATGACGGCGAATTTCCGAACCCGGATTATTCGCCCACCCTGGGATTCAGCTATGTTTTCGACAACATGGGTGATGGTTACAATTTAAGTGGTGCCTGGAGACAAATGGATGAGGAGACCCGAAAATACTGGCGCTCCCAGTGGTATGGGGTCAATGTGTTGTATTACAATCCTAAGGTGGTTTACGAACCCTGGCCGAGCTACGGGACGACCACCTTTTCGTACGCCGACAAAAACAGTCCTCGGGTTCATCCCTTGCAAAACAAAGCGCTTGACCTGAACAAGACATCTTTTGTCGTCGACGGCGTTACCGTTCCCTGGGCGCATTATTTTGTCAGAGCCAGCGACGGATTCGACTATCTGGTTATCCAGGATGAGAAGGATCGGGAGAACAAATACTATACCTTTACAACCGACGGTGGCACCGTACCCAACGATAAAATCCTGACGGTGACCCCTGTAAGCCTTCCGCCGGGCGATATTTACCGGGATTATGATCAGGATCGCCAGAATTTTGCCAACTGGTTTACCTACCCTCGCCGGCGCGAGTTTGTGGCTAAGGCCGCTATTGCTCAGGTGATCCAAACCCTGGATAACGTGCGGGTTGGCATAATGGGAATTAATCATACAATCATCGCTCCATTAAAACCGGTTAATGCGGTAATCGGTGGTCAATTAAAAGATGAGACCAATCCGTTGATTGACACCCTATATCATTATAAATCCGGAGGCGGAACCCCGTTAAAAGAAGGCTTGCAGGCCGTCGGTGAATATTACAAAAGAAATGACGGCAACCTCCTGGGCCGAAGGGGTGATGCGCCCTATCCGGCCGATGGTGGTGCCTGCCAGCAGTCGTTTACCATCGTTGTCACCGACGGGTACTACAGCGATTGGAGGTACACATCGGTGGGCAATGCCGATGATGATAGCAAATACGCAGAGTGGGGAGGCGGCAAAGAACCTTACAAGGATGGTTTCGCAAACACCCTGGCGGATATCGCCATGTATTATTATGCCACCGATCTTCGCGCCGATCTGGATAACGAGCTGCCGGCCAACAAGTGGGATGCAGCCCCCCATCAACACATGGTTACCTTTGCAGTGGCTTTCGGCGTTTCGGGAAAGTTTAACCCCGATGATTATGAAGACGATCGTACCAGCCCGAACTACCTGAAAGAAATCATCAATGACGATGAGCCGCGCGAATACGGCGAGTACGTGCCTTGGCCCGAGGTGAAGGCTGACCGCCAGCCGGAGTCCATCGACGACCTTTGGCATGCCACCGTCAACGGCAGAGGCGTTTTTATCAATGCCGGCGAGCCCCAGAAACTGGTCGAAGGCTTGCTTCATATTATCGAAGATATCAAAGGACGGCAGCCCACCTCGGGAGCTTCGGTGACGATCAACGGCGAATGGCTCTACGGTAAAATCGGGCCGGATGTGCTCATCTTTCAGGGCAGTTACAGTTACCTCAACAATGAATGGAGCGGGGATGTGACTGCTTACGGCCTCGATGAGG
This sequence comes from Desulfobacterales bacterium, assembly GCA_037388985.1. Taxonomy (GTDB): domain Bacteria; phylum Desulfobacterota; class Desulfobacteria; order Desulfobacterales; family JAHEIW01; genus JAHEIW01. The sequence continues at coordinate 6,827 of JARRJQ010000153.1, read as the reverse complement.
TCACCGGAGAGGTTATCTTTGACGCCGTCGAATGGTCGGCAGCGCAGGAGCTCCAGGACACAGACTGGAATACCCGCAACATCCTGACCTTTGATGGTGACCGATCGGGCCAGCGATTTATATTTGGTGATTTGACCCGTATCCAGAAGGAAAAGCTGGGCGATGATCCGGAAGCAGTTGTCGAATTTATTCGGGGAAAAGACCCCGGCAGCAGTGCCAATCGCAGCAACATGCTGGGGGACATCGTCCACAGTTCACCCATATTTAACGATGACGTCGTTTATGTGGGTGCCAATGACGGGATGCTGCATGCCTTTAAAGCCAGCGACGGCTCAGAGCTTTTTGGTTATGTGCCCTATCTTGTGTTCGATCATCTCAAGGATCTGGCCGATCCGGGTTACGAACACAGATTTTATGTGGATTTGACCCCTACGGTGCAAAAAGGCGAGAAGTTGCTGGACAACGAAGAAATCCAGACGATCCTGGTGGGCGGTCTCGGTAAAGGTGGTATGGGGTATTTTGCTCTCGATATTACCGATCCGCAACATATGACGCAAAACCAGGTGCTTTGGGAATTTCCGAACGCGAACACCTCTGCGGCTAATGTGGAGGATATGGGCTATTCATTTAGCAAACCTGTTGTTGTAAAGTCATACAAACGAACACAGACCGGGGACTATACCTGGATCGTGATTTTCGGAAATGGTTACAGCAGTCCCAACGGAACTTCAGGTTTATTTATTCTTGATGCCAAAACAGGGGAAGTTATTAAAAATATCCCGGCCGGAAGCAGTCCCGACAACGGTCTGTCCAGCCCGATTGCCGTAGATGTAGATTTTGATGATGTCGTGGATTTTGTTTACGCCGGTGATCTTTTAGGCAATTTGTGGAAATTCGATCTGACCAGCACTGATACCAACGAATGGGACGTAGCATATAAAAATAGTGGCCAACGCGTTCCGCTATTTAGCGCTGCCGATCCGGATGGAAATCCTCAACCCATTACCGGCAAACCGGATGTCATGTTACACCCCGAACAGCACGGATTGATCGTCTGTTTCGGCACCGGGAAATTTTTAGGCGAAGATGATTTTTCATCGACCCAGATCCAGACAATTTACGGTATCTGGGATTACGGCGACAGGGTCTTTCAGCCGGCTACCGGTTGGAGCCCGGACGACGATAGTGAGTTCCTGGGCAAATTCAGAAATCCAGATGCGAGCACTCATCTTTCCAACCAGCCGCCAACGGTGAGCCTACTGCAGCAAGTAGCGTCTGAAAAGATCGTCGACTCCGGTGAGACTCAGGTCACTGTGCGGCTTTTAACCAATGAAAAGCCGGTTTGGGTCACCGAAGCGGATTCCGATAAGGACCAACTGCCGAATCCTTCAAGCACTAACCCTAACGATGCCGGCTGGTATCTGGATCTGAACGTCTACGACGGAGAGCGGGTCATCAGCGATGTGCATTTGCGGGATGGCATCCTGATTGTGATCGGCTTTATCCCCAACCCCAGTTTCTGCGGTACGGGCGGCGATTCGGTTTTTATGGAATTAAATGCTTTCACCGGTGGGCAGCTTGCCGGCGTTCAGTTTGATATTAATGATGGAAAGGTAGATGAAAATGATCTGGTTGAAAACAATGGGAAATGGGTGCCGCCCGCAGGCCTGAAACTGGCGGGCAACATCCAGCCGCCGGCCATCATCAAGCTGGATAATGAAACCGAGAAAAAATATCTCAGTACTTCCAGTGGCGGAATTGTGGAGGTAGTTGAAAAAACGGCTAAAATCGGTATCGCTTACTGGATGGAACTCTGGGAGTAAAACCAAAATTGCAAGCGTCTGGATGCCGGGCAGATTAATTGCCTTGACGCGATTGGCGCCTTTTGGCTTTAGCCAAAAGGCGCCTTATTTTTATTACCGAAACTCTGCCCCTTTATAGCCGTCAACGCAAAAATAGCGCTTCGATACAATTGTGTCCACAATTTATAAAATAGGCTATTGATTGGGCGAGCGAATGGTTGCGCCGGGTTCAAACTCCTTATCCTCTCCGGTGACAATCACTGTCGCTGTCGTACTTTCGGTGTGAATCACAAGCAGTTCGGCAATGTCAACCGGAAGAAGCAATGTTTTTCCTCGCCTGTTAGGATTGATTTTCTCTTGCGCCTGATAGTAAACGTTGTAGAATTGTCCGGGTAGCACGCCGTCTTTTTTGCCTTTGTTGATAAAGGCGATCATATGTTCGCCGATGAGCCTGTTGTGCTCTTCAGCTTCAATAACTTTTCCTTGCAAACCTTTGGGGCTTTCTTTTATCGGAACTTCCGGCAGGCGCCGGTTGTAAGGCATTAAACGATCCTCTAATTCGATCGGGCGATAGGCTTCGACTACCGTACCAATTGCATACTGTGGCTGTACCTGGGTAATTTCTACGACGCCTGTCAGCAGATATTGAACGCCAATATACTCATTCGAATATTGGTCTTTTATACGATCCAGGGGCCTGTAAATGGTGTACCTTTTGCCGGTCGCTAAGACGAAATCGTTTTCGGGTCGGATATAGACCACATCATCGACACTGATCATCTCTCTTGTTTTTTGCACTTTAAATATGGCACCATGCGTTGGCAGCGGCTCTTTGCGGATAAAGCCGACGCGGTCCAGAGGGGTGTAATTGTAATAGATCTGTTCTGTTGGCGGAGGAGTTACCGCTAAGGGTGCTCCCGTTTTCTTTTCGGTGAGTTTTTGGGCGCCTGTGCGACGATACAAGCGGATTCGCTCTCCCGGATAGATGCGGTGGGGATTGGCGATCTGGCTGTTTTCTTTCCACATCTCTGGCCATAACCAGGCAGAATCCGAGAATTTTTGGCTAAGATCCCAGAGTGTGTCGCCTTTTTGCACCGTATAGTAAAACCCGGTTTCGTGCTCAATAATTTTTTTATCTTCAGCCGCTCCCGGAGTTAAAAGCTGCAGAAGCGGTGAATCGTTGTTTACATCATTCCACCCATTCCGCCCATTCCGGGAGCGCCAGCGGGCATCGGGGGTTCATGTTTTTCTTCGGGCTTTTCGGCGACCATCGCCTGTGTGGTCAGCATCAAAGAAGCAACACTGGCTGCGTTTTGCAGGGCCAGACGCACCACTTTTGTCGGATCAATCACACCGGCTTTCATCAAATCTTCATAGGTGTCGGTTTCTGCGTTGTAACCGAATGCCCCTTGTCCGCTTTTAACCTTGTCGATAACCACCGAACCTTCCATTCCGGCATTGTTGGCAATCTGGCGCAAGGGTTCTTCAATTGCTCGCATAACCACCTTAACTCCCAGTTTCTGTTCTCCTTTGACTTTGATCTTTGATAATGCATCCAGGCTACGAGCTAAAGCGACACCACCGCCCGGAACGATGCCTTCCTCAACAGCTGCGCGGGTCGCGTTTAACGCATCCTCAACACGCGCTTTTTTCTCTTTCATTTCGGTTTCAGTGGCCGCACCGACGTTGATCACTGCCACACCACCAATGAGTTTTGCCAGACGCTCTTGGAGTTTCTCACGATCATAGTCGGAGGTGGTTTCCTCAATTTGCGACCGAATTTGTTTAACCCGGCCTTCAAGTGCCGAGCGGGAACCGGCACCGTCGATAACGGTCGTATTGTCTTTATCGATGGAAATTCTTTTAGCGCTTCCAAGGTCTGAAACGGTTAAATTCTCCAGTTTGATCCCCAAATCTTCCGATACGACCTGACCACCGGTTAAAATAGCAATATCTTCCAGCATGGCTTTACGCCGGTCACCGAATCCAGGAGCCTTGACGGCCGCAACATGCAGTGTGCCGCGCAATTTATTCACCACCAGAGTGGCCAATGCTTCGCCGTCGACATCCTCGGCGATTATCATTAAGGGTTTTCCCATTTTGGCAACCTGCTCAAGGATGGGCAGCAGGTCTTTCATATTGCTGATCTTTTTCTCATTGATCAAAATGTACGGATCTTCCAGGGAGACAACCATTTTTTCAGGGTCGGTTACAAAATACGGCGATAGGTAACCCCGGTCAAATTGCATTCCTTCCACAACCTCCAGCGTGGTTTCCATACTTTTGGCTTCTTCAACGGTGATGACACCTTCTTTGCCGACTTTATTCATAGCCTCGGCAATGATGTTTCCAATGGTCTCATCGTTGTTGGCCGAGATGGTACCGACCTGTGCAATTTCGCGCTGGTCCTTTGTGGTTTTACTCAGTTTTTGAAGTTCTTTTACGACAACCTCTACCGCGGCATCGACTCCCCGCTTAATCGCCATGGGGTTGTTGCCCGCAGCAACCAGCTTTTGGCCTTCTTCGTAAATTGAGCGGGCCAAAACCGTGGCCGTCGTTGTCCCGTCGCCAGCCATATCACTTGTTTTACTGGCAACTTCCTTTACCATCTGGGCACCCATATTTTCAAACTTGTCATCCAGTTCGATTTCTTTGGCTACCGTAACGCCGTCTTTGGTGACCGTCGGTGAACCCCAGGATTTGTCAAGAACCACATTGCGGCCTTTGGGACCCAGAGTAACAACTACCGCGTCTGCAAGCGTTCTAACACCATTGAGCATTAACTCACGGGCTTTCATATCATACTTAATCAATTTAGCAGTCATCTTTATTTAACCTCCATCCTATTCTGATAGTTTATTTTTAATCAATGATGCCGAGCACATCTTCTTCACGCATAATCAAATATTCTTCACCCTCGATTTTTACCTCGGTTCCGGAATATTTGCCAAACAGAATACGATCGCCTTTTTTGATCTCCAGGGCAATTCGTTTACCGTTCTCATCAAGTTTTCCTTTGCCGACTGAGATAACCTTGCCCTCGGCCGGTTTTTCTTTGGCGGTATCCGGAATAATGATACCTCCTTTAGTTTTTTCTTCCTCTTCAACTCGTTTAACTAAAATTCGATCCTGCAATGGTCTGAGCTTCATTGTTTATGTTCTCCTTTTCTATATGATAAGCAAATGTCGGAGTGTTTTAAGTTCTATCGATAAAAAATGTGAAAAAATGATTCTGCTCCCTGACTCAAGAGGGGCCGAATTTTCTTATAAGGCATCTCAAATATACATTTTAGGCGGCCTAAGCGCATTAACCCGTCTTAAGCAGGCAAGCCTGATTCCGCCACACATTCGGCGGATGCGGTTCAAATGGACGGGTAAAATCGATATTAGTGGGATCAGTTTAGGGCGAAGATTTGGCAGTGGTCGGTTCAGATTTGGTTTTTTTACTGGAAGGAGTTTCGTTATTTGCTGGCTTGCTCTCGTCTGTTTTCTTGGAAACAGTGCTGCTTGGGCTGGACTTACTGGCATAGTCGGTGGCATACCATCCAGTGCCTTTAAGGTGGAAGCTGCTATGAGAAATAAGCTTGTGAAGTTTTCCCGAACATTTTTTACATTTGGTTAGCGGTTTGTCTGAAAACTTCTGAAAGATTTCTTCAACCCTGCCGCATCGTGTACACTCGTATTCATATATGGGCATTGCTCGACAGCCTCCGTGGTCGTTTTAATGCTTAAATTATAATCATGCCCAGATCGATATGTCAAGAGTACCGGATCGTGGCCTGCTGATCAAGTTTTCATCCGGAAACGGCTCGTTTTTGCCTTCTTCCGATGAGTCCGCCTCCATCGGGTTTCAGTAGAAAATTTCGCATAGCGCATGGCACAGAAAGCAAAGCATTTTGATTAAAGTAAAGGGAAGTTAATTTTAACCCTCTTACGCTTTGCAAATCGGTCTGCCCCGGCGTAAACTCTATCCGCTACACAACTCCTCAAGAGGTTGTCGCCATTTACTGTAAAACTTAAACACAGCCGACATTCCCGAGATTTTGAGCTGTTTTAATATCTGATGGGTATTTTCATGAACCCGCTTTTCTTCGGTTAGCTTTTCCTGGGGTGATGCGTCAAAGTTTTGCAGAAATTTGCTGAATCGGACGATGTGGATCAATTCATGAGTGATGATATAAAGGCAGAAGGGAAACAAACTCAACGAAGGCGAATCCTGCAGCACCTCATGGATAGCATGGTCCTGGAGGCATATTTTATAGTAGTCAAAAACGCCGGAACCCAGGGTGGTATCTTTTCGCTGGCCCTCATAGCGCACAATTTGTGCAAAAGGCCCATAGACAATTTCCTCGGGCGTCAGATCAACCAGGGTTTTGACGTCATATTTGGGGCGCAGCCATTGGCTTGCCGACATCTTGTAGTGATTACTGACAAGCTCTTCGGCCAGCGACACGGTTTGATTGACGATTTTAATTTGATGCCCTGAAAATGGGTTCAAGTTTGCATGCATGGCTTTGCTTGATTACCTCATCTTGCGGAACATTGATATTAGACCAAACCACCGCTGCGTTCAGTAAAAGCTCTTCCTGTTCCGGCACTTTTATACAAAGTCTAAGCTTTTCATTCAGCGGCAATGGTTTCTGGCAAAAAATAAAAGCCCCGCCGCGGCTGATATCTTTTAACTGAACCTTAATGCTCTCATAAGGAGGTTCTAACTCAATCGGCCAGGAAATCGCCACTCTGGGGTACTGGCGCTTTTCTTCCCATTTAGACTTTTGCGAACTGGCCACCAACTGTGAGGGTTGGTCAGTGCCTAGCTTGCGCTTGATGAATGCATTAAAAAACCAAATGATAACCAGACCGGCAAATATCGCCCCTCCGATAGCCATGCTCGTTACGATAATACCATTATCCATTTTTTACGCCATCCGTGTCTAAAATTAAAGGAAATTCGAATTTAGAAATGACTGGTCTTTAATTTTAAGTACTTGGAAATATATATAATTAGGGACAGGATTCTTTCAA
>JARRJQ010000152.1:0-7067 GCA_037388985.1 Desulfobacterales bacterium | reverse complement strand
ACACCCTTCTACAGGTGCTGATATCCCATTGGCTGCCACTATCCAAATCCTCCAGTACCAATGGCTGAGTATGAACATGGATCCTGCATTTACCGGCATTCCCCCACTGCTCCTGACTCCAGGAGAATGTGAAATTTTCTTCATCAGCGATAGCGCGCAGACCCATAAAGCATCCATCTGACCTCATTCTCAGCTCTTCAGGTGCTCCCGTACCCTCATTATTTCTCATAATCCAGACATATTGCGATTTTTCTGGATATGTTGGGTAATAGTATGCGCCATAAGGTACTGGCACAACGCAAGAGGCTAACCAAAGGCCGGTTGAGGCGATCTTTCCAATGATAGAAATTTGGTCAATTAACCATCGAAATTTTAAATTAACCATACTGGTGCAATTACAGTATCATAATTGTTGACTGTCAAGTCAGCTAAATCTTAATTTTGATGAATGTAAAATCATCTCAGTCCACCGACACATTCAAGCGATTTAAATAAAATTCACCACCGACCCGCCCGCTTCGCCTGAGCCCGCCTCAGGCGGGCGATGGCGGGCAGGGGTCACAGAGAACACGGAGATGAATTTTAGCAAAAAGAATTATTTGTTTACACTCTCTGTGTGCTCTGTGAACTCTGTGGTGAAAAATATTGATAGAAGCTTATTAACCACAGAGAACACGGAGAGCACAGAGGTTGAATTGAGTAAGTTAAACTAAAGTTTTTAATTTTTCTCTGTGTCCTCTGCGCGCTCTGTGGTGGTAAAAAATATTCTGTAATATCGAGTTGTTAGCTTTCTATAAAGGTTTTAAATTTTTTAAGGCCTTCTTTTATTTCTGCCACATCGATGCCTGAGTAAGCCAGACGGATATAAAAATTTTTTTCTCCCGGCAAGGGACGACCAAAATGCAGGCGCGTGCAAAACGAAACGCCGGTTTCTTGCAACACGCGTCGCCTGAATTCATCGTAATCGGTTAATCCCTTTTTTTGCATGGCTCCGGTAACGTTAGGGAAAAGGTAAAAGGTGGCATTGGGACGGAAGCAATGAATACCTTCGATGGAATTTAAAATATCTACCGCAGAATCCCGTCTTTCTTTAAGGATTTTTAGAATTTGTCTGGCTTCAGTCTGGTCGCCGGTGAGCCCTTCAATGGCGCCATATTGGATAAAATGGTTCGGGCAGGACTCATCATTGACATTCAGCTTGGCAATTGCATCGATAACCTGCTTTGGACCGATGGCCGCACCTAAACGCCAACCCGTCATGGCAAATTTTTTGGAGAACGTATAAAGAATCACGCATCTTTCAGCCATACCGGCCAGCGATGCGAAAGAAGTGCTTTTACCCTCATAGCGGATGTCAAAATAGGCTTCGTCGCAAAGAACATAGAGGTCGTGTTCGCGGACAATTTCGGCCAACTTTTCCAACTCTTCAACCGAACATTCAGCGCCGGTTGGGTTTTGCAGGTCATTTAAGATCAATAGTTTTGTTTTCGGCGTGATACTTTTTCCCATTGTCGCGATGTCGATATCAAAGTTATCTTTTCCTTCGACATAGCTGTACGGAACGGCCTTACCCCCGTGGAACTCAATTTGAGATTCGTAAATGGGGTATCCTGGATTGGGATAGAGAACCTCATCACCTGGATCCATCAGGGCTAAAATAAACTTGCCGATAGCCGGTTTGCCACCGGGTTGAATGGCCACATTTTCCATTGAATATTGAATATTGCGCGACGCACCGACATCCGCTGCCAGGATTTCGCGCAGTTGCGGTATTCCGGCATTGGGGCAATAACCGGTTTTGCCGTCTTTCATGGCTTTAATGGCGGCCTCCATGACATTGACCGGTGTTAAAATGTTCATGTCTCCCAGGTGAAAGGGATACACTTTGTTGCCCTTGGCAGCGAAAGCAGCGGCTTCGGCAGACACGGCAAAAGCGGTTTCGGTGCCCAGCCGCTTAATTCGTTTTGCTATCTTCATGCGCTTTTTCTACCCCCAAATCTAAAATTGCAGAAGCTCATTCAAATTCAGCTTGTTTACCATCTCCGTGACCAGTTCTCCAATGACAATCTCGGCGTCCTTGCTGCCGACTACACGCATTCGCTCAGCATTGCCGGTGACCGTCTCCCCGGTGACAAGCCCACCTTGTTTGATTAGATCGGCCTGATAGGTCATTGTAATTATCCATTTGCGATTTTGGAGATCGAGTTTAAACTCTTTCAAAACGATTTCAACTAAAGGAATGGAAGGATCCTTTTCTTCGGCAACCACAACGCCTGCATTTTCAAGCCGATGTTTAAAGATCTCTCTTATCGTTGAACTCAGGCCAAAGGCGCCCACCAACTTGTCATTTTTATTTTGCTGCCCTACGATTAAGACAAAATTTCCCGTAAAACTTTTGAGCGCCATCTTGGCGCTTTTCGTCGCAATTTGGGGGTTTTCTCGTGCGTCTTTAACTTCCAGGGCAACTTTCATTTCTTTTCGTTCAATTGGCTGCGGTGGAAGCTTGTATTTAATCGTTAATAAATTCTTTGAAGCGCAAAAGCTGGATAACGTACCGATCAATAATATCATCGAGAATACCTTTATTCGCGGATAAAAGGATATCATGAACCTGTCCTCCTTTAAATGAGATCGATTACATCGAAAACGCCGTCATCTAAATCAGCCACCAGCAGTTTATTTCGCAGCAGCGACCCTTTATGTTGAATGATTTTTACGACCTCGGCGCATTCAAGCGCTGCCAAAAAAGTCACCGAATGTGGCACTGCGCCGAGAGATGCTTCAGCTCCCTTGGAAGGGATTTTATCGGGATCACCATAGATGAGTTTTAATCCCTGATCTTGAGGATAGATGGTTGTGACATGTCCGGTTGCACCCGCTACAGCTGCGGACACAAGCGGCGAACCCATTTCGCGGCACAACCGCTCCAGAACAAATCGCGTTTTGACGTTGTCCAGGCAGTCGACAATGACATCCGGCCGGTTTAAAAGATCAAGGCCGTTTTGCTGATTTAAAAATTGGGAATATTGATTTACGGCAATCGATGGGTTTATTTCTTTAATCCGCCGCGCGGCCGTATCAGCTTTAGATTTTGCCATCAGTTTCGGCGTGCTTAAAAACTGACGGTTTAAATTACTTTCTTCAAACCGATCTCCGTCAATCACATTCAGCGTGCCGATGCCCAGACGTGAGATGATTTCCACAACGGCTCCGCCCAGGCCGCCGAGTCCGACGATGCCGACCTTTGCTTTAAGCAGAGCAACCTGGTCCTGAGGGCTGAATGTTTTCATATTCCGAACATAACGCTCCGGAACGACACCATGTTCAAGGGCTATAATTTCAATCTCACCGCCGCTGGTTCCGAAAGCCTTTGATAGATTCATGATTTGTTTGACAGAGATGCTGTTATAGAAGGTTTTGTCCGGGAATTCTTTGGGGTTTGCGCATTTTATGATTTTCTCAATTGAATCCGCATTCAAAATTATCCTCCTCCAACCGGCGGGAAGATGCCGACTCTTTCTCCACCCTTCAAAGTTGACGTTAAATCTGCTTTGGTGCCGTCGATGAAAACGAGTTTGATTTTTTCCAGTGGTATGTCTAGTTGCTGAAGCAAGCCCCCAACAGTGGTACCCGCCTCGATCGTATAGTTTTCGGCAGAAGCCGGCATAAATTTTCGAAGGGTCGCGAATAATTTGATTTGAATATGCGATTTCATTGCTTTCAGATTTCAGTTGAATTAAACGCCATAGTGTATTTATTGTCTGAACTCTAGATCGAAACAGGCTGAAAGTCAAGCACTCCAAAGGGATTGCCGCTATTTTGATGCTCAATGTTGTTACGACGATTATTTCCATAATGGCGCAGTCAAGACGGATGACGGACCTTCTACCGGAACACTAAAGCTTCTTCAGCTGACGGCATTGGTTATGCGCTTATCTAAATTTGCCTGTTGTCAGTGGCCCGTTGTCCGTTGTAGAATAATATAGCCGTTTAAGAGAACGAGTTGCTTTTATTCAAAAGTCGAAAATAAACAACGGGCAACAAACAACAGAGCGTAGGCGTTCAGACAAAATTTTTGTGCAAACCACGATCGTTGGAGGCTTGATTGTAATTTCTTTGCATTTTATGATCAGCCTGAGTCGAATTTCATCACGAAAACAAGAAATCTAAGAAGTACGAAATTTATATGATCTCTTTTTCGTGTTTTTATCCTTTCGTGCTTTCGTGATTAATTAATCTTTTTTGGTTTTTGTTTGTCCGGGTAAGGTGTTTAAACACTGTTTATGAAATTTCCATTTAAAAGGGCACTGGTTACCGGCGGGGCCGGGTTTATCGGTTCGCATCTGGTTGAGGCGCTGGTCTCGGCCGGGTGCAAGGTGGCGGTATTGGATAATCTGTCATCCGGTAAATATACCAATTTGGAACATTTAGAAGGCCAATTTTCTTTCTACCCGGAAGATATCCGCAACCGTCGAGCGTTGGACGCAGCAGTCGAAAACTGCGAGGTTATTTTTCATTTGGCCGCGATTGTTTCGGTCCCTCAGACGATCGAAAACCCGGTTGACTCCGCATCAGTGAATGACATGGGTACGATCCATGTGCTTGATGCCGCCTGCCGAAAGAAGGTCAAACGGGTCGTTTTTTCCAGTTCCTGCGCGGTTTACGGGGATGATCCCGGGTTGCCGAAACGCGAGAACATGAATCCCAAACCGCTGAGTCCTTATGCGGCTCAAAAACTGGCCGCAGAATATTATGTAAAAGTATCTCATGATCTCTACGGCATAGAAGCGGCTGCTTTGCGTTATTTTAATGTTTACGGACCCAGACAGGACCCATCTTCTCCTTATTCCGGTGTTATTTCCATTTTTATGACCAAAGCCCTGCAGAATGCACCGGCCGTCATTTACGGGGATGGAAATCAAAGCCGAGATTTTATCTATGTTCAGGATGTCGTCAGAGCGAATTTGCTGGCGGCGACCGCTGCAAATCCGGACGGTCAGGTAATCAATATTGGCTCGGGAGGCTCGGTTTCGATCAATGAGCTCTGGAAAGCCGTCTGTGCGATATGCGGCCGTAGTCTTGAACCACAATATGCAGATAAAAGGCCTGGGGATATTATCAAATCCGTGGCCGGAGTCGAAAAAGCCAAAGCGTTACTGGGGTTTGAATGTGAAGTTTCTTTTAAAAGAGGACTTGAATTGACATTTGAATGGTACCGCAATCAACAGAAATCAAAAAAGTAGGTGTCAGGTTTCAGGTTTCAGGTTTTAGGTGTCGGCAAAACAGCTGAAAGGCTGGAAAGCTGGGATGCTTGAAAGCTCAAAACCTTCAGAGTCTTCCAGCTTCCTATCTTCTTAGCTTTCCAGCCTGCTGGCTATGAGCTTTGAGCAAGGTGCCAATGGCCTGACACCTGAACACTGACACCTTCCATGAGAAGGCAAAGTCAAGCGTCCAGTTCACGGACAACCTTTTTTTACGAGCCCTGACCGTCACGCTTCCATTCGCACTTTTGTTAAGGGCTTGCCACAGCCCTGGTGCATGTTAAAATCCGCCGGTGGTGCTGCAATCTGAAACTCGCACTTTTATGAAGCCAGCGGCTTATCTGGCAAGTGCACAGGTGTCACCGCAGTCACCCGGACAAGACGTCAACGGCTCTTGCAACTAACGGTAAAAAAATAAAACAATCAAATTACGATGGGCCAAATCAAAAATCGTCATTTAGGCTGCTTTACGGTTGATCCCCACAGCGTAAAACGGCTCATAGCAGAGTTGATCTGCCCACAGCCGGTGCAGCAAAACGGCCAACTTGCGCGCCACCGCAACGGCTGCTCGCTTTTTGGCATTTTTACCACCGCGCGCTGCAATGGCCAGCCCAAAACGCCTCAGATCACAATCCGGGCCAAAGCGACCCAAAATATAGTGGGCACAGTTGACCAACAGTTTGCGCAAATAGCGGTTGCCCGCCTTGCTGATGCGCAGTTGTTTATCGCTGGCACCGGATTGATCTCTGCGCGGCGTCAATCCCAGATAAGCGCCCACCATCCGGCTTTTGCTAAAACGACGCGGATCCTCGATGGTCAACACGTAGCCCAAAGCGCTCAGCGGCCCCACACCGGTAACTTGGCGCAAAACTTGCGTCTCCGGATAGCGCTGGCTGCTCAACTGCTCAATTTTGCGCTCCAGTTGCACAATGCGCTGGCTCATATCGGCGATGGTCTCAATCAGATAAGACAGCGCATCTTTCAGTTGCGCGGGCAAAAGCCCGCCAACGCGCCTGGCAAAACTGGCCGCACTGCAGCCGGGCAACCGTTCACCGTGGCTTTTGATTACCGAACGCACATGGTTAATGAGCTTGCTGCGACTTTGCACCAGCATGTCTCTGGCTTTGATCAGCTCAAGGTCGCTGTAAGCCTGCTCATTGCGATGCTGCAGTGGCCACAAAAGCCGTGGCTCCACCCGACACACCATCGCCAAAATGCGCGCATCGCGCTCGTCGCTTTTGTCGTGACTGTCCCATATCAAGCGCAGCTTGCGCGGGTTGCCCACATAGACAACCAAACCCAGCTGCTCAAGCTCACGGCTGATCCATGGCGAATGCGTACCGGCTTCAACCGCCACGGTTGCGCCCCGATATCGTTGAAAATATTTTCGCAGGGCCAACTTGCTGTTGGTAATGCGCTTACATGCAAGCTCGTTGCCTTTGTTATCAAAAATAACCATAATGTGATGGCGGTCTCCCAAATCCATTCCAATTGTGATATGTTCGCTCATGGCTGGTCTCCTTTCTTATTTGCAGCACTTTATGTGACTGCGTTATTAAAGTTGAGCGTGATCATATCACAGCTCGTTGGAGACCAGCCTTCTCATTTTATCTGAAACCTGAAACCTATTAGAAAGGACGCTAGTTTGCATCGGAGCTTTTGGAAATACGATTAGAAAAGAATACGCCTGCATGAAATTTGAATTTAAAAAACATAACGGATTCATGGACTCGATAGTGGTCACCGGCATTACGCTGGCCGCCATTTATTGGGTCTGCGAATCTTTTATGTATTTCTTTTTGAGAC
>JARRJQ010000151.1:0-9137 GCA_037388985.1 Desulfobacterales bacterium | reverse complement strand
TAGCGACATCGCTTTTACTTAAGTGGTCGGTCAGCAGTTTTAGAATCAATCCTGAATCAGACTATCGATGTCCAGCCGGCCATTGACTTCTTTATTTCCTCCGGATCTGGCTGCGAAAAATTTTTTGAAGCCAAATGTTTTAAGAATTGATATTAGTTTCTCATTGTGTTCGTTAAATGGAAAACAGTAATGATCCGGCGCAAACCCTAAATTCTGTTCAAACCATTTCAGGCAAAGTTCCGTATCATATTTTATAAAATCCTCCCATTCGACTTCTGACCTGCGAACCAGAGCGCCATTGGGACATTCAAACCCTTGAAAGGCAAGCTTGGAACGAATACTTAAATTGTGGCTTGATATTTCAGGACATTTCGGAAAACGTTTTAACTTCCATAGACTCAGAGGCTTTTTTGTCCGCGGATGCGTATGCGTTATGATAACGTCATGAAAATGGCTGTGCACACCCACTCGCACGTTTTGCTGCTGCGAGACTATCTGTATTTCTTCTACATTCATGAAGTGGTCAAATTTACCTTCGCTAAACGCACGGTGCATATATTTTTTTGATTTTAGATATGAAATAGGAGTACCGGCATACATTCTTCTGGCTTTTCCAGGCTTTATAAAAGAAGTCGTAATAAAATAGGTCAATTTTTCAGGATGATTCTTAAACAGCGGGAAGTGATAATATTGCGAAAAGAGTCCATCATCAAAGGTGAGTCTGTATCGATACAGATCCAAATTAAAATATTCTTCTCTTATGTCATGAATCACCAGAAAGTTCATATCGAATGATCACCTTATGATAATTTTAGCACTTAGCAGCTCACCGATTCTTGATCTGTAGCTTAACAAAGCGTTAAGGCATTTGTTTCTTCAAGGCGGAGCCCATCTTTGTCATGGACCAGCCAATGAAGATGCAGAGATTTAATCAAAGCCGGTTCTTGAGGAAGAAACTGACGGCCGCAAAAATGATAAATAAGGCTTTTGATCACCCCTTCGTGGGTAACCACTAAAATACAGGCTCCAGGCCATCTCTCAGCCGCCTCTTGCAGTGCCCTTTTGCTCCTTTTCAACATGCTCCTTCGATCTTCACCGTCCGGCGGACAAAATTTCCAGCCATGCATTTGCCAGCCGGGCAATTTTTGAGATGCTTCTTTTTCAACCTGGGTAATCAGGCAGCCTGTCCACCGGCCCCAATCCTGTTCTCTCAGCCGCGGGTCACGTTCAACCTGCACATGCAGGTGGCTGTTGATTCTGCTGGCGGTTTCAACCGCCCGTCCGGTATCGCTGACCAGAATGCAATTCCATGCATAGCGGCTTAACTTCCGACCCCAATGGTTGGCATCCTTTTTTCCTTTGGCCGTGAGCGCGGAGTCGCTTTGCCCCTGAATCCTCTTTTCGCGAGTCCTAAAAGTCTCTGCATGGCGGATAAGTCCGAAGCGGGTGGTGATGGATTGAATCATTTTTTAACGAATTTCTGAAGCACGGCTTCCATTTTCCGATAGTTTTTATCCAGATCACAATTCCGCCGGACATAGGATTGCGCGGCTTCGCCCATGCTTCGCCGCAGTTTTGAATCCGATAAGAGGTGGTCGATGGCATCGGCAAAGGGTTCAACAGCATCCATCGGCACCAGAATTCCAGTGACGCCGTCTTTTACGGCATCCGATACGCCGGCATTATTGAAAGCAACCACCGGAAGGCCACATGACTGGGCTTCAAGAAATACCAGCCCCAGTGATTCCCGGATACCCGGGAAAACAAACAGATCGCATGCGCTGTAATATCGGAACATCTGATTTCGGGGGATTTTGCCCACAAAAATGGCGCGTTTTCCCAGCTGCCCGTCGGCCAGCCGTTTGAGGTTATCCCGCTGTTTTCCATCTCCGGCAATCACCAGCCGCAGGGTGCGGCCGCGGCGTACCAGATCCCCGCAAGCCCGAATCACCCGGATCAACCCCTCGGTTTTCACGTCCGCCCGAAACATCGCCGCTGAAAAAACCACCGGTTCATCACCGGCATCCCACCGGTTGCGAAGCGCCTGGCGCGCCTGCCCATCGAAATGAAAATCAGCGGGATGAATCCCCGGCGATACAAAGCTGACGTGTTCATCCGCTAAGAGCCGTTTGAGATTAATCCAATCAAGGGTTTTGTTGGCAAACACATGCTGCGCTGCACACAGGGCTCTTTTGTTTAAGTAGAAGCCGGGTAGCGTCTTTAGCCTGCGCCGGCGCTTGGTTGAATACATGCCTTGAAAAATGACATACGGGACATTTATTTTTGGCGAAGCATAAGGTCCCAGCAAATCCGGTGCTTTATAATAGCTGTGGTAGGTCAGCCACAGGCCAACCTTGCTATCACAAAATCGGCGTACCACGCGCCTTTTTTCAGCAAGCAATTTCGGCCACAGCCACGGTTTCCAGTATATCCAGCGGCAGCGCAGGGAGCTTGCCTGAATGACCTGATGGCCCCGGCCGGCCAGATAGCTTACGATTTCGGTTGCCGTTACCAGATCACCGGAAGGGTCCTCATGGCCAAGCGGTTTGAAAGGTGCATAAAATAAGATACGCATTCGGGCACTTGTTATTGAGTCATTACGAGTATTACACCAAAATTCTAAGAGAGCCTGACGCTGTTAAATCCGAATTTCGAAATCCGAAATCCGAAACAATATCAAAATTCAAATTATCCAATTCTCAAAACGTTCACTGTTACTTTTTACAGTTTATTGTTTTAACTCATCTCACCGTTTTGAATTTTAGTCATTAGAGATTCGAAATTGTTTCGAATTTCGTGCTTCGGATTTCGAAATTAAAAATTATCTGTGAATATTCAAAATTCCTTGAAGGCACCGATTTCGCTTTTATAAATATCGGCCAACTGCTTGATAAGGACCTTGTTATCGAAATCCTGCAGTATGCGCTTTTTAGCAGCCGGTATGACACGGCTTCGAAGCGCGTCATCTGAAAGCATTCTCAGCATGGCTTCGGCTAGCTGCTGTGGCTGGCCGGCGCCCACCAGCAATCCGGTTTTTTCAGTCTCCACAAGTTCGGGAATCGCGGAAATATGGGTGGCTACCACCGGCACACCCATGGCCATGCTTTCCAGCAGGACATTGGGAATGCCATCCCGGTCTCCGTTGGCGGCCACCTCACAGCCCAAAACAAACAGATGGGCCTGGCGATAATGATTCAGAACCACATCATGCGGCTGGGTGCCCAACCAGCAGGTTGTCGCGCCAAGGCCAAGTTTTTGAATAAGGCTTAAAACTTTTCTTCGCTGCTCCCCATCGCCGATGAGGGTGTGCTTAAAGGGAATTCCCTTCTCCAGCAAGACTTTTAGCGCCTGGTAAACCGTCGGCAAGCCTTTTTTTGCGGTAAGTCGGGCAACGGTAAGAATCTGATAGGGTTTTTCGGCACGGGCGGATCCGTGCGGGTTGAGCGAAAACAACGTGGTATCGATGCCGTGATAAATGCGATGAATCCGGCCGGCATGGGCCTCCGATAGCCCCATCAGGAAACGCCGGTTATATTCGGTGCAGGTTACGGCAAATCGCGCCCGAACCAATTTGTCTCTCAACTGCCGGGGATCTGAGGTATAGATATCTTTGGCGTGGGCGGTGAAACTGAAGGGCAATCCGCTTAAAATGCTCGCAAACATGGCCACCGATGCCGGCGAATGCGCAAAGTGGGCATGCAAATGCCCTATTTTGAGACCGGGAAGCAGATGGTGGACCAAATAACCAGCCTGGAAAAGATGCTTCAGGGTGGCTGATTTGCGGGTCCTTAAAAATCGTTGAATCGCGATTTTGAATGCGTCGGCATAGGTTTGCGGTTTTTGGGCGGCCAACAGGCAATTATGATACATCAAGCGCGGCAGCGGCCTGAGCAGGGTCTCGGGCAGGTAATCAACGCTGGCCTGAACCCGGCTAACACTTTTATGGGTGAAGTTTTCCCGGGGCTGACGCATGGAAAACAGGTGGATGGGAAAACCCAGATTTTCAAGCAAGAGGATTTCATTGGAGATGAAGGTTTCGGAAATTCGCGGGAAACCCTTCAGGATCATTCCCAAAAACTGTTTGGTTGGCACACTCATGGTTTTGGGGGCCGAAATTGGCGAAGGCGCTGCTGCATGGTCTCAATGCCGGTAAGCCGAAATTGCGCGATAGCCTCCCGATAGGGTTGGGGGGTTTCCAGGAGCCCAAGGATCTTCTCCTGCAGAATCTTGGGCGCAAACTCTCCCCAGGGGATATAGTCGACCAGGTTCTGCCGCTTAAATACCTGGGCCCGGATCATTTGCTCCTTTCGGGGCGTTTCGCGCGGAATCACCAGGCTGAGCGTGCCCTGACTTAAAATTTCACAAAGCGTATTGTACCCGCCCATGCTCACCACCAGGTCGGCGGCGGCAAATATCGTTTCCATCTGCCGATAAAAATGGTAGGTTCGCGCACCCAGCTTTCTGGCCCGCTTAAAAATCTTCCTGCGCTTTTTCTGCGGCATAAACGGTCCTGTAATCAGGACGCTTTTAAACGGCAATCGTTTGCCCGCGGCAGATTCGAGCATGTCCACATAGTTGCGCATGACCTTATACCCGTCGCCGCCGCCGCCGGTGGTCACCACAACCAGCTTTTCCTCCTGCTGGACACCGAGCTCTTTACGTATATTGCGCACGGCTTCTTTACCGGGAATTTTACGAGGGATATATCCCGTAAAATGAATTTTGCGACTGATCGGTTCCGAAATCTCATATTCGGCAATCGGGTCATAAAATTGCCGATCGCCGTACACCCATATTTCGGAATAAAGGCTCTCCAAGACTTGATAAACGCCTTTTTCATTCCAATCTTTTTTTATCGTAGCCGCGTCATCCATGATGTCCCTGAGACCGAGGATCGCCCGGGTATTGGGACGGCAGCGCTGCAGCCACTTTAGGGTCGGCAACACTTCTTTGCGCAAACCGAGGGGTTCCTTGTCGACGATAAAAAGCTGCGGCTGAAAGGTCTTGGCCGTGGCCGTGATAATGTTTTTACGAATATCCAGTGCGTGTCTGGCATTGATTTTAATCGAAAGCGGAAGGTACTCTTCGTTGGTTTTTTTGATCATTCCCGGAATACGCACAAAATCGATCTGTTCGGGGAACGAAAAGCGGCCGGCAATCGGAGAGCCGGTTAAAATAAGGATATTAATGCGAGGCCCCAGTAAATGGGCTGCAATCGCCATGGTTCTGCGGATGTGCCCGAGACCATACGAATCATGGGAATACATCAGGATGTTATATGTTGAGTTTCGGGCCATCCACTATTCCATTAGGTCATTCATAAGGCACAAATGTTGAAGCCTCGAAAAGGTGCTTCATTATTCCCGCCCGGCAGAATAGAACTGCCGAAATAAAATGTATCGTTCGGTTCGCTTGGCTTTACGGTCCGAATATTTCAACGGAATTCCTATACCATATCTATTTAAGCGCAGCAAATATTCTGATTAAAATATTGAGGCGCTTTCACATTTTGCTTCCGACTGTAATTCGACGGCGGCGGTTTTATCAATTTCGATTCCTTCGGGCGAGACAAGCACATCCAGCCCCGTCCGTTTCCAGGTCGCTCGCGCCTGATCCACCGTATCCACCAGGGGTTCCTGACAGTTAAACGATGTATTCAGGATCATGTTGCAGCCGGTTTTATCCTGCCACGCTTTTAACAACTTCAGGATAAACGGGTCATCGCCGGCTTCTACGATCTGGGGTCGGCTCGTGCCGTCTACATGGGTTACCGCCGGAACTTCCTTCTCATCTGTCGGTACAATATAAGACATATACTTGCTCGGAACCCCCATTTCTCCATAAACCATCGGCGCAAATGGACGAAACCACTCACGGTGTTTTACATACTGATTTAATCGATCTTTTCCATCAGGCAGCCGTGGATCAAGCAAAATGCTGCGATGACCCAGCGCACGGGGTCCCGATTCTGCCCGTCCGTAACACAGGCCAACGCTTTTTCCTTCTTCCAAAAATTGGACAATCTGCGGAATGACATCATCACAGATGTTACCCGCATCCGTTCCCAGATAAGGGCTCCAGGCTCTTGGCTCCCGGGGATGATCGAATATATGATGCCATATGAAGAGCGCCGCCCCGAGGCTTAAGCCGCCATCATGAGGCTGGGCCGGCACCCAGGTATCTTCATACATACCGCTTTGATGGATGGCGGTGTTGGCAATGCAGTTCATCGAACAGCCGCCGGTCATAATCAATCGCCGAACCGGTTGCCAATCCTGCATACGGGCGGCTGCTTCCAGATAATAGTCGGTTGTAAGCTTCTGCAAGGATGCACAAATATCCTGTGCAAATTTGCTTTTTCGATCCAGCTGCGTATCATGGGATTGGCCGAATGGGTCCCTTGGAAACGGTGAGAACGGGTGAAATAACATTTGCTGTTTGAGGGTTTCGATGATATCTGCCCGGGGCGTGCCATAACTGGACAATCCCATGAGTTTGCCGGCGCCCTCCAAGCGTTTCATTCCGAAATTGTATTCACCAATAGATGCCCAGGTGCGCCCGATATTCAATTGCATGCGGCCCGGCCCCTCATGGCCCCAAGCGTATTCGATCTCATGGATTTTATTGCGACTTCCGTAAGCTAAGGCGCAGTTGCGAAAGTCACCGCTGCCATCTGCGCTCAAAATGCCTGCTTCTTCAAACGGTGAGGTAAACAAGGCTCCGGCCACATGGGCCAGATGATGATCAACCGCATAGCAATCGTAACTACGACCCAACAACCGGATCCGGTGTTTGCTATAACGGTTGTCAACCGGACCCACCCAGCCATTTGTCAGGTAATCGGCATATGTCTGGTATGAATCACCCTTCAGATGCCATTGATACGATTTTCCGTCTAAAGTCGGCCGGATATATGGGCTAATGACAACAATATCAATAGACTCCGAATTCCAACCGTATTTTTCCAAAATGGCCTCAATGTCCATAACGCCCTGATCATGTTTAATTCGGGTAAGGCGTTCCTTCTCGAGAACAACAACATTTTCGTGCTTTATAGATTTCGTGTTTTCGTGATGAAAAAAATTTTAGTGTACGACAAAGAAAATTAAGACAATAATATAAAAATGGGTCTGGACTTATTGGCCTGCTGCTTTTCATCCGATGCGCAATTTGATATAAATCATTTGCTATATTTGAATTCAAAACTTGACGGCTTCGCATAAGGCCTTATTTTACGACTATTAAATTCAAAATAATATTAACCACTTAAAGAGGTCGCTGATGGCTCGTTCAGACGTTCACCCTGTACATCGATTCGAAACATGGCAGGTTTGGCCGGGATCCTTTGATAACCCGCCTGTGGACGGTAATTATCCCGTTCCGCAAAATCACGGGCTTGAAATCAGTTCTTCAACCCCAATCGCTTCCATGGGCTCCTGCTTTGCCCGCGAAATCAAGCGCAGGCTTGTGCAAAGAAACTACAATTACATCGCAGAGGAAACCCACCATCCGGCCGCCTTCCATGGCAGCGCGGCGTGGGAAAGGGTTTACAACACCTTTTGTATGCGCCAGATTTTTGAATATACATTCGAGCAATGGATGCCGGATATCAGGTGGTGGCAAGCGCCGGAGTCCAATAAAATTCAGGACCCCTATCGTAGAATTATTCTATACGACAGCATCGAAGAGGCTGAGTCGGACTTCGAGCGGCATCGCATTTACTCCCGGCGGGCTCTGGAAAAGGCCAAAGTGCTTGTTTTGACGTTGGGCCTGACTGAAATCTGGGAAGATCAGGTCGACGGTTCGGTCATCTGTCTGCCGTCGGGACCTTATGTGAATGAAGGCGGAGACATGGGTCGTTACCGGTTCAGAGTCAGCCGGTATGCAGAAAATCTCGAAAACCTGGAACGCATTTACGAGATTATGGCCCAGCACAATCCGGATTGTCGAATTCTGATGACGGTATCACCGGTAAACCTGTGGGCCACCTTTCGCAAGGACATCGATGTTATCAGTGCCAGCTGCAATTCCAAATCAACGCTGCGCGCCGTCACCGATGAATTCACCGTAAGGCATGAAAATGTTTTTTATTTTCCGGCCTTTGAAATGGCCACGGTTTATCAACCCTTATCCGGCCGGACCTATTTTGCCGACGGCAGAGAAAATTTCCATGTGAATAAAGCAACCGTCAAATTCATCATGCGGCATTTTTTCAGTTTTTATTCGAAAGTCCAACCTTATTCAAAGCCAAAACCTCTCAACCCCTTAGGTATGGAAGGTCGGCGCGCATAGGAAGGGGGAACAACCTTGATCCGGTTATCCGCTTGCACTGCCACCGTCGTATCATTATAGGGGGAATACCAGATGCCGACCGGCTCCCCATTGGGGCCCAGTATTTGGGCTCCAAAGGTCCGCGTTGCAGGACGAAATCCGAGCATTTGATCCACCCATTTTTTGAGTTGTTCGGAGGTCAGATCCGCTACCTCTTTCCAAAGCCGGGTAACAAGGGTGTAATTACGATCGATGCCGATTATCGCCTGGGGTTTGGTAACAGAGCCGCTAAAGTAATACCTGTATTTCGGTAGCACCTGGTATTTTTGAAAAATCTGGTCGACTTCGCTGCTCAGCTTCAAGCGGCCATAGTTTCCGCGGGCTTGCTGGTTTGCCGCACAGCCTGCCAGCAGGCCGATCATCAAAATCCCTGCAAGCATCTGCCTAACCGACAATTCGCGGGGTTCTAACAATTGGATCATGATTTTTTCCTCCATTGATGGCATTACCGCTAAACTGGCAAGCCACCTTTCGCAAAGACAAAGCAACCGTTTTTATTCTCAATTCGAACCATAATCAAAGCCAAGGCCTCTCCACTGTTCAGGTATGGGAACCCGGCGTGCATAAGAAGGGGGCACCACCTCGATCCGGTTGTCCGCATGCACTGCCACCGTCGTATGATTATAGGAGGAATACCATATGCCAACCCGCTCCCCATTAGGGCCCAGAATGTAGGCCCCAAAAGTATACAACTGGGGCCGAAATAAGAGCATCTGATCGACCCATTTTTTGAGTTGTTCGGAGGTCAGATTCTCTGCCGCTTGCCAAAGCCGCGTATCGAGGGTGTAATTTCGATCGATGCCGAT
>JARRJQ010000150.1:685-7779 GCA_037388985.1 Desulfobacterales bacterium | reverse complement strand
ACCAGTCCTCTGATTTGATAATGCCGGCCGAGCATTTTGCGAGCCGGCTCGACCTCGCCGGCCATAATGAGTTCCCTAATTTTGGTGCTGCTGATGCGATCGGCGATCTCGCGGTCAGCCTTGACCCATTCGGCCACAATGACTTCATAACGCAGCTCAGAGGCATAGGACTTTAAGAACGACAGGTTTCCTTCGCGATTTCTGCCAAAAGTGTAATCCTTGCCCACGATAATGGCTCGCATGCCGATCTTTGCGACCAGCAAATCTTTGATAAAGGCTTCTGCCGACAAAGATGCAAATTCTCGCGTAAAAGGAATGCAGATGAGCACATCGATTCCGGCACGTTCGATGAGCTCGTTTTTCTGCTCATACACAGTAATTAGAGGCGGCAAGCTGTTTTTCTGCAATACCCGCAAAGGGTGGGGTTCAAAAGTCATGGCAATCGACGTGCCATCGATCTCGGAGGCCTTTTCAATAACTTCATGAAACAATGCCTGATGCCCAATATGGACGCCATCAAAGTTTCCGATGGTGATAACCGCATTTTTAAACGGCTGCGAAATATTTTCTAGACGATCAATAATTTTCATCTTTAAAGTAGCCCCTCACTGCAGCTGGAGCGAACTAAGGATAACAACCAACATCGGCCTTGACATGCATAATAAAAAAAGATATTTAAAGCAACCCTTGAGCGTTTTGTATTACAAGCTGGGCTCTTCGGTGTGCCGAAGTGGCGGAACTGGTAGACGCGCTAGGTTCAGGGTCTAGTCCGGGTTTCCGGGTGGGAGTTCGAGTCTCCCCTTCGGCACCATACATTATAATTACATAAAGCGCAGTTTCAATACTGCGCTTTTTTTATATCCTGCCTTTAAAAATTACAGTCAGCGAATCGATGCCATTGCAGACCGCAGCATATTGGCAAAACTTATATTTCCCATGGTTATCCACTTCACCCGGCGATCGTCTTTGCGATCCAGCGCTTTGATCACCGCTTTCTCCGAAAACCCTTTCTCGAGAAGTTTTTTGATGTTGCCGTAAAGATCTTCAAAATATTGTAGTTTGTTTTTGATTTTTAATTTTCCCTCTGCCAGGCTCGGATTATGTCCGCAAAACAGGGTTTCAAAATCAAGCTCAAGCACCTTTTTCAAAGAGGTGATCTGATCGAAGAAATGCTCATCGGCTCGGAAAAATTTAATGCGTTCTCCGATATACAGGTCACCGGAAAACAGCCACCCACGGTTTTTTTCTAAAAACACGGTATGATCTTTGCTGTGCCCCGGCGTGTGTATTGGCCTGAAGGCGAATCGATCCGTTTCAATGACCTCCGGCAACGCAGCCACCTCAACCGGACGGGCTTTGCCCCACACGATACGCTGATAGGGTGGAATCGCAAAACCCTTTTTCAATTTATTGGCAGTTAACGGGTGGCCCAAGACCGGGATATTTCGAAGATGGCTGATCAGCGCGGCATTGCCGCTGTGATCCTCGTGGTGATGCGTTAAAGCAACGCGATTGAAGTCTATTTCTTCAAGCAAACCAGCGACTATCCTGGCCAGATTGCTCTGTCCGGTATCGATTACCAATCCATCAACGACGTATAAAAATACGGACATCAAAGGTGAACCGATAGGACCGTATCCCAGCTGGATCATCTCCACTTGGTCAAAATAGTCGATTTTAACGATATTCATTTCAAAGAAGCGTTCCTATTAATGCATTGCCGGCCAGTTTTTCGGCTCTGACCGGTCTGAGTTGATTTTTATGCTCATCATTCGCATCAATCAGCACCGGAATATAATTTGAAGAAAGGCCTTTGAGTAATCCGCTTGGGGTGTGCCGGGTGGATTCCACCAGAACTTCAAGCTGCTTTCCGATGAACTGTTTGTAAAAACTGAGCCGTTTGCTTTTTCCCAGATCGCGCAGTTGCGCACATCTCTTTTTAATCACCATCGGTGCTACTGGGTCAGAGCATTGGGCAGCGGATGTCCCGGGCCGGGCCGAAAATGGAAAGACATGCAGGTAGGTGATCGGCAAGTCTCGAATGAGTTCATAGGTATGCATAAATGCCTGATCGGTTTCAGCGGGAAATCCGATCAGGGTGTCAACGCCTATCGCCGAGTCCGGCATGCAGCAGCGGATATTTGTGACCAGGTTTCTGAAATCCACGGCTCGATAAGGTCGCCTCATCTTTTCCAAAATGACGTCATCACCGCTTTGCAGGGGAATATGGAAATGGTCACAAAATCGGGAAGAGTCGGTAAGGCAAGCGATTAGATCATCGTTGAGCTCTAAAGGCTCGATGGAGCTCAGGCGCACCCGTATAAAGACACTTAAGCGCTCAATTCGTCGCAGCAATCTAGATAAGCTAATTGCAGGATTCAGGTCACGACCGTAATGTCCCAGATGGACTCCACTCAGCACGATTTCCCGATATCCGGTGTCGGCCAGACTGATTATTGCTTCCAGAACATTCTCAGCCGGCAGGCTGCGACTCGGTCCCCGGGCATAGGGAACAATGCAGTAGGAGCAAAAAGAATTGCACCCGTCCTGTATTTTCAAAAAAGGCCGGGAACGGCTGCCGGCGACGCCGGTGAATGCAGGTTTAAGAGACTGCATTTGCCGAATATCATTGCAAATAGTGACCGTTTGACCGTTGGCTTTGACCTGATCGGCGGCGATAACCCTGCCGATTCGATGTTTGTCGGTATTTCCGATAATATAATGAATCCCTTTAATTTTCCCGATAGTTTCTGGTTCTGTCTGGGCATAGCAACCGGTAACGACAATTCGGGCATTCGAATGAGCGCGGATTGCTTGGCGCACGGCCTGGCGCGACTGCATTGAGGCCTTTTGGGTCACCGTGCAGGTATTGATGATGAATAACTCTGATGGTTCTTTTTCGCCGGCGGGCAACCAACCATAAGATTCCAATTCATTGGCAATCGCATCGGACTCGGCTTGATTTACCTTGCAGCCCAGGGTGGTGATTCTATATTTTGGCATGTATTTCCTTAATCGTCGATTATTCGGTTTTTCGAGAGGCTCAGCAACCCACTGATAAATATAGTAAACTATTTCAATTTGCTATTCCTGTCAACTGCGGGACGAATGCAATCCAAAGAGCGTGAACTCGAATTAAGTTTGCGCTTTAACGATAAATCAAGTCGATTCCGATTTGTGTCTAAATTATTGATTTTAGCTTAATTATTATTTATTATTTTAGATGAGGGGTTTTCTATATATCTTCAGATAAAGGCCGGCGATGAGGACGGCATATTTCCGATAACATCCATTCATCGGAAGCGATCTAAAACCGATCTCAAAATTGGATTATAAGTTCAGCGTATGCTCAACCGCGTTGCATATCGAATGACCAGCCTCGCCGTAAAGGCAATCACCAATCTTTCAAAGGCGAATATCTCATATTACGGAGAGGAAAATATCCCCGAGGGATCCAAGATTTTTGTCATCAATCATTTTACGCGCCTTGAAACCTTCCTGATGCCTCACGTGATTTTTCGATTAACCAAGATTCCGGTATGGTCATTGGCATCATATGAATTTTTCACAGGTGCCCTTGGCGCCTATTTGGAAAAAGTCGGTGCGGTCTCCACTAAAAACCCGAACCGCGACCGTTTGATTGTCAAAACCCTGCTCACCGGTGAGGCAAATTGGATCATTTTCCCCGAAGGCAGCATGGTCAAAAATAAAAAGATCATCGAAAAAGGGCGTTTTATGATATCTGCAGCCGGCGGCAAGCACCCACCTCATACCGGAGCAGCCACGCTGGCAATCAGAACCGAATTTTACCGCGAGCGCCTGAGGAAATTGTCAACTGAAAATTCGGCGGAGGAGGTCCAGTATCTGCTGGAGCAGTTTCAAATTGAGGACATAGAACCGGTCATAAATGCCAAAACCTATATCGTTCCGGTAAATCTGACGTATTACCCGATCCGTGCGCGTGAGAATATTTTAAGCAGCTTGGCGGTTCGACTGGTCGATGACTTGCCCGAGCGCATCATCGAAGAAATCATGACCGAAGGATCGATGCTGCTTTCCGGTGTGGATATTGATATCCGCTTTGGGAAACCGATTGAGATATCGGAGTGTTTACAATCTTCCGCTATTCATTTGGATATTTCAGCGAAACACCGAATCACTTTTGATGATCCTTTACCCTCGCGACCCCGGATGCGCATCGAGGCGCTTAAGCTCATGCAGCGTTACATGGCAGCCATTTACAATTTGACCACAGTCAATCACGATCATCTCTTTGGGTCAATGACTCGGGCGATGCGGTCGAAAAAGATTGACGAACAGGACTTAAGACGGCGAGTCTTTCTGGCCGCCACCCGCCTTCCCCATCTAAGTGATATTTGCTTGCACCACAGCCTTGAGGCGGATCAGGTGCATTTATTGACCGATGACCGCTACAGGAAATTTGAGGATTTTCTGTCCGTGGCGGTCGATACTAAAATATTAATCCAAAGGGGAAAATTACTGTACAAAGATCCTTCGAAATTTTCCTCTCCGTATGATTTTCACCGCGCGCGGATTGACAATCCGATTGATGTGATGGCCAATGACGTTGAACCGCTCACCCATCTGCAGCGTATGGTTAAGCGGATTGCCCATCAACCCGGCTTTTGGATCAGAAGGGAAGTTTCTCGTTATCTGATGGACAGAGCCACTGAAGAATTTAAGAATGACTATGAAGCATTTTTTATCCAGGGAGAAACCAAGCCGATCTCGGTGGGCATGCCCTTTTTGATAAAAGGAAAATCTAAAGAACTCGGTGTTGTTCTTTCTCATGGCTATATGGCAGCCCCCTTGGAAGTTAGAGAACTGGCTCAGTATTTGGGGCGACTCGGATTTTGGGTATATGTACCGCGCTTAAAGGGGCACGGAACAGCTCCGGAAGATCTGGCAATTCGATCGTATCAGGATTGGAGAGATTCAGTAGATCAGGGGTATGCGATCATCAGCAATATTTGCAAACGTGTGGTAGCCGGTGGCTTTTCAACCGGAGCCGGTCTGGCTTTGGATCTCGCCGTTCGGGTTAGGGAGGTGATCGGTGTTTTTGCGGTTTCTGCTCCTATGCGTCTAAAAGATCTTTCATCCCGATTTGCTCCCGCAGTTGAGATGTGGAATCGCCTGATGGATAGAGCACATCAAGCGGCAGCCAAAAAGGAATTTGTTGAAAACAAACCGGAAAATCCCCATATTAACTATCTGCGCAACCCGATTTCCGGGGTGGTTGAAGTAGATCGACTCATGGATGAATTGGAGCCACGGTTATCCGATGTAAATGTTCCAACACTCGTTGTTCAGTCCCGCGGCGATCCGGTGGTGGATCCCAAAGGATCCCGCAAAATTTTTGACCTCATCGGCTCGGAGGAAAAGGAATATACACTGTTTAACTTTGATCGCCATGGAATATTGCTGGGCGAAGGTGCCTCTAGAGTTCATAAGTCAATTGGCGAATTTATGAAAAGATTACAATAAATTATAATTAAAAATTCAACTTTAAGATAAATGTTTTTTAATCATTTAATCCAATGTTTTAATTCTGCCTGCCACGTGCTCTCCAAAACTGTCAACTCTATCTAACTATTTATTATTACTTAAAATATTTAACTTTGCGCTTTTTTTGCTTCAGTGAAATTTTGACATAAACTGTTATTTATACTACAATAATTACTAAATCTGGAAAGCGATTGCGAATTTTGCCTTCTAAATTTAAAGGAATCACTTGACTGATGCAAAAACTGGCGTGGATCATCTTGGCCATATTTATGATTAGCTGTATGAAAACCATTCCGGCCGTAAAAATTGCGGAAGAATCGATGGTGCAGGACTGTGAATACGTTGCGACTCTCACCGAGACGTCTGATACAGGACAGCTTTTTAATTATTATCACCCGCAAGAAACCGAGGATAAAATTTTAGTTCGTGCCGCTAACCTGAGAGCCACTCATATTGTCTGGGTGTATGATTATCCGATGGGTTCGGCAGCGGTCGCTTATAGATGCAATCGCTGATATCGGTTTAGTCAAGATGCCAGCTTAACGCCGAGAGATAAAAACGAATAACTGCTAATGAGTAGGTGAAAAATTTGAGTATGGCAAAAAGAAAAATGTATAATACCACGCTGGATGCTGATCTGATCAAGGAAATCAGGATCCTGGCCGCTCAATTGGAAAAACGCCAAAATGATCTTCTTGAAGAAGCCATCCAGGACCTTCTTGAAAAATATAAAGAACCTGCAAATTAATCTTCATAAATGCTTGATTTTTATCATCTCAGGGTGCTAAATTAACATCTCGAGGCGCGTTGATGAATTCAAACCCTGAAAAAAGAGACAACACCCGCTTTGACTACCAGGCCCCGATTGTCCTTGAGGACGCCAAATTCGGTATCTTGCAGGGAGCCCGGATGTTTAATTACAGCGACTTCGGGCTTTATTTTGAAACCGACCACTTCTTAGCTCCCGGCACCGATATCTATATCGGTATTCCCAATTCCCCATACACTCCGGATTCGGAAGTTTATGAGCGCTATCATGTCTTAATCAAATGGCGTAAGCCCCTGAAAAGATCCTCTTTTTACTATGGATATGGGGTTCGATTTTTAGATGCCGATCCATTGGACAGGCCAATCAAAAGAGGAATTGAATTGCGCAGGCATCCCCGAAAACCATGTTCTGTGAATATTAAATACGCGGCTCAACGAAAAATCTACCCCGGCGAGGTAAAAAATATCAGTCTGGGGGGCGCTTTTCTTAAAACCAATGAAATTGATGGCCTCGATCTCGGGCAACAGCTCCTGCTGGCGATACCCAACCGCAAAAAAGGCAATATTATCAAAAGGCAGGCCAGGATCATCTGGTCGAATAATAAAGGTTTCGGCTTGGAGTTTCAGCGCATTATCAAAAAAGTGATCACTAGCCACAAAGCAGTTTAATTATCTCTTGACATGATACAGCGTGGTGCTGTATGATTTGTGTGCAGCTGAAGCTGCGAAGCTGTTAAATCGGTTAACTTTTCAACTTAACCCTTAACTCTTTCCTCTATCCACAGTGGCTCATTCCCCAT
>JARRJQ010000150.1:0-619 GCA_037388985.1 Desulfobacterales bacterium | reverse complement strand
GTCGAGGCGGTTGTTTATGAACCTCCTTCAATCTCCTCGTTCTGCTGGGTGGTTCTTCGGGGCCACCCATTTTTATTGCCATTTTAAGGATAACGGATGAACAGCATCGCCATCATCATCCTTGGAGCTATCGGTTTAGATTTTATCTTGAATGTGGTTGCCGATGGGCTCAACCTCAGGCACCTCAGCAGCGCGCTGCCCGGGGCATTTGAAGGTGTGTACGACCCGGAACGGTATCGAAAATCCCAGCAGTATCTGAAAGTAAATACACATTTTGGATGGGTCACCTCCACATTTAATCTGCTGTTGCTCCTTGTATTCTGGTTTGCTAAGGGATTTCCGCTATTGGACAAATGGGTGCGTTCTTTTGAACTGGGCGCGATCTTATCCGGGCTAATATATATCGGAATTTTGATATTGCTCAAATCTGTCTTGGCCCTGCCTTTTAGTGTTTATGCAACTTTTGTCATTGAAGAGCGCTTCGGGTTTAACCGAACGACCTGGTCGACCTATCTGGCAGACTTGCTAAAAGGTCTGGCTTTGGCGCTTTTGCTGGGTACACCGCTGCTGGCAGGCATCCTGGCCTTTTTTCAATACGCCGGCGCCAATGCCTGGCTGT
>JARRJQ010000149.1:0-7100 GCA_037388985.1 Desulfobacterales bacterium | reverse complement strand
ACCGGACTCTGCCTAACCTAAAAAAAGCCTGCCTTGAATTTAAAAAAGCAGGCTAAGTTGAATTGAATGGTTTTCATTGTGACGCTTGCATTCATCGAGCAGATCACGTCTTTTTCTATTACGGATTGCTTTTAGACGCTTAGTCAAACTGCCTGCCGCGGTCCAGGTTGCGGTACTGGATGGCTTCGGAAATGTGTTGGGTGCAAATATCACCTGATGGCTCTAAATCGGCAATGGTGCGCGCAATTTTTAGGATGCGGTTGTAAGCCCGTGCCGAAAGGCCCAGTTTATCGATGGCCGATTCCAGCAGGCGGCAGGAGGCTTCATCGACCTTGCAATGGTTTTTAATATGCCGGCTGCTCATGCGGGCGTTGCAGAAAATTTTGGTGCGGGATAATCTTTTGGACTGGATGGCGCGGGCCCCGGCTACCCGTTTGCGAATGCTTTCGGAATTTTCTGCAACATTGTCCTGCATCAAGTCTTTGTAAGGCACCGCCGGTACCTCCACATGCATGTCAATGCGGTCCAGCAGCGGTCCGGAAATTTTGGAACGGTAGCGGTGAATCTGCTGATGGGTGCAGCGGCATGCGTGTTTGGGGTCTGAAAAATAGCCACAGGGACAGGGATTCATCGCCGCTACCAGCATGAAGCTGGATGGATACGTCAGGCTGGATCGGGCACGGGAAATAGTCACCTTTAAATCTTCGATGGGTTGTCGTAAAACCTCAAGGACGTGTTTTTTAAATTCAGGCAGTTCATCCAAAAACAGCACACCGTTGTTGGCTAGACTGACCTCACCGGGCTTAGGATTGTGGCCGCCGCCGATTAAACCGGCATCTGAAATGGTGTGATGGGGTGAACGGAACGGCCGTACGGTAATCAGGGCTTGACCGCTAGGCAGCAGTCCGGCGACGCTGAATATCTTGGTGGTCTCCAGGGCTTCTTCAAAGGTGATTGGCGGCAGGATGGTCGGTAGACGTTTAGCCAACATGGTTTTTCCAGAGCCGGGAGGACCAATCATCAGTAGATTGTGGCCACCTGCGGCTGCGATTTCCAGAGCGCGTTTGGCATGTTCCTGTCCCATCACTTCGGCATAATCGATTTCATAGTGGCCGTCTGTTGAAAATAATTCAGCGATACCGCTATGTTCCGGCTCAATCCCTGAAAACCCCCTTAAAAATCCGACAAGTTGCGAAAGCGTCTTTGCCGGCAAAACCAAGATATCGCTGACCACTGAGGCTTCGCGTCTATTTTGAAACGGTACGATAATCGCCGAAAAACCGGCGGCCTTGGCGGCCAGGGCCATCGGTAAAGAGCCTTTGACCGGCTTAATCTGGCCGTCCAATGAAAGCTCGCCCAGGATGAGGTATTTGGAGAGCACATTCTGGGGAATAATTCCGGTGGCCGCTAAGATCCCCAGGGCGATTGGCAGGTCAAAACCGGTTCCTTCTTTTTTGATATCCGCCGGGGCCAGGTTAACCGTGATTCGGTCTGCGGGAAACCGATAACCTGAATTGCTAATTGCCGATTTAACCCGTTCTTTGCTTTCTTTAACCGAGGCCTCCGGCAACCCGACCGTGGTGAAGGTGGGCAGGCCGGATGTGATGTCTACCTCAACTTCAACCTGGTAGGCATCAATTCCCAGAACAGCACTGCTGAGAACTTTTGCAAGCAAATATTTCTCCCTGATTCACCTTTTTGAAATAGGTTCCAAATTGCCGGAAGTTATAACAAATGGTTGCGTCAGCGACAATCTTTTTATTCGCAGACCCTGCGCTTTTTGAGAAAACAGTTGCTCAGAAAATTCAACAATGACACCAAGCATTTTCGATCCCCAAGCCCCCGCCGATAACCGGCAAAACTACTTGCAATTCATAAAGGTTTCGGCTATTTAATAAATCGAAAGTGTACCACCGGAGGGATCACTAGATGATGATCGAAATGTCGGACTGTATTTCGACAGTTTCCTTTTTTTGCAGGACGTTAAATAAAAGGCAATTAAGATAATAGGCTGATACCACGTTAACGGTCATTTTTTCATATGATTTTTTTAAAAAAACCTCTAAAAACCGTCGCATTTCTGTTCATACTTTTTGTTATTCCCAGTCTTGGCTTAGCGCAAGATGCCACCCTGACCAATATCACGGTCTCCAATACCCGTGATGACCTGCTACTGTATCTAAATCTCGAGGGGGCTTTCAGAGAAGAATTGCAAAAAGCGATTTTGAGCGGCGTGCCTTCTTCATTTTCCTTTTTTGCCAAGCTGAATAAGGTTCGCAATTTCTGGTTTGACGAAGATATTGCCGATATAGAGGTGACCCACACGATTAAATACGATAACCTTAAAAAGGAGTTTACAGTCAACCGTTCCTGGAAAACGGATAATCCCGAAGTTACCAAGTCTTTCAAAGAAGCCAAAAAATGGATGACTGAAATCAATAGCTTAAAAATTATCCCGTTAAACAGGCTGGAAAAAGACGCGCATTACCAACTCAGAGTTAAAGCTGAAGTCAGCAAAAAAACCCTCCCCTTATACCTGCATTACATTCTGTTCTTTGTATCTCTATGGGACTTTGAAACGGATTGGTATGCCATCGATTTCATTTATTGATCAATAGCCTGTCGGTTTGCAGCCCATCATGGATGTCATGAAACGAGCCGGATTTAAAAGAAGATCGTCGCTTTCGGAAAAAGAGAGAAAAAGGCGCAAGCGCGAATTTATTCTGATTTTTGTTATTCTAGTGGTTGTTGCGCTGATGACCTTTGTTGAAAGCAGGATCATCACTTTCGGAGCCGATATTGCCGTCTCCAACACTGTTTTGATGTTTATTTTGATCAACATCAATTTGCTGCTGCTTATCCTGGTGATCTACCTCGTTTTTCGTAACTTGGTTAAGCTCATTTATGATCGCAGACGAAATGTTTTGGGCTCAAAAATCCGGACCAAGCTTGTCATTGCCTTTGTATCGCTTACGCTTTTACCCACTATCGTACTGTTTTTCTTTTCGCTTAATTTTATTACATCCAGTATTGAATTTTGGTTTAATGTGCCGGTTGAACAGGCGCTTGAACACTCATTGTGGGTCGGTGGACGGTTGTATACCCGGACTGAAGAGAACAACCGTTTTTTCCTGGAAAGGATATCGTATCAGATAAAGGCCAAAAACCTCCTGAATCCCCAAACGAAAGAAACCCTTTCGCATTATGTTCGAATTGTGCAAAGAGAATTTAATCTGGATGCAGTGGAAGTATATTCTCCGAATTACGAGCGGCTGACCTTTGCGCTGGCGCCCAAACTTGAAAACGAATATTTCGGAATTATTTCCCCGGAGAGTTTCCAAAAAGAATTCCCATCTGAAGGAATTCGGTCCGTTTCGCAAACCATTCCATCCGGCGAATTTATTAAAACCATCGCAACCGTTCCTTTTGGGGTTCAGCCAAATGAGGCTTTGGGTTTTGTCGTGGCCACCAGGTTGCTTCCACTTGATCTTTCAGAAAATTTGCAATCTATTCGCAGTGGTTTTGCTGAATACCAACAGATAAAGTTGCTGAAAAAGCCCATTCAGATCACCTATTATATATCGCTTTCGATTGTGGCATTATTGGTCCTGTTCTGCGCCGTGTGGTTTGGTTTCTATATGGCCCGATCGATCAGTCTTCCGATTAAAGAATTGGCTGAAGCAACCCGCCGTGTGGCTGATGGTGATCTAGGTTACACCATTGACCCGGTGGGTGATGATGAATTTGGAAGCCTGGTTAAATCCTTCAACCAGATGACCCAAGATCTTCGAACCAGTCGCGAGCAACTGGAGCTTTCCGCTCGCATGCTCCGCAAACAGAATCTTGAAATCGAAGAAAAGCGGCAATTCATGGAAATCGTGTTAAAAAGTGTTTCCGCCGGTGTCGTCACCCTGGATGCCAGAGGCATCATTTCGACCATGAACAAATCCGCTGAAAAAATGCTCAATCTCAAATCCGAACAAATTCTGAACAAAAGCTATAAAGATTTATTAGACGGCCAGTTTTTGGAATTGGCCGATGATATTATGAATAACCTGTCTCTTTCCCGGGGAGACACCATTGAATTGCCACTAAAGCTGACCATTGAAGGCAGGCCCAGGAGTTTTTTGGTTTCGGTAAACGCACTCAAAGATGATACCGGTCAACATATGGGGACGCTGATGGTGTTTGACGATCTAACGGAACTGGAAAAAGGTCAACGAATGGCCGCCTGGCGGGAAGTTGCCCGCCGCATCGCCCATGAGGTTAAAAACCCCCTTACGCCCATAACGCTGTCTGCCCAGCGGTTAAAAAGAAAATACGCTCAATTCGTAGATGATAAAATTTTTGAGGAGTGCACCGAAACGATCATCAGTCAGGTGGAACTGATTCGCAATTTGGTGAATGAATTTTCGTCCTTTGCTCGGTTTCCAAGCGCAAATCCGGTACCCTGTGAGCTACTGTCAATTATTAATGAAACAATCGCGCTCTATAAGGAAGTCCGTTCGGGTATCAATTTCAAAGTCAACAATACCAGCGACATTCCGATCCTCAATCTTGATCGGCAGCAGATGAGACAGGCGCTGATAAACCTGATTGACAATGCCATTAGTGCAACCAAGGGCAAGGGTAATATTACGATCAATGTGGCCTACGACTCTATTTTAAAGAAGGTGCGAATGGAAGTAGCCGATGATGGACCGGGTATCTCCGATGAAGATAAGACCCGTTTGTTTCAGCCGAATTTTTCAACAAAAAAGGCCGGCATGGGTCTTGGGCTTACAATTGTAAATACGATCATTGCAGATCACAATGGGATGATTAATGTGCAAGATAACACGCCACGAGGTGCCAAATTCGTTGTAGAGTTGCCGGTGTAAAGAGGTCCGTTGTTCGTCGTTTGTTGTCCGTTGTGTATGCATATTGGATTTAGAAGTTGGATTCAATTTATGATTCTTCCAAATTCTTATGGCTTCTTGGGTAAAACAGCCGTTTGATCAAAAAATTCGATCGACGGACAACGAACAACGGACAACTGACCGAAAAGATGATAACGCCATAGATACCTAACTGACTATTAATGAGGCACCTGATTGTTTAACGGAAGGATTTGCATATGTTACCATCTGTTTTAGTTGTTGATGATGAGCCTTCGATCGTTCAGTCCTTAAGCGGGTTGCTTTCAGACGAAGGCTATAAGGTTTCAACCGCTGTCAATGGTTATGAGGCATTAAAAGTTGTTGATTCGGATTCTCCCGATCTGGTTTTGCTGGACATCTGGATGCCGGGACTGGATGGGATTGAAACGCTAAAGGAAATCAAAAAATACCATCCGCACACTCAGGTGATCATTATTACCGGTCATGGAAACGTCGAGACCGCAGTTAGAGCCACAAAGCTGGGTGCCTTTGACTTGATTGAAAAGCCGCTTTCCATCGATAAGATTATATTGACCATTAACAATGCCTTGAATTTCAGGCGTCTTGAAGAAGAAAACAAATATCTCCGCACCAAGACCCTGGAGAAAGATTCCATCGATGGAAATTCTGAAAGGACTAAGGAATTAAGAAGGAATATTGAAGTGGCGGCTCCATCGGACACTTGGATACTTATCAGCGGAGAAAACGGCACCGGCAAGGAGCTTGTGGCGCGAATGATACACGCGCTGAGCCCCCGGGCAGACAAGCCGCTAATTGATGTCAGCTGTGCGGCGATACCGGACGAACACATTGAGAGTGAAATGTTCGGATATGAAAAAGGCGCGTTTCCCGCTGCCACTGCTACAAAAATTGGCAAATTTGAATTAGCCGACAACGGAACGATATTTCTGGATGAAATCGGAGACATGAGCCTCAGCTCTCAGGCAAAAATATTGAGGGTGCTTCAGGAACAAAAGATCCAGCGGATTGGCGGAAGCCGCCCCATCAGTGTTAATGTCAGAATAATCGCCACCACCAATAAAAACCTTGAAAAAGAAATGGAAAAGGGAACCTTCAGAGAGGATTTATATTATCGTTTAAATGTGATTCCGATTAAGGTTGCCCCATTAAGAGAGCGCATTGAAGACCTTCCGATATTGGTGGAAGTATTTTTGAAAGAGTTTGCCATTCAGAATCGAAGCAAGCGAAAAACAATGAGCCCGGCAGCGATCAGCATATTGAGCAGTTATGCTTGGCCCGGAAATGTCAGGGAACTCAGGAATCTTGTGGAACGACTTGCGATAACAGTTGATAAGGATGTCATTGATGCACCCGACATCCCCGATTCTTATAAACCGGGTGCCTACAATGAGAATACGTATTCGGCAGTCTCCCAGTTTTTGAAAATCGACAATTTTAAAGAAGCCCGCAAAGTGTTTGAAAAAGAATTCATTAAAATAAAATTATTGCAAAACGAGAACAACATTACCAAAACTGCCAGGGCGTTGAAAGTCGGCAGAAGTTATCTGCACAAGAAAATCAAAAGCCTCAACTAGAACCCATTTTAAAAATGCGTCTAAATTTTTTAGGTTAAGCCCGTTGCCCGTTTTCCCGTTTGCCTAAAATATTTTTATCTTTTAACGGGCACAACTGGCTAAACCGGCTCAACCGGCCAACTTAAAACATCAAGCAATGACCATCAGAATTATCGGCGGGGAGTTGAAAGGCAGGAAACTGGTGACGGTGCCCGGCATAAAAACGAGGCCAACGGCGGATCGGGTGCGGGAATCCATTTTTAATATTCTTAACGATCGCGTTCGAGGTGCATCGGTTTTAGATTTATTTGCAGGCACCGGCGCCATGGGTATCGAAGCATTAAGCCGTGGAGCCGAATCTGCTGTATTTGCAGAAGATAATCCAGCGGCATTAGGCGCTTTAAATATGAATATAAAAAACTGTTCAATGGAAAACAGGACCCGTACGATTAAATGGAATATACTAAATAACTTAAACGTTCTGCGCTCACATAAGCCGGCCTTCAATCTGGCTTTTATAGACCCCCCCTATAATGAAAACATGATACAGCCGACGTTATCAAATCTTAATCTGAGCCAGTGTTTGACAAATGGCGCAATGGTGGTGGTCGAACACGCAATGCTGGAGCCGATACCGGAAAATGCA
>JARRJQ010000148.1:3455-10588 GCA_037388985.1 Desulfobacterales bacterium | reverse complement strand
GATGCACCGAAAATATCGAGCCGTGTAAAGATCGATCAAATCTTGCTTCTCATGGGGACGGAAGCCGGAGAATACCGCCCCTCCGGTAGGATCGGCCAGCCGGGTAACCTGCCGGTAAAGCTTTTTCAGGCTCGGATAACGCAGGTTGGCAACGATCAGCGAAAAAGACGTGTCGAGCGCGTCAATTTTACGGTCCGATATGGTGATTCGATCCTGAAAATGGTTGAGCACAATGTTTTCTCCGGCCTCGGAGACTGCGCATGGATCGATATCTATGCCGACTGCTTTTCTGATCCCCAGACAAACGGCAACAATAGCCAGAATAGCCGATCCTGTGCCGATGTCGAGCACCGAACATTCTTTATTCAGCCAATCCGGACGGATTTCCTTTAGAACAAATTCGATTCCTTCAACCGACAGCCTGGTGCTCGGATGCCGGCCGCCGCCAAAGGCGGCCCCGGGTTTAATCTGGATGATCACATCATCCGGTGCCCGCGAATATAGATATCCCGGCGGCATGATCACCACATGGGCTGAAATGCGAACCGGTCTGTTGAAAGAGGGCACAAGATAGCTGCTGCCGAATTCGTAAACGTACTCCAGCTCGCCCTGTGCGACTAAATCCTTCAATAATGCTTTGATACGCGCTTTATCCAGGCGGTATGCATCTGTTATGGTTTTTGCTAAACGGCGAGGTGTTATTTTAACGGCGGATGCGGCCACATGCTCAACAATTGCTTTTCGAATCTGATGAATTTCCATGGTCCGTCAGAACCGCATCATTTGATTTTCTTTTTCTGATGATAGGCCTGGGCGTTGCGGACCAGCGCCCGCGCCCATTGCGGTGTGCCCAGGGCGTGAATGTGGGTGTAAGTGGCCAGCACATTTTTGTAACAGATGCCGTCCTTCTCCTTGGTAATTCCGACCCCCCGTTGCATGTGAAAAATCAGATCATTTTCATCACCGCTCCATTTCAACACCCGCGAATAGTGAAATTCGTGCCCTTTGATTTCGGTGCCGACCGCATAAAAAGGATTCTCATTGACCACCGTAACAACCGTGTAGCCGTGACCCTGCGGCCTTGGATAAAAATCAAAAGCCACCGGCAGAACCCCGACCATCGGAAAGGATTTTTTTCCCAACACCAGTTCTTCACCCAGGTACATCAGACCGCCGCATTCTGCATAAATGGGCAAACCGTCTTCTGCCAGCGCTTTGATCTGTTTTCGAAAGCTTTTATTTGCCGCCAGCTGCCGGGCATGTGTTTCGGGAAATCCTCCCCCGATATACAGCGCATCCAGCTCGGGCAACGATTGGCCCGACAACGGACTGATCAACACGGTTTCGGCTCCTGCCGCCGTCAGCGCATCGAGATTTTCCGGATAGTAAAACTGAAACGCGGAATCTTTGATGATCCCAATTTTAGGCCTGCCTGCTTCAGCACTAATTATCTGACGGTGGTCTTCGGTTTTCTGTTCTCTGATCTCTGTCCTCTGTCCTCTGTCCCCTGCATTGAGCTGCGGCAGATCCTGGATGAGTTCATAAACCGCATCCAGATCGATGTGCTTAACGGCAATCCGGGCGGCAGCATCAATGGATTTGCCGGCCCAGTCATGTTCGGGAGTCGGCACCAGACCCATGTGGCGTTCCGGAAAAATCTGGGTGGCCAGTTTCGGAATCGCACCAAGTACCGGAATACCGCAGTAGTGCTCGATGTTATCGCGCAAAATACGTTCGTGACGGGATCCCGCCACCCGATTGAGCACCACCCCCTTAATCATGACTTCCGGATCAAATTGCATTAAACCGGAGATGACCGCCGCCATCGTGCGGGTGATTTTGGTACAATCCACGCAAAGCAAAACCGGCGTCTTAAGCAATTTAGCCAGCTCAGCTGTGCTGGTGCTGCCGGCAAGGTCGATGCCGTCATAAAGTCCGCGGTTGCCTTCGATGACCGCAATATCGTCTTTAAGGGTATGCATCCGAAAAGATTGAACAATCTGGTGAGGCTCGAGCAGGAAGGTGTCCAGGTTATAACAGGGCCGGCCGGCCGCCAGGGCCAGCCAGCCCGTGTCAATATAATCCGGCCCCTTTTTAAACGGTGCGATGGATTTTTCTAATTTTTTCCAGGCAGCAATCAGTCCAACGGAAAGTATGGTTTTACCTGAACCGCCGCGCAAAGCGGCAATAATTATTCTGGGAAAACCCATACCATGATGGTGCATTGAAGCCTGTTTAGTAATCGGAGCAAAAAGTGCGAATTTAATTTCTTACAGCACCTTTAAGCTTCATGTTCGGCGCTGGCCTGTTTGCCGGTTCCTTTGAGTCCATACATGGAGGTGCTGCCGCTTGACCAGTATTCCAGGACCCCATCCTGCACCAGCTGATTGATCAGCTTTTTGGCTTCCCGGGGCTTTAATTCCAGAATTTTGGCCAA
Source organism: Desulfobacterales bacterium (assembly GCA_037388985.1). Taxonomy (GTDB): domain Bacteria; phylum Desulfobacterota; class Desulfobacteria; order Desulfobacterales; family JAHEIW01; genus JAHEIW01. The sequence goes on along the minus strand of JARRJQ010000148.1, from coordinate 8,151 downwards.
GTCGTTGAAATAAAATTTGGATTTGGTTTTTAACTTCTTTTCCAAGGACTCAACAATCTTTGTTTTTGCTTCCTCGTAATCCATGGTTAACCTCTTTCAGGCTAGATACAGGGGGGGCGCCAATTTGTCGCCTCCCCCCGCTGGTTTCATGCGCCTAAAATTTAAATTGACTGGTCTGGCGCCATGTAAAGTAAGCCGGATCGCGGAAGTCATCAATCAGATGATGGGTAAATTCCAGATTGCATTTTTCAAAGAATCTCTCCCATCCGATTCGCTCGGCCCATTCACCCAGGCGCTCGTATTTGTTCGCGCCCTGCGCATAAGCCTCAACGATCTGCTTGATGGTTGTCGTTGTTTTCGGCCAGCGCGGCGGCTCGTTCGGGATAAAGGCCACCACCACCTTGGAAAACTTCGGTGCGCTGATGCGGTTGGAAACCTTGCCTCCGGCCATGATGACGATACCGTCACCTTCCTGGTCCGCCAGCGGCAGGGCGGGGCACATAGTATAACAGTTGCCGCAGAACATGCAGCGTTCCTCATTGATGGCAACGCTGTTGACCTTGTTTCCACCGACCTCGATTTTGGCCGGTTTAATGGCGGCCGTCGGGCAGGCGGCGATGGCCAGCGGGATCTCGCACATCTTGTCCAGGTATTCATGGTCCTGCATCGGCGGTTTGCGATGGTAACCTAAAATGGCAATATCCGAGCAATGCACCGCGCCGCACATGTTCAGGCAGCAGGCCAGAGACACGCGCAGCTTGGCCGGCAGCTTGTGATCTTTGAAATAATCAAAAAGCGCATCCATGGTCGCCTTCACCGGACCCGAGGCGTCGGTGGCCGGTGTGTGGCAGTGGAGCCAGCCCTGGGTGTGGACGATATTGGTAATGGAGGCACCGGTTCCGCCAACAGGGAATTTGAAACTGCCGCCGGCAAATTTTCGTTTTGCAAGATCTTTAACCAGTGTATCGACCTTTTTTTCGTCGGTCAGCATAAATTCGATGTTGTTGCGGGTGGTGAAGCGCACATAACCGTCACAGTACTTTTCTGCAATTTCACAGATTTCCCGGATGTGCGTGGTGCTCATCAAACGTGCGCCGCCGCAACGAACCGTCCATACTTTGTCGCCGGATTCGGCCACATGCACCAGCACGCCGGGCTTCAAAACTTCATGATACAGCCATTGACCCTTGTTTTTGGCGATGACCGGCGGATAAAATTCGTCGAATTTTCTGGGGCCGATGTCTGTGATCCGGTTTTCCATCGGTTTGTCAGGATTGTAACCTGATGATACAAATGCCATGGTATTTACCCCCTATCTCTGATGATATTTTCTAAAATCGTTGATGTCGCGTTTGAACCCACCCGGAACTTCCTCTTCTTTCCAGAAGATGTAGGGGTTGGATCGCGGCTCCTTAACCATTCGCGGATCGGGCTTGAGGCCGGTGACCTCCAGCAGTTTCTGGAAGCCCTGGCGCTTCATTAACTCACCCAGCCGTTCGCGGTTTTTGCCTTCTTCCATCCACCAATCCCAGATACCCTCAATGACTTCTTTGATTTCATCATAGGGCTCCTCGGCTTTGATAAAGGGAATCAGCATGGAAGCCATCTGAGCACCATCGAGAATCGGGGCCTTGGCACCGACTAAGATGGAAAGACCGGTGTCTTTTCCAATCCGCAGCGCTCTGGGCATCACGTTGATGCAATGCATGCAGCGGCTGCATTCTTTGTCATCGATCATCAGCTTTTTACCTTCCATCCACATGCATTCGGTGGGGCAAAGATCGATCACCTCTTTCTGGATATCGAAGGGACCCCAGTCACGGCCGCTATGATCATTGGCATTGGGTGCGATTTCGCCACCGATGTAAGCCTGGACGGCTTTCTGGTCGATGCGGATATTATCCCGCCAGGTTCCGATAAAAGACATGTCCGCCCGCGCGATAGAGGCCACACAACAGTTGGGGCACCCGTCAAATTTAAATTTAAATTTATACGGAAATGCCGGCCGGTGAAGTTCGTCCTGATACTCCTGCGTCAGATGGTAGCACAGGGACTGGGTATCATAGCAGGCATATTCACAGCGCGCCTGACCGATACAGTCCGACGGCGTCCGCAGGTTTGAGCCCGAACCGCCCAGATCCTGGTTGAGGTTGTGGGTCATTTCATAGAAAACTTCTTCCAGCTGGGGGGTGGTGGTGCCCAGAAAAATAATGTCTCCGGTTGAACCGTGCATATTGGTGAGTCCGCTGCCGCGGAAATCCCACAGATCACAGATCTGTCTTAAATATTCGGTTTTGTAAAATTTGCCGCCCGGCTGGTTGACCCGCAAGGTGTGGAAGTGCGCCACGCCCGGAAACTGTTGCGGTTGGTCGCAATAGCGGCCGATAACTCCACCACCATAGCCGAAGACGCCGACGATTCCACCGTGTTTCCAGTGGGTTCGGCCATGTTTGTAAGAAAGTTCCATTACACCCAGAAGATCTTCAACAACATCTACCGGAATCTGAAATTCGACCTTCTCCTTGTTTTTAGACCTGACTTCGGCCTGTTGTTTCAAGTCCGAAACAAAGCTTGGCCATGGCCCGCTTTCAAGCTGGTCCAACAACGGGGTTTTATGTTTTGCCATTATTTACCTCCATTTAGTTAAATATTTCGCTCCAAATGCCAGAATTTCGTCTTTCCCTTCCGGGATTCGCTGGAATTCACCTCCTCTCGATCTGTTTTTTCTGATTTTATTTCAAATAGTTTTGTTTTGATTCAAAAAAGGTGCATCAAAAAAGTTGATATAAAATTAATCTTTTACCTTGTCAATAAAAAAGCATTGTTACAACGGGTTAAGACAGCTCAGATAGCCGAGAAAAAACCGTTCATACCTTATCTTGAAGCCGCTCAAAGAATCTACCCATTATATGGTACAATGTCTCAGCATGTTCGCTTATATTTTTCTTAATGAGCGGCAGCTCCGGCATTTGGGGATTGCTGCGGTCCACAATCGCCTGAAACAGACCCAGCAGGTCCTCTTTTGTGCAAGACGAAAGGTAGGCGATAAAGCATGCCAGCGGCGAATCCGGTAACGCTACAATATCGGGTTTGATGGACAGTGCTTCCAAAAAACCGATCAGGGTAGCCTCAACAGCATCATCATCCGACCACATCATCTCTCCGGCCCCGTCCAGACGGTCCAGGCGCATGCGAAGCGAAAGGTTTAAAAAGAACACCAGCAACGCCTGTAATATCAGCTGCGGCGCAGATTGTTTTGTTCGGGCATCATTTTGGCTTTCGAACATAACAGCGTATTGCCGTATGGTGACCAGCTTTAACTGGAGTTTGTCATTTTCAATCTTTATCACAAAATCACCGGCCCCATGGTGCCAGGCCGATATCTGCTCAAAAGATTGCAGGTTATAATAGCAGGTCAGTATTTTGGCGGCCTGGGCATAAAGCCGTTGCATCTGGCCATGCGAAAGGAAAAACCTTCCGCGGGCATCATCCCAGATAAGAATTTTAGGCTTTTGATCTGCAGGATCTATCGAGATATGAAATTCATGAAAGTCTTTAAACCATTCGCCTAAAAACATATCGAAGTCCATCCCCTGCGGCCCGCAAATCCGGCCAAATCCGTAGACCTGCGGCAAATAGTGAAACGGTTGCTCGGCATTGAGTCGATTTAAAAATTGGTATTCCCTTTCAATCAAGCCCCGTCCGGATTCAGATATGGCCACATTGAGTACAAAGGAAAGTTGCTTTTGAAACACAATGGTTTCGATACAGGCGGGATGATAGAACTGACCGTGTTTTTCGAGTTTGATTTTAATTTCCTCAATGTCCTGCGGCTTAACATCACGGCCAAGCTGATGAATGATCGCCCGAGTAATGATTTTATAGGAATCGGATTCAAGAAAAGACCGGGCCGCTCGAAAATAATCCGCGTGGCTCAAGGATCCTCCACCATTTTTCAGTAGAGCATCGAGGCTCAGAGGGATCGGCTTTTGCCATATCGGGCTGTTGGCGCTAACGGGTTCTTTGAAAGGAGGTATAAAAAAAGAAATGTGGGACATTAAAAAGAGCTTTGTTGAATTGGTTTTATTGGTTTGATTTGTTTAATTGGTTTTCTAAATCGCAAAAAGATAATGGCGGACCTTAAAAGCTCGGTTTAAATACACTCATTTTTAAGATTTTAGAAAAAGCCTGAACAAATAAAACTAATGCAACCAATTAAACCAATCAAACACTTGACTGTTTTTTAAGTTTTTCAACTTCTTTTAATACCTCAGCAGGCACCTCGTAACCGAGCTCAACGGCCCTTTCGCAGTGTTCGATGGCCGGCTGATGCTGCCCTTTTTCAAGATAGGCGATGGCCAGGTTGTTGTGGGCCGGTGCAAAATCCGGATGAAGCTTTAATGCTTTCAAACCGGCTTCGATACTGTCGTCAACCCGGCCACTGAGCAGGTAAGCGTTGGCCAAATTGGCAAAGGCCTGAATGTATCTGAAATTAAAGGTCGTTGCTTTTTCAAGTGCCTTGATGGCTTCATCGATGTTACCTTTTTGGAGTTCGATAAACCCGATGTTGCCCCAGCCCTCGGAAAAACCGGGCCGGACCTTGACCGCCGACCGGTTATAATTCAGACAGCTATCGAGGTCGCCCCGCTGCAGGGCTATCCCGCCGAGTGCAACTAACGCTTCCGCCAGGCTGGGG
>JARRJQ010000148.1:0-3373 GCA_037388985.1 Desulfobacterales bacterium | reverse complement strand
CCAGGTTGTAATGCGAAGTGCCGCATTCCGGATTTTGCGCGACAGCCTGCCGTTGTCGCGCAATGAATTCATCTGCATTTTTTGCCTTGGTCATGATATGCCTACCTCTTGTAAAAAAGATTGGTTTCGTACTTTCGTGGTTGCGTTTTTAGCGTATCTGCCTTGATATTTCAAGTCATGCTTTTTATTCACCATCTTTTTTCTTGACATCATTTTGGCTTTTAACTACCGTTTTTAGACCTTAACCCAGCCGGGCCGGCCAGCGCAAAACGCAAATCACGATTTGTCGGTGAGCCAAAAACAGAAAAATTAATCACGAAAGTACGAAAGGATAAAAACACGAAGAAAATAATATAAATTTCGTGTTTTGAAATTTTCGTGTTTTCGTGATGAAAAATTTTTTCTGTTAAATGCAAAGAAATTACGAATAAGCGCCTGAATGGGATTACGGCAAAGGGGGAATCATGAAAGCAGGATGCTATACTGCGATAGTTACACCTTTTAAAAACGATGCGGTTGACTACGAGGGGCTGGAAAAACTGGTGGATTTTCAGATTAAAAACGGTATCACAGGCATCCTCGCCGTTGGAACCACCGGCGAAAGCCCGGTTCTCAGCTGGGACGAACACAATAAGGTAACCGAAGCAATCGCTAAAAAGGCCAAGGGAAACTGTCTGTGCATTGCCGGCACCGGGAGCAACAATACCGTTGAGTCACTGGCAGCAACCCGGCATGCGGCCGAAGCAGGCGCAGATGCCGTATTGCTTGTGGAACCTTACTATAACGGTCCCAGCTCCCTTGAGATCAGAAAAGAATACGTTGCGCCCATTGCGAAAGCTTTTAAGGATCTTGACATCATCCCCTATGTTATCCCGGGCCGAACGGGAACCCAGCTGTTGCCCGAAGATCTGGCCCTGCTTTACAAAGCCTATCCGAATGTCGGAACGGTAAAGGAAGCTACCGCCAGCATCGACAACATGAAACGCACCCGGCAGTGCTGCGGACCGGATTTTATGATCTTATCCGGCGATGATTCCATGACCTTTGAAATGATGATCAACCCCGGGATTAAAGCCGCCGGGGTTATTTCGGTGGCATCCAACGTCGCCCCCAAAGCCACGACCGAAATGGTCGACCTGCTGAATGCCGGCAAGCAATCCGAGGGCAAAGCGCTGATGCAAAAACTGCAGCCGCTTTTCAATCTGGTGACGGTGAAGACAACCGAACAGACACCATACGGCGAGGTGGTCTGCCGGGCTAGAAATCCGCTGGCCTATAAAGTCTTGATGTCGATTCTGGGCATGCCGTCGGGGATGTGCCGGCAGCCTCTGGGTAAAATGACTCCAAAAGGATTGCAAACCGTACTGGACGCCGCGCGTAAAGTGCAGTCAACCGCACCTGAAATCCTGCAGCCGGCAGCCGAGTTTTTTAACGTGGATATTGCCGAACGCCTTGAAAATGAGAAGCACTGGCAAGGGCTGGCCTATGAAGATTACTGATCTTGGTTGAATAGCTAATTAGCACCATCCCGTTGTTAAAACACCTTTAATCAGTCTTTCCAATTCCACCACTTGAGCTTGGATGGCGTGTGACTTCTGTTGCTGGCGTTAGCCGTCCGCTGCAACGCCTTGGCGGCCATTTGCCTTGAATCCTTCGTGGAAAATGACATCTCCCTGCGGAAATTTCCCGTCAAACGAAAGAGCGAAGAATACCTCTTGCGGAACGCCTTGGTGGACAAGTCCGGCAACATTCTCAAAGCCAAACTTCTTATAGTATTGCGGATGTCCCACCAAACAGCAGCCTTTGGCACTTAGCTTCTTCAATCGTCTCAGCCCTTCCTGTATTAAGGCTTTGCCGATCCCCCTGCGCTGATATTCCGGCAGTACTGAAACCGGACCAAGTCCATACCAATCCTTGGTGCCGTCTGAAATGGCCACGGGTGAAAACGCGATATGCCCCACAACACGACCATCCAATTCTGCGACCAGAGATATGGTTAGGGCCCTTGAGGAACGCAGCGCCTCGATAATGAACTGCTCTGTATGGTTGCTGATCTCCATGGTTTCGAAGGCCGCGGCAGTCACCTCCGTGATGACGCCAATATCGGCCTTTGTCTCCTCTCTGATTACGATCTGCTGTGTTGTCATAGCAATCTCATTTCACGGTGTTGTCTGGCTAACGTTGCGGATCAGGCTCGGCCATTTGCCATCGCCTCCATCCGACTGGTTCGGCAAAGTTTTTATACTTTATTAGAACCCATTTCAAAAAAGTGGATCAGAGTTCAGGGCAAGGCGCGGTTCGGCGAAAAAGCGGAGCATACACGTTAGTATGTGAGTCCCGCCAGCGGCGGGAAGCCGAACCGCAACACAGCCATGAGCACTCAGATGCTTTTTTGAGATGGGTTCTAATCAACTTTAGCAAAACTATACGTTTTCTTGCCCTTTCTAACAAATCTGAACATGCCGGCTCCAGTCACCCGCGTGAGTATTTCCTCTTCTTTCATATGGTGGTCGTTGAAGGACAATGTGCCGCCGGGCTTCAGTATCCTGTGAAGCTCCTGCAGGACGTCATCAGGGTGAGTAAGATCGTGAAAGACATCATACAACAGGACCGTATCCACACCATTGTCTGGAAGCCCGGTGCTGCAGTGAGACTCGATGGTCAAGATGTTCTTAATTCCTTTTCGCTTCGCCTTCTTTTTGACTTCGTGAATGGCAAGTGGATGTATGTCGAGCGCATGAATCTTGCCGGAAGGACCCACTAATTCAACGAGTGGCATGATGTAGCCGCCGGGTCCGCAACCGAAATCGAGTACGGAGAATCCGGATTCTATTCCGGCTTCCTTCAACACATCCAAACGAGGTCGAAAAAGGTCACGGACCTTGAACATGAGGCTCATGAACTTGAAGCCGATATTCGACATTGACCTATGAGTTGCTACCATTTTCTCCATTCATTTGTGTTGTTCCTCCGCTGCCTTGAACCGGAGGGTGTGAGCCAGCCTTACGTGTTTATCTTGCGGCATCAGCTCTGAGTTTGAAATCGCCTTCCTTGAACAGCAGCCATTTGAGCCACTTCAGCCCGAACTTCAGCAGCGGGATTTCGTCATTCTTGATCTTGTTCAGAACAGATTCATCGACAGCATAACGCTTAAGAAAAAAGCTTTTAAAAACAAATTCCCTGAATTTATCGATTCGGAAGAGAGCTCCAGCCTGTTTTTGAGCCGAATCACATCATACGGTGTCAGGATGATATTAATATCGCGGCAACATTACGTAAAACATTCAACGCCGGGATGGCACTTAAATTTAAAGCGGCTTTCAGAGCCGAGCCTGACCGGCTCGACATGGGCCGAACGTTCGGTTTCGCTTAT
>JARRJQ010000147.1:0-12744 GCA_037388985.1 Desulfobacterales bacterium | reverse complement strand
TGGGCCTCCGTTCTTCTGGTCTGAATATTATCCGTGATCTCCAGAACTAGGATACGATGCATAGCAGAATTGTTCGGGCAATTGCAAGCGCACTGTTTCTAACCGGAAGAAGACACCGATGTATAGGCGCAGATAAAAAGAGGGATGGTCTTGAAACCGGTTTTGAACACCATTAATGATTAAAGAATCAGCGTATTGCAAAATTTTAATCAAGGATTAAAACAGTTAGAAGTGGTTTGAAAATCTCAGGTTCAAGGGCAAGGCGCAAGCCGATCGAGAAAGCGCAGCATACACGAGGGTATGTGAGCATTTATCGGAGGCTTGCAACGCAGCCATTGGGCCTCAGATGAGGTTTTGAAATCACTTCTAATCAGGAATATGGATATGACCGGCTGGATTCCGTTCGTTGAAGGAGAGTATTTCGTGGAGCAGGCCTTTATCGTTGCTCCGGATCATCGGGCCGTTGCGATCGAAAATGCCGTCATTGAGGTCTATGCGGCACCCGGGGGTGATCGGCAGCTCAAAGGCAGCGGGCGTTTGCGCAACATTCTTCTGGTAGAGTTGCTTGAGGATCATGACGACCTGGAGCTTTTGCTTGACCTAGGAGATGAATTTAAATACCGCCTCATAAAACCCGAGCTTCAGTCCGGAAAGTTCTTTTCCCCGGATGCGAGATCGACGATCAAATTTAGGCCTTCCGCACCCTGGCAACAAATTCCGCAGGCTGATTTCGAGAAGCTGATAGCCGGACTGAAGATACTAAATGCTTGAAGTATTTTCAACCCCCGGCTAATGGCCGATATTTGGGATGATCAATAGCCGCGATTCAGGTCAACGACATTCAGCAGGGGCCTGCCGGCCTGCACGCGGCGGTAATTTTCGATGATTTGTGGGGCTACGGCTGCGGGAAATGTAATGCTGGATATGTGGGGTGTGACCTTTATTTTAGGGTGGCTCCAGAAGGGGTGGCCTGCGGGCAGGGGTTCGACTTCAAATACGTCCAGACAGGCGCCGTCCAGTCGGCCTGAATCCAGTGCTTCAATCAAATCATTTTCGATTAGGTGTTGTCCGCGCGCCACGTTGATCACATAGGCGCCCTTGGGCAGTTGATCAAACGTTTTGCGGTTTAAGATGCCCTTGGTCGAGGGAGTCAGCGGTAGCAGACAGATTAAGATTTGGGATCGGGACAAAAAATTCGCCCGCTCATCTTCTCCGGCAAAACAGTGCACGCCGTCAATGTTTTTCAGCGTGCGGCTCCAGCCGTATACCGTAAAGCCCAGGGTGTTGAGTTTTTTGGCCGCATCGGCACCGAGTTGACCCAAACCCATAATACCAATGTGCGTGTCTTGCGCCAACCGGGGCCTGATGGGATGCCAATGCCTTTGATTCTGATCAGAGCGATAGGCATCAAAATGGCGGCAATAATTCAGCGTACTTAAAACCACATATTCACTCATCGACTGCGCCATGGAATGTTCCACGACACGGGTAACCGGCACGCCGCCGGGCAGGTTCGGGTCGCGCATCAGGTGGTCGACTCCGGCACCCAGAGAAGCAATACACTTTAAATTTTTATATTTTGTGAGCTCACCCGGTGGATGATGCCAGCATAACACAAACTCGATTTCACCCGCATCACCGACTTCGGGCCAAACGCGAATCTCGATGCCCGGGTCCAGCGCGTGTAGATGCTTCAGCCAGGAAGTCACTTTGACATCCGGTGCGATGATCAGCAATGCCATCGTTATTATCCTCTATCTTCTCATGGTGCTGGATTTAAATAATGAAATTTTACATCGATGCGACATTTATATGATAGTAGAAGTCATAAATATAGGCCAGCCCATCAGCTCATCGCTCAGAGCTCAGAAGGCTGGAAGCTGGGAAGCCTGGAAGCTGGAATGCGTAAAGGTTCTGAAGCTTGCGAGTCTTGAGGCTTTTTGTCCTCCCAGTTTCAAGCCTTCCGGCTTTATAGCTTCCCAGCCCCCCTGCTATTTTGTAGAAACCTGAAAACTTCCGGCGATACATTTCACGGCTCATCTTGGTTACCTTTATGAATCCCAATCAACCGTTTTTAGCATCTCCTCAAACCGCTCCCTGCTTTTTTCCAATTCTCGGCGGTCGTCTGAAAATATTTCCAGCGTGGCGGTATCGTCGTAACCGCATTGTTTAAGTGCGGCTATAATTTTTAAAAAATCGATCCCCCCCGAGCCAACCGCCAGATGATCGTCGCGCTTTCCTAAATTATCACTGATATGGAGGTGGCCGATGCGCGAACCGAATTTTTTGATAAAATCCAGTGCACGCCGGCCGCCGATGTTGGCATGCCCGGTATCCAGGGTCAGCATGAGATCCGGAAACCGCTGCAGAATGTCCTCAAAATCGGCCGGCTCAACGAAGGCGCGGCATTTCGGAAACATGTTTTCAAGGCATACACACAACCCCAATTTTTGCGACCGGCCGATAATGGCCGTCAGGCTTTTGTTTGCCAGGGCCATAGCGGTTTCCTTGATATAGACACCGAGTCCTGCTATGTGGCCGGGATGCAGAACCACCTTTTGGGCGCCGAGTCCGGCTGCCACTTCCAATGAATTCAGCATCTCCTGCAGTGAGGCTTCGCGGATGCTGTCGGTCAGATCCGCTGTGGAGACAAACGTCGGCAGATGGCAGATAACTTGCAAGGAATGAGAATTCAATGCCTTTAAAATCGGATTCATTTGCCGCCGGAGAACAGTGTAATGCGCCTGCGGTGGGTCCATCGCCAGTTCCAGATAGTCAAATCCCATCGCGGCGATATCTTCAAGCTCGTCGGCAACCGGCTTTATCGGAAAGTTCATCGCTCCGTATTGCATGGCACCTTTTTTGAACCCACTTCTAGGATGAACCAGCCATCTCAAAAATAGTCGATAACGCTCTGAGGTAGGCCGGTTGAGCCGGTTGTGCCCGTCAAAATAGGAAGAATATTTTATCTTTATCAACCGGTCAACGGGCGCAGCCGGTGCGTGTTGGATGCATTTTTAAGACAACTTGTAAAATCGGTTGATCCGATAGGCAGCCGGATCAATATGCGGTTTGCTTCCGCTGATCATTTCAGCTACCAGCTTTCCGGTACTGGTTGCCATGGAAATTCCTGACATTCCATGACCGGTGGCGATCACCAGGTTGTGCTGATTTGGAGCCCGGTCGATAATCGGCAGATCGTCATAAACCATCGGGCGCATACCGGCCCATTGTTCGACAGCCGTCTTGCCCATCGGTTTTTTTAAGTATTCGTTGGCAGCGGAGGATAGATTTTGAATGCGCCGTGCATCAATATCGGAGTTAAAGCCTGAAAATTCCATGGTGCCGCCCAATCGAAATCCACTTGTCCAGGGGGTGGCCACGACACTTTTTTCATAAAAATAGCAAGGAATCTCGGGACACAGGGGTGGTCTTGCCATGGTGAGGCTGTATCCTTTGCCCGCCTGAACCGGAATGTTTAACTTCAACCGGCGGGCTATTCGAGGCGTCCAGGCGCCGGCGGCCAGAACATATTCATCCGCCGTGCAGTCTCCGTTGGTTGTCTGCGCTTTTCGAACTCGGCGTTCTTCGGCAACCAGGGTATCCACGCGGCAGTTTTCTTCAATGACCGTACCCATATTTTGCAGCACCTTCCGCCAGGCCGTCACCAGTTTATCCGGTCGCAGATGACTGTCGCTTTTATGGAACCAGGCGCCGTGCAGATCCCTGCGCAGAGCCGGTTCGAGGCGCAACAGCGCATCACCGCTCAGGGGAACCGCATCGAGTCCAAATGGCTTTAAACGCCTGTTGGTCTGTTCATATTTTTGCATTTCAGATTTGGTTTTAAATATGAGCAGAACTCCTTTCCTTCCCCAATCACAGTCGATGGACTCATCTTCAATCAGCCGCTCATACAATTTTTTGGAACTCTGCAAAAGGTTTGCTCTGGCCTGGACGGCATGTGTCATATGAGCGGCGGTGCACTTTCTGGCGAAGTTCAGAAACCAGACAAACCGCTTAAGATTCGCTGGAAGCTTAATGTAAAGGGGGGAGTTTCTGCGAAACATGCGCTTGATTTCATACCGGATAGTGCCGGGGGCGCACAGAGGAACCAGGTGGCTGGTAAAAATGAGACCGCAGTTGCCGTAGGAGGCTCCCGCTCCGACGCTGTCCTGCTCCAACAGGCGGACGCGTTTGCCCTCCTTTGCCAGGTAGTACGCACTGGCCAATCCGATGATGCCGCCTCCAATTACCAGGACATCGCTGTGTCTTTTCATTTAATCACCGACTTTTTTGCAGAAATGATTTAATGGCGGTCCCGTGAATCGTCAAGGTCTTGATTGGATGTTTTCAAATCCCGCCAGGGGCGGGACGCGGCACCCGGTTATACCCGCATCGATGAACGTACCAGCGTGTCTTTGTCTTTTCCCGCCGATGGCAGAAAAATCCAGGCCACCCCCTCGGCGGGTCGTCGGCGACTCAAGCGGTGTAAGCGGTTGCGGAATCGTCAGAATTGCAAAAAACTCCTTACCTGCTCGGCCTGCTGTATTTGAGATTTATTCAGGGGAAAAATCGATTTTTTATGCGTTTCTTCAAAAAGCTCCATCTGGGTTTCATTAACCTGCCCGGATAAAGGAGTATAGTAAAAGGCCATTTTCATATTTTCTCTGTTTGCATGCATTTTGAGTTTGATTTTTGTTTTCGCATATTTCCACTGGTAGGTGGTTAGCTGATCTGCGTTCTGCATCTGGTTGATAATAATATTCGGCAGGCCGTATTTATGGCTGATATATCTTTTCACCTGGGCAAAAACATTGATGGCTGCCGTATCGATGTAAACGGCGAAAAACTGATTCTCAAAGGATCCATAAATCACATCCGTAATTTTAATATCTGCAATTGTGTAAGCACGGTGATTGTTGATAAAATACGTAATATTCAAATTTTCCGATATCTTTACGAAACCTTCCAGCTGTGACAGGTTGGTTCCCCATGCGAGGTCGAAAAAGCCATTTTTTAGGTCGGCGGCTGCAAGGTTTCCGGTTTTCATTAGAAGAACGATCGTGAAAAAGATCAGATAAATTGGTTTGCGCATAACACAGCCTCAAATCGTTTTTGTAATTGAACCGCAATAGCGGGCGAATTGCGGATCGATTATAATTCCTTAGAAAGAATCCCGCCGGAAGCGACACTGCAGTCACGCCATGGAGTGACAGAGTAATCTTCAATTCGATGATGGCGGTGAAAATATCGTTTTTCCATAACTAAGTCAATCCGATTCATCACCGGTGGGATGCTTGCAAGAACCGATCACGGTCGGCAGACTGCATCTTGATGTCGCGAATCCGGGTTTCCTGAAGAGTGCCCGGCAATGCCTTTCCACCGGCGGTTCTCGAAACCCGCGCCGTGGAAGCATTCTGCGGGATAGTGGCTTTGATCTTAATAACCGCTTTTTCTGTTCAGCGCCCGCTCTGGTCACCAACGGGCAGCGTTCATTTTGTGTGAGAATTTTAACAGGGACCGGCTCAGACATCCGTGTTCGGTGATAATGGAGATAATACAATTTGAATATAAGTCCAGCTGAAGGATTTTTTCATTGGCAGGCGATTCAGAGGCTTTTCATATGAAAGGAAAATAATTATGGAATTTGAACGTTATTACCTTGATTTATTCGAAATGCTGAATTCTTGCTGCAAGAAAATTGCCTCCGGCAAATACGACAAATCCGATGCGGAACGATTGTTTGAACTTTCCAAAAAGAGCAGATATCCAGCCATTATGGCGGAATTAGCCGAATCCTTCGGCATGATGATGGTGAAAGTTGAGGCCCGGGAATTTGAACGTTCACAGATGATAGAAGAACTCGAGGAAGCCAAAGGCAAGCTCGAAGACTATTCACAACGATTGGAAGATCTGGTCGCAGAATGTTGCCCGGAGCAATCCCCCAAAGATTGAAATCGGTTCATTTTACTATGGCGGTGGTTCTAAGCTATCTCCGGGGTATCCGATATCTGCGACCTTTTATTTCTATAAAATACCGGTCGTTTTCGAACTTCAGCAGATCTGAGATCTTCATCAATCCCCGTTCGATAAATTTGATGGTTTCATCCCCTGTCTGCATATAAAGGCTGTCATCTCTTATCCAGAGGTTTTTGGGCCTGAGCGTTACCCGTTTTTTGGTATTGAGCATCAGGGTAATATCTTTTTCTTGGATCAAATCCACTGCGAACAGAGCGGTGTCTTCATAATGGAAGTACACCTTTTCACTAATGTTGGCGCCCTGCTGGAAAAGGAAATACCCATTTTCATCTTTGTGGATCGAGGCGTGAAAATAGCCTATTATTTTTTTGTGTTGAAATTCGCCATGCTCATTGTGCCAGCGCCCGTTTTTATCGAGCCAGAAGACAGCCTGATCTTTGGCGATGACGATTTCGGTTCGCTTCTTCTTCATAGGCGGATGCGATACCTTTTGCTTTAATCGGTTATCAGCGGTTTCATTTGTTTACGATATTTTATCATATACAGTTATCTTGACAATTCCTTTCTTGTCCCAATAATGATGATAAGATTGAAAACCCGACCGGGTCAAATGGATAGTTGCCATGATTACAGAATTTTCGTTCGGGCATTATGCTAAATTCTTCGAAAAAATTTCCGTTTCTTTTTGTTTGAAAGGAACAGATGATGAAGACCTATCGGTTTATTTTATATCCGATGCTGATAATGTTTTTTATCTTCGCTAATCATTACGTCTTTGGCGCTGGTTTGAGTGATCTGCTTAAAGGCGTTCAGCAAAAACTAAGTGGCTCCGGAGCGCTGACAGATGATGAAATTATCGCGGGACTTAAAGAAGCTCTCGGGGTCGGGACGGGAAAAGCAGTGGCTTTGGTGTCCAAACCAGATGGATATTACAAAAATCCGGAGATTAAAATCCCGCTTCCCGAATCGGTGCAGAAATTTGAAAAACTGTTGAGGGCCACCGGCTATGGAGAAAAAGTGGACAGTTTTGAATTGAGCATGAATCGGGCCGCAGAGCGGGCGGCCCCAGAGGCAAAATCTATTTTCGGGGATGCCATTAAACAGATGACCTTTGATGATGCCAAAAAAATTCTCAACGGGCCGGATAATGCGGCCACGCTTTACTTTGAGGATAAGACCTCAAGTCGACTGCAGGAGATTTTTAAACCCATCATTAAAGATGCGATGGGTCAGGTGGGCGTTACCCGCTCTTACCAGGATTTGAATTCCAAGGTGGAGAGCATGCCGTTTGGCAAGAGTATAAGTTTCGACCTGGATCAGTATGTCACCGATGGTGCCTTGAAAGGGCTTTTTAAAATGCTGGCTGAGGAGGAGAAACGCATCCGGACTCAGCCGGCAGCGCGCGTTACGGATTTACTGAAAAAAGTTTTCGCAAGTCAATAGGATTTGAACCCGAACGACACATGGCTTCTAAAAAGCAATCCGGATTGTTTTGATATGTTTCGGAGAGTTGTTCTTCACGGATTGTCCGGCGGGCATGCCCGTAAGCATCAAAATAAACATAATATATCATCAGATTCGCCCCTGGTCTTTCAACTCGGTTAAAATCGCAACGACTTTGTGCTGAGCTTGCCGAATTTCATGATGCTCAATCGTATCGACCCGTTCCAGGGCTTCAAGCAGTGAGGCTGAGCCCCTGTCCGGCAGATGGTTGAATAATTTGATTTGCACTTTGCCTTCCATATTTTTAATGGCCTTTGCCAGATCTTCGATATTGATGGTCTGGAGGAAACCCTTAAGTTTTTTGTGATTGAGGCCGGCGATAATTTTTCCCAGTTTGGCAGAGGAATCGGAGGCCGCAGGCTTTTTTTCAATTTTTTTCAGATGCGACTCCAGCTTCTGCCTTTCTCTGGCTTCAAATTCCTCCTTGAGCATGGCATGTCCGGATTCACCCAAAAAGGCAAGCAACACTTCTTTGAGCAGTTTAGGATGGACGCCTTCCAGAATTCCGATCACGCCTTCCAGGATAATGCAACGTTCCAACAGGTCTTGGCCCGTATAGTCTTCGGTCAATATGTAAAGTTCCAGAACAGCCCTGGCGGTATTACTTTTAATCCCGTCCAGTGCGAGCTGAAGGCCTTTGCGCAGTAGAAATGACGGGCTTTCTTCAGCCTCTTTGCCCAGTGACAGCAGGCCATAATTTCGCGCTTTGGTTGCCATTTGAAGAATCTCGGAAACCAGCCCTAAACATTGTCTTTTCACATCTTCACTGACCCGGATCTGTCGGCAGAATTCGGCATCATAATTCATTTGATCACCTTCGGTGGCTATGCATGCGGTTGTCTCATTTTTTCAACTTGCCCAGCAGGCGGTGCTCGATTTCGTCTTTAGCCCATTGCGGCTGTTTTTTGTTCTTGCCGAGCTGAAATATCCGGATAATCTGATCCGTATAATTTTTAGCATGGCTGTAACCCGCAGCAGTGGCTTCTTCTATCACATGCCAATTGTGTGTTTGGGTAAACTCATTAAAAGCGGCTCTGAGCTCGGGGAAAAGCTCCTTTTGCATGCCGTCTAAAAAAGCGGCATATAATCCCAGAGCGGCTGTTTTGCGATTTTGGGTTAAATAGCGCAATGTTCCGTGTTCATTTGTGTCCGCCAGAAGATCTTTTAGCGCCCGGGTGAGCAGCTCAACAGGTGAGTGGGGATAGCTGGCAATTATTTCACGCCAGATTTGCTTGTTAAAAGTTGAATCCCGCATTTCACCGATTTCGTGTCGGATGTAATTGTCTTTTTGGGCGGCCAGAATTATGTGAAGGTGCAGGCGCAATGCTTCCGGGTGCTGTTCTTTCAGTCCGCATTGCTGGAGTGCAAATTGCAACGCCGGGCGGCCTGATTTTTTTATATAGACCATTTGATCCCAGAGAAAAAGTCTGGCCGATTCGGTTCGCAGAAAGATCATATTGTCCTGAGAAAGTGCCGGCAGGGTCAGCAGGTCTCGCGCCAGTTCACGGCCCAGGGTATATACGGTGTATCCGCCGGTTCGCTCTTTATTTTCAATTTCAGCCAGAAAAAAAGTCGGTTTCAAACGGTACGCATATCCGGCGCCATATAAAATGCGATGGGGCTCTAAAGCCGCATTGATTTTTGAGGTGTTAAACGGATCGTATTGCCGTCCATCGATTGTTAGATCAGCATACTTCTCTTCGATCAGCTTTTCCCAGAGCGCTTCTTTTTCGCCGATCCAATTCAGAATTTCGGATGGGTCTTTTTCTTCCCAGGGGTTGAGGCGTCTTTCCCATTTATACATGTCGCGTAAGCGCAGGGCCAAACCACACGTGGAATACAGCCCGGCATGCTGCGCATCAGAAATATCACAGTTATGCAGAATCTGACGCGTTATCGATTCGAGGTCGACCATTTAATATCCTTGTTTATACGGCTGTATTCGTTTGGAAGACTAAAACAATGGGTTATACCAAAACATAATGGATGAGAGCGCTGAGGTCAAGTCGTGCCTTCGCATTTGCAGTAGTCCCGTCGGGGCGGGGCATACCGGATGACGGATGCGCCGACAAGTCGCTCCGACCTACTCATCGATCTGTCCTCCGGAGCTTCAGCGGAAGATAATTTAAAGGAAGCGGCCGCCGGTTACGATACCACCGTTATGGGCAGAAAAGATCAATCGGCCTTAAAAGAGGTTTTTCTCGGCAGTATTTCACAAAAGGTGCTTCACGCAGCAAAAGACAGGTCAGTACTGATTGTCTGCTAAATGGAGCTGGAAAGGTGGACCTGCCGCGCCGGCCTGACGGTGCGAAGCTCAAAAGAGCGAAAGAGGGTCATTCATACCAAGCCCGGATGCCATCGAGATTTACGCGCTCTGTTTTAAACCGGTTGATCGGTGATTGCCGGTCGGCATATCCCAGGGCGATGCCTAAAATGATTTCCTTATTTTGCGAAATATCGAGGACATCCGCGATATCTTCGGCATAGGCGGTAATCAGCCCGATCGGGCAGGTCGCCAGACCTTTGGCCTGGGAGGCCAGAAGCAAATAAGCAACACTGATCCCCACATCCAGGTAGCGGATTTTAGGAAATAGCCGATCAATGGTAACGATAATAGCGATCGGAGCGCCATAAAAAGAACAGCTGCCTTCTTCGACAAACTGATTGAATTCCAGACCCAGTTCAGAAACTCCAGGACGCATGGCCTGTGAAGCCTTGCGGCTTCTATTCTTGAATTTTTCCGGTAGCGGATTCGCCGTGCCGGGGCCGCATGAGACTTTGCGTTCCGAATGGACTTTTTGCAATCGACGCACCAGGCGATCCTTTTCTTCACCGTAAACGATGACGTATTCCCAGGGCTGAACGTTGATCGCTGAGGGTGCCATTGCGGCATGCTGTAATATGTCTTCGATATCGGCCCGCGAGACGGGCTGATCAAGATATGCCCGGGCACTTTGGCGATTTTCCATCGTATAAAATAGATCCATGCTTTTCTCCAAAAGAAATCAGTTGCAGGTTATGGGTTATACATTATTTGAGCGGGTAATCGCTTATTTTCATTATGGGCTTGTTTCAAGTTCCATGACGAATAACAAATACCATTTAACAAATAACAAATACGTCGGCATCAGCCTTGACAGGCATGCTATATATTTATATTTTTCTTAAATTTAAACAAATGTCAACAAGGAGGAAGCTGTGGAAAGAGCAATGCTGTGGTTGAAGTGCGCGGCGGTGCACGATCCGGTGCGGCCGGTATTGAAGAAGCCGGCGGTCATCGGCTGGGAAGCAAAACAACGAAGGGTTGATCTGGTGATCGATCGCGAGTTTAAAGGCGAAGAACTGCTGCGTTGTATGCAGGGCTGGTTTACGGTTGATGTGCATGCAGCGATCGATCTTATTCAGCAGCACGGAAAGCTCAAAGTGCTGGATGGTTACGATCTGGTTGTCGAGACGCCTAATCAATCGGAACTGAAAGCCCTGTCGCAAAAACTGGCGGAAGCATTCGGTGACGAGGCGTGGCTGGAGCCCATGGCCAAAACGCTTTTAGCCTGAGTTAGATAAAATAATGATCTTTAACTGTTGACTTTCTATTTTCGCAGCCCAAAATCATGCAGCCGAGGCACACAAATCCCCCTGAACCATTACTCGCGGCAACCGTGATTCTTGTGCGGCCATGCCGGACAAAATTTCACGTTTATCTGTTAAAAAGACATGCCAAAAGCGGGTTTATGGCGGGCCACTATGTTTTTCCGGGCGGAATTTTAGATCCGGACGACTGGAGGTTTGAGATATGGAAAGGCCATGTGGATCTGGACGGCGCAGGGCTTGCCGGTCGATTGGGTGGAGGTCTGGCCCCACAAGAAATTATGGCTTACGGAGTGGCAGCGATTCGTGAGTTGCTTGAAGAAGCTGGCATATTTCTGGCAAAGCGTTTGAATCAAAGCGAGCAGGATTTAAGCCGGATCGTTCGTTTGCGAATTTCGGAGGGTCTTCCAGCAGAATGGTTTTTAAATCTAGTGACAGCAGAAAGCTGGACGTTGGCATTTTCTGCTTTGTCCAGGTGGAGTCACTGGATTACCCCGGTACGGATGAAACGTCGCTATGATACCCGGTTTTTCCTTGCGTTTCTTCCTCCCGGACAGCGCTGCAGCCCGGATCATCGCGAGATTACCCACGGAATCTGGGTCAGTCCGCAAGAAGCACTTGCCGGCAATCGCACCGGACAAATTCCGTTGAGCCCCCCGACAATCGTGACCCTTCAGGAGATTTCAAAATACCCGACGGTTAAAGATTTAAAACAAGCAGCCCACACACGGAAGTGGCCAACCCCGAAGTTGCCGCGTCTGATTCCTCTTGAAAAAGGCTTGGTTTTGATTGAACCCTGGGATGCGCACTATCATCAACCGCATATTGAAATCGCTGATGCGGATCTTAAAAATGCATTACTGCCTGCCGGGGAGCCTTTTTCCCGGATTTGGTATGATGGCCGGCTGTATCGTCCGATCAAGGCCTAATCACCGGACGGCTTTTCTCGGATTTTCATGCGTCGGGTTCGATATAGCTGGGACCAAAAACCTTTTTGCCGATGGCAAGCCTCAATTCCTTGGCGGGCAACTCACTTTTATCACCGGGCCAATTTCCCTGCCAGATAACGCGATCTAAACCACCATCTTTTCTACACTTAAAACAAATTGGCGGCTTTTTTCCCTTTTTCGCGGGTTGACCGGGCACATGGATTAATTCTCCGCGAGGATCTCCATGGGCCGAGACACCGCAAAGCAATGAGCAGCCACAATCTAAAAATTTGAATGCCACCCCTATCGCTTCCGGCTGATCGAATAAAATTTTATGGCAGGTCGCCTCAAAAGCAGTCGTTTGAAAATTCGCATTCTCGTGCATTTAAACAATTTCCGGGTTAACCATTATTGAAGATAAAATGTTGCGAACCTATATTAACCGTTTATCATGAATTTGGAAATAAATGCAAAGCGGATGAGCTAATTTTAGGGAGATTCATGATGCACATTAGATTAATAAAATTGGCGCGAATCCAGCTTCGCTTACCAACGCAGCTATTGGCCGTAAGATGCATTTTTGAGATAGCTTCTAGTAGCGTGTCCCGCAAAAATGTTATAAAAATAGTTTGTTATATTTGAGTTCAGTTGAATTCTTTAAACAACCCAATGTCTTTAGTTTCAGGTGTCAGGTTTCAGGTGTCAGAAAAAGATGACAGAATACGAATTCTGATAATTCTTAACG
>JARRJQ010000146.1:0-23588 GCA_037388985.1 Desulfobacterales bacterium | reverse complement strand
CAATATCGTTGATCTGTGGTTTCGTTCCCGACCCCCCCAGCTCGGCGGGCATTCCCATGTCGCGAATCTGCTAGATCAACTCCTTCGCGATTTCAGCGCCCAGCTTCCGGCCGGTTGCGATCTGTTCGGCAGTTTGGGGCGTGCTATGCTCGGAATATTGCCCGGCGAGCGACGATTCTGCCGGAACATCTGCGGGTGTGGCGGCGAAGTCATACACCCAGATGTGAGCGGGCTTAGGGAGTTTCCCGGTCACCTGTTCGTTGCGGCTGGTAACTTTGGTTGAGGCGCATCCGGCAATAATCAGAAGAGCGAACAGACACAATACGATTTTGTTATGAGACTTCATGGCAAACCTCCTTTTGCAATTAGTGCTGAATATCATCATGCGACTTCAGCGGCAGTGGCAGATACCGGCCGTCAATGGTCGTCGTGGCCTCCGGCGAGCCCGGCTTGCCGGTGATCTCCTGTGCCATACCCGGCATTGCCATAAAGGCAACCGCGCTCGGAATGCATCGACCGCCACTGCGATGGATTAAAATTCAGGCTTCATGTCAAACTTCTTTTTTTGATATTAAAGAAACGATTTCTTCACCGCATCCGGCGGGATCCAGTCCTGGTCGATAAAAAAATTGCCCAGGTCCGCCGCGATCTTTTCCGCCAGGCGCTTGCCGTCGGCCTCCACCGTGGCGGATGTCATCTCAGTGGCCCCGGACAAAACGCCGCTCACCACTGTCGAAGCCAGCAGGTGGCCGGCGATGGCTCCGATCCCCATCATCTCGCCCATGCCCGGCTTGCGGCCGCTTTTGGCAGTGCCTCGCAGGGTGTCCACTTCGTGCATGCCTTTAGGGGTCATCTCGTATACCTGCACATTGGCCTGCACGTCGCTCCGGCCGGTACCCAAACCGATGGCCACGCGCTCGGTGCGGTTGCCCTCGTCAATAGAAAGCAACTGGCCCTTGACCATCAGAAGATTGCCTTTACCGGACGGCAACCCGAAGGCGCGCTCGGCCATAAGCCCGTAGGTGCGGATTTTTTTAACCAGCTCCTCCGCCAGGGCATCAGCCACCTTGTGGCCCACCTTGATTTCCTCGGCGGTGCGGGAGGTTCCTTTGTATTGCTGATATTCCTGCATCAGGTCCGCACTGAGTCCCTTGTCGAGCATGACTTCATCGGGCGACACCGCAAAGTCATAGACCAGGATACGATCGGGTCTCGGCAGCTGGGTGAGAGTCATATTTTTCTGCTTCACATTTGTGGGCGCGCAGCCGAACGCGATGGCCAGCACAATAAGAGTGAAAAGCCCGAGTTTGATTTTGGTTTTCATGATGTTCTCCTTTGCCTGGATGTTTAGAATTGCTCAAATGTTGTAATATTAGGTTCTGGCCTGCTCGATGGTTTCCACGCCGCTTGAGTGAGCGATGGTGTCGAACCGGATTTCCGGAGGCTCTGCGGCCATCTCGACCACCAGAAGAACCTTGTAGTATTTTTCCGACCGCAGATGGCGCTGGAGGTCGTCTTCACTCTTCCAGATTTCCTCCAGCATGAGCGCGTGTTCCTCCCCGACATCCCGGTAGAGCCGGCAGCTGATACAACCCGGCTCGAACTGGATTTGTTCGGTCATCGAACCCAGTATTTCCAGTGCTTCGCTTTGCTTTTTGAGGGGTATGAGCATCCTGATAGTGGAACGGACCATTCCCATCTCTTCTTAGGCCTTCAGGTCGAGGATTTATTTGACGGCTCTTGGGACTCGGAAACGACTCGTCAGTTTGCAGAGAAAACGGATGAAATCCTGTAACCATCGATGCAGGTCATTAGAGTTTTCCCGAGTGTCAATAGTAAGAGCGAAATGCGTGCCAGACCTTTGAAAATAGGTTATCTGCCGGATAAGCTCCCCTGTCTATTGGATTTAATTCGGATTCATGCCGGGCGGAGGAGAGGAGAGGAAAAGCAGTTGTTTGCCGAAATTTCGGCACAATGCCTTTATTTCGGCATCATTTGGAGCTGCTCAATGCATTAATTAATTTCAAGATGCCATCCAGGTCAAAATCTTCAGATAGTTGAGTTATTTTGTCACAGAAGGGTATCAGCACGTCGTTTTCGGATTTCAGCTCCCTGGCGATAGATGCTATTTGCATCACATCTCCCATTTCAGCAGCCGCCATGATGCGATCGGCCACCTTATGAGCCAATTCGGAGGGTATCGATGGCAATTCGTCTCCGATGCTCTCAATGGTTTTCTTTGCAGTCCCGGGACCCAGGGTTCGAACCGCGTCCAGAGCCTGTTCCAGAGCACATTCCAGGTCGGTAAATTTTCGGTTCAATTCCTTTTCAGAGGCAGCCTCCGCAGCCGGTCCTTTAACAAGTTTTTCCATTGCTACGGCCGCCGCCTGAAGGTCAGTGGCTGCCAGATTGCCGGCCAGTCCTTTCAGGTTGTGAACCAGGCTGTGGGCCTGATTAAAATTTTTGGCTGCCAGTGCCTCATGGATTTGGCCGGCGACTGCACCATAGTTTGAGCCAAAATCGAGCAGCAGCTTGCGGTAAAGCCGCTTGTTGCCCATCAAGCGCGAAAGACCGGCCGCCAGATCAAAACCCGCTAAAGATTCCGGCAGATTCTCATCTACCGGCAGCGTTTGATCGGGCTCCGCAGGCTCATGACGTGGCGGTGGCTTTTGAACGACGGTCCGCTCGGCAACCGGCTTGATCCACTTTTGCAGGGTGGCAAACAGCTGGTTAGGGTCAATGGGCTTGGTCACATGATCGTTCATGCCTGCCTGAAGGCTCTTTTGCTCATCACCGGCCATGGCATGCGCCGTCATGGCAATAATGGGTATATTTCGGATTTCGGGTTTCAGATTTCGGATTTCCCGCGTGGCGGTATATCCATCCATCACCGGCATCTGCACATCCATTAATACGGCGTCATAATTATCTTTCTTTACCGCGTTGACAGCCTCCTGGCCATTGTTGGCCAGGGTGACGTTCAGGCTGGCGCCTTCGAGAATTTCTTTGGCCACCTGTTGGTTGATTTCATTGTCTTCCACTAACAGCACATGGGCTCCCTGAATATGCTTTAAATCCTCGGCTGCTCGTTCTTTTCTTTGCTCCACCCGTGAGGTTTCGGGTACCGCTTCTCCAAAAGCTTGCATAATGGCGTCAAAAAGCATCGAAGGACTGACCGGTTTAAGCAGAAAACCCTCAAGTCCAACCTCTTCCGCTTTCTGGATGACCTCTTCGCGGCCGTAGGCGGTCACCATGACAATGGCGGGAATTTTGCTCAAAACCGTATGGTTTTTTATGCGCCTGGATGCCTCAATTCCATCCATACCCGGCATTTTCCAATCCATTATAACCAAGTCAAAAGGCTGGTTCTCGGATGCTTTTTCCAGCTCCGTTAAGCCCTCCTGTCCGGAAGGCGCCAGCGTCACCTCAAATGAAAAAGATTCCAGCATGTCCTGAAAAATGGCTCTTGAGGTGGCATTATCGTCCACCACCAAAACCTTCATGCCCCGCAGACCGGTTGAAGGCTTGAAATGCTTTTTGGCCTTTTCTTTTCCCAGACCAAAGTTGGCGGTAAAACTGAAGGTGCTCCCCCGGCCGGGTTCACTTTCCACCCAGATTTCCCCGCCCATCATCTCTGCCAGCCGCTTGCTGATCGTCAATCCCAAGCCGGTGCCGCCATATTTGCGGGTCGTGGAGGAATCTGCCTGCGCAAAAGGTTGAAACAGCTTGGCCGCTTGCTCCGCCGTCATGCCGATGCCGGTGTCGTGAACCGAAAATTTTAAGGTCACCTGTTCGTCGTCTTTTTGGATCAACTCGGTGGAGACGACAATTTCTCCTGAATCTGTGAATTTGACGGCATTGTTTGATAGATTAATCAGTATCTGACCCATTCCATGGTTAATTTGCCGGCTTCGATTTTTGAGAAATCCAGAATGTCGTTGATGATTCCAAGAAGGGCCTTGGCGGAAATATCGATTTTTTTGAGGTAGTCGTATTGCTTGGCAGAAAGATCGGTTTTGAGGGCCAGATGCGCCATTCCGATGACGGCATTCATGGGGGTGCGGATTTCATGGCTCATATTTGCCAGAAAATCGCTTTTGGCTTTGGTGGCATCTTCGGCCTGGTTTCTGGCTTCATCGAGATCCTCCATCATGTTCAGCATGGCCAGCCGTGCTTCATCCAGTTCATTGACGCGGTTCTGAAGGTCTTCATTCGCTTTTTTTCGTTCGGTAAAAGAGTCCTTTAGTTGCTGAGCCATGCTGTTGAAAGCAGCTGAAAAATCCCCCATAAAATCGACTTCATGGCTGAAATCACCTTTGGCGATCTGTTGGGTCGCCCAGGTTAAATGTCTTAAACTCGCCTGCAGGTTCTTAAGCGATTGAAGAATTAACATCTTCCCTTGAGGCGCCTCAAAACTCAAATCGCCTCTGGACAAGGTGTAAACCAGATCGGTACTGCTGTTATATTCCTTTATGAATCTGTTGATATAGCTTATGGCCTGCTTGATTTCATTATCCGGATAATCTTCGGGCAGCTCGATAAGGGTTGGTTTTTTACCTTTAAGAATCAAATAAAATGCTTCGGTTATCTTATCGATATCTTCTTCTTTTATATTAAGCATTTGTTTGCCCCTTAAGCGACTGACTTCGCTTCAAACCGACAGACTCTATCGCCGGAACACCAGCAATCGACTTCCTTGGCGCTGAAGTTTTTTCCGGTGTACTGAGAAAGCAATCCGCTGATAAATCCCTCATCGTATGTACAGATGGTTTCACCACTGGGTGGCAATCCGGAGCAATCCAGATCTTCCGCGACGGTCAGCGTGAAGGTCATTTTTTCCAGATTGGCTTGTTCTATTCTTAAAATGCCGACTTTGAGTTTTTTAAGCAAATCCTGGAGTTCGACAACAAATTCATTAAAATCATCTTTTTGGGTGATCAACTCTTTGCAAAATTCTTTACCGGCATGCTTGCCGGCATCGTAAAATATCTGGTCGGCGGTTTCCGCATCGAATTTTTTTATGAGCACATCTCTCAGTGTAAACTGCATCAGCCGGTAAACACTCACATCCATGGTGTTTCCGAGGTTGGGGCGGCCTTCCCCGATGTTGCCAATCATATTCCAGTCGAATTTTAGTTCTTCTCTTTCTTCTTTAAACATCTTTTTTCCTCCTCATATTGGGTTAAATGTCTAGAAGTGGTTTCAAAACCCCATCTCCCCGCTTAACAGAGCGGGATTTCGCATCTAATTGAAAGATTTTTTAAGGTGCTCAAAAGGCTCAATGGCTGCGTTGCAGGCTTCTTTTTATGGCTCATCCCGCCTGCGGCGGGACTGCGCTTTCTCGATCAGCCCGCGCTTGTTGAGCACATCAATTTTTAGAATCAGATGCGAAATCCCGCTGGTAAGCGGGGCCCTTGAACCTGATCTGAGGTTTTGAAACCACTTCTATCAGCTGACAATTTTGTACTTTTCGACTTTACCCAATTGAATCATTAATTCGTTGATCTCTTGTTTCAGCTGGATCATCTTTATTTCACGGCCAATCGCCAGCTTATTAAAACGCTCCAGCTCCTCAACATTTTGTCGCAAATCCTCTTCCATGTGCCTACGCTCAGTGATATCCCGCAGCGACTCGATGGCGCCGGCCACCTGACCGGCAGCGTCGTATATCGGACTGGCGTTTCCCGATAGGTACATGCCGCCATCGCCCAGATGCGGGTGGTGCGATTCGGAAACCAGTTTGTTGCCTTCTTTTTTAATCGACAGATATTTTTTCTCATATTCGGGATTCCACTCGCGAACCAGATCGATTAAGATGGGTCGTCTTTCGCCGTAAAACGGCAGAGCGTATTCGTAATTGCCTTTGCCCACCATGTCCGCTGCAGCAATGCCGGTAAGATTTTCCATGGCCTGATTCCAGGTGACCACCGTGCCTTCGCTGTCAATTACCCAGGTCGGATCCGGCAAAAAGTTAATGATCTGCGCCAGGCGCTGTTCGGAGTTTTTGACAACCTCCTCAGCCTTTTTCTGCTCGGTCCGGTCGATGCCGATACACAGGATCTCAGTGAGACGATTTTCATTATCGTAGATCGCCCTGTTTGTCCAAGCTACCCATACCCGTTCTCCATTTCGACGAATATTTTCGTTTTCGTTATCAGCATATTTTTCGGGGTGTTTTACCAGATCCTGAATCATAAACTCAAGATTTCTTCCGCTCGAGTCGGTTGCCGGGGCGATGGTGCCCACCACGTTGCGGCCTAAAATCTCTGCTTCGCTATATCCAAAGAAATCCTGGGCAAAGCGGTTGAAGAAGGTAACGTTGCCGCGGGTATCCATCTGAAAGATAATACAGTTGGCGGATTCCACCAGATTTCGATATTTGGCCTGACTTTCCATGATGGCCTGCTCGGTTCGTTTCTGCTCGGTGATGTCTTGCTTTGCCGCGACGAAATGGGTGATATCGCCTTGCTCATTTTTGATGGAAGAAATCGAAGCACTTTCCCAAAATTCTTCACCGTTTTTCTTTCGATTGAGCAATTCGCCCCGCCAGGTTTTTCCGGAAAGAATGGTGTCCCAGAGATCTTTGTAAAATGAATCGGGATGATTACCTGATTTTAAGATGCGCGGATTTTGTCCAATTGCCTCTTTTGCCGAATAACCGGTCACCTTGCTGAAGCTCGGGTTCACATATTCGATGGTTCCCTTTTTATCGGTAATCATCACCGTCACCGGGCTTTGCTCAACGGCTTCAGACAATTTGCCCAGCTCCGCGGTTCGCTCCGCCACCCGCTTTTCTAAATCTTCATTTAATTTCCTGATCGATCTCATCTGCGATGCGATCTTTTCTCCCATCTCATCAAGCACATCGACAAGGGGGTGGAATTCACTGTAGGGGATGCCCTTTTTGAATGCATCCCCATCACCGGCGGCATATGTATCGACCATTTTGATAAACCGTGCCATCGGTTTTTTTAAAAACTGCCGCAACAGGAAACCCGTCATAACCAGCAGGGCCCCGATCATGATAACGATGGTCAGGCCAAATGACTCGAATAGCTGTCGATTAACGGCGGTATAATAACCGGATGCCAATGCAATTTGGACACGGCCAATACGGTTGCCTTCATAGAAAATATCCCTTGATCTGGAGACAACCAGCTGTTGATCAACTTTTTCTTTTTTAAAAAGTACGGTGCCTTTTTGATCCTCCAACAGTAATTTAGCGACAAACTCATTTTGGGCATAGGATGCGCAAATCGCCGCAATTGTCTCTTCAGAGTAGTTCCAAAGCGGAACTTTCAGGCCATCTGTTAACGCAGAAATATATTCGTCCGCTCTGGTTTCCAATTCGGCTTTAGCCTTGCGGGCGGAGAGAATGAAATTTACACCCAGGCTCAATCCGGCCACCAAAACAAGCGTAATGATTAAACCGGCTGAAAGGGTTCTGGAAATTGAGCGCGGTTTTTGTTTGGTTAGATCTAAATTCTGCATTTTTTCACCTCATTATATCCTAACCCGGAAAAGCCGGTTGGAACGAAGTGTAAATCCCGATTTATCGGGGAACCAAAAAAAGATTAATTAATCACGAAAGAACGAAAGGACCCCGGTTAAACAGGAAAAAAGGTTTAACAGGGCAGGCAAAAACACGAAAAACAAATCATATAAATTTCGTGCTTTTTAGATTTCGTGTTTTCGTGATGAAATCCGCCTCGGGCGGATCATAAAATGCAAAGAAATTACAATTAAGACTCTAACCGTAATTTTTGATCCAGCAAGTTTTTCATTGGCTGTATTTGCCTACCATTAAATCACCCATGAACTTTTTATATAATCCGTCTTTTTTCAGTTCAGCAAGCCCTTGATTAAAAATCCCCAGAAGGGTCTCCGAATTTTTACGGCTCCTTGAAAACGCCAGGTGTCCGGTTGTTTTAGATAATGGTTTTGGATCAAATGATATTAAATCTGATTCGCTTGCGTCAAACTTCTTTCGCAGGATGCTATATCCATTCACTAAACCGGATGGGAAAATATCAATTCTTCCAACCAACAGTTTTTTAAAATTTTGTTTATCGGAGTCTGCTACCTCAACTTGTAATTGTTTTGATTCTGCCGCCTTCCAAAACTCTTTCGTATAGGTATATCCTCTTGTTGCTCCAAATTTATAATTTTTCAGATCATCTAAAGTTTTCCAGTTTTTGATTGGATTTGATTTCAAATGGAATAAAACTATTTTCTCCTCATTGATTGGATCGCTTAAGTAAAATTCTTTTTCCCTGTCTTTACTCCAATAAACATAGGACAGAGCCATATATTTCCCATCTTTAGTTTCTTTAACAGCTCTTTGCCATGGCAGATAGGTATACTTGACCGTATAGCCTTTCCGCTGAAACGCTTCAGTAATCACGTGGTTGACAAATCCATTATATTTCAAATTCTTCCCTGTCCAGGGAGAATACTCAAGTGTTGCAATCGTAATTATCTCCTCTGCTGAGGCGCTATAAACAAAAATGCTGCTGAGAATTAATAATGTCCATCCACTTAAGAAGAATCGTATGGGTTTCATGCTCATGATCCTTTCTGGTTTTTGTTTGATGCGGATAAACCTTTCCGAAGTTAGAAACTGTAAAAGCGAAATACGTGCCAGGCAGATGGGCTCACGTTGATGCCGAGATAAGATGCCTTGGGCGCTGAATTTTGTTTCGGTGAGAGTCGGGGATAGGGGTGCTAGAAAAACGGCTATCTGCCGATATTTCGGCAAAGCGCCCGATCTCCTGTATTACCTGTCTGGACGTTTGATGCCCAGTTTCTTCATCTTCGATTGCAGCGTGGTGCGTTTGAGCCTCAGAATCTCAGCAGCGCCGCCCTGGCCCGTAAGGCGCCAGCCGCTTTTCTGCAAAACATCCAGGATGTGCCTGCGTTCGACATCCTGCAGGCTGAGATTCGCGGGGATATCGGAAGACGCCCTCTGGGGCATGCCGATATCCAGAGTTTTGCCGCTGCTCAGGATCATGGCGTGCTCGACCACATTTCGCAATTCTCGGGCGTTGCCCGGCCACAGGAAGCGCTGCAGCGCCTCCATGATTTTGCGTGGAATGTGTTCGATTCGCTTGCCCATCTTCTTTTCATAATGCCTGACAAAAGCCCAGACGAGCAGCGGGATATCCTCCGGGCGTTCCCGCAGGGGCGGTATGACAATGGGAAACACATTCAGCCGATAGTACAGATCCTTTCTGAATTTGCCTTCGTCTGCAGCTCGGGCAAGATTTCGGTTGCTGGCCGCGATGACGCGCACGTTCACCTGCAGCGGCTTGGTGGATCCCAGGCGCTCGAACCGGCCTTGTTCCAGCACCCGCAGCAGTTTGGCCTGAACGTCAAGCGGCAGTTCGCCGATTTCGTCCAAAAACAACGTGGCCCCGTCAGCCACCTCGAAACGCCCCGTCATCCGCGTCAGCGCGCCGGTATAGGCACCCTTTTCACGGCCGAAAAGCTCGCTTTCGATCAGCGTGGGTGGCAGCGAGGCGCAGTTGACCGTCACCAGGGCTCGGTCCTTGCGTGCGCTGAGGCGATGTACGGCCCGGGCTAGAAGCTCCTTGCCGGTGCCCGTTTCTCCCTCGATCAGGACGGTAGAATCGGTCCGAGCCACCTGTTCAACCTGGGCAAGGATGTGCTTCATGGCCTGGCTTCGGCCGACGATTTCCTCATGCACGCTCTGCAGCTCGATTTCTTCTCGCAGGTAGATATTTTCCTTTTCCAGCTGCTGCTTGAGCTGCTCGATATCGTGCAATCTCTCGCGCAGCTGCTCCTCCATCTGCTTGCGCTCGGAGATGTCAATGGAAACACCCATCAAACGCTCCGGTTCACCGGACGGACTGAAATAAGGGCGGCCTCGAGCGTTCATCCACCGGATGGTGCCGTCGGGGTGCACAATACGATATTCCTCCCGAAAATCCTCTCGCGACCGGATGGCCTGCTCCACGCGCCGGCGAACCCGCTCGCGATCCTCGGGGTCCACTATTTGAATGAAACCCTCAAAGTTCAACTCCTGATCCGGAGCAAAGCCATATAGCTCCCGGGTTTTTTCGGTGGCCCAGATTTTACTGGTGGCAACCTCTAAAATCCACAGGCCCGCTTCCGCGGAAGTGGCGGCCAGGTTCAGGCGCGCCTCGCTTTCGCGCAAAGATTCTTCAGTTCGCTTGCGGGCGAGCGCGCCGGCAAAAACCTCAGCAATGAGCCTCATTCGCTGAACCAGATCTTCCGGCCAGTTGCGCTCCGCTCGTACCGCCACCAGTGCGCAGGACCCCAGCGTTTTGCCCCCGCTTTCCATGGGGATTGAAAGAAACGATTTCATGCTCTTGGCCAAACAAAGGCGCCGTTCCTCTTCGGCTTCAGCCGGCAGATCTTCCAGTCGATTGATTACCACCAATTGACCTTGCATCAATTGGGATATGTACCAGGGTAATTGATCCTTCGAAAGGGAAACGGGTGCCTGTTCGATTCCTTCCAAATGATATTCAAAAGCGCGCATAAGCTGAGGCCGGTCTTCTGTAAATAAGCCGAGGGTGCAACGGTCCGCGTCGAAAAATTCGGTGATGCGTTGAAGCCATTTCTTGATCTCGCCTTCGACTTCTTCGGGCGCAATGTTTACAAAACCGGCCGACAGATCGGAGATGAGGCTTTCAAACCGCAGCCGATCCTCCAGCTGCTGGCGGGTCTGCGCAAGCCGCAGGGCATTTACCAGGATCTCTCCCAGCAGGCGCAGGCGGGGGATATAGTCCTCCGGCCAGGCACATTCTTTATTTACCGAATTTATGGAAATGGTATAGTCTAATGAGGCACCAATGGTGATCGGAATATTCAGAGCGGATCGAATTTCCAATTGCTCGTATGTTTGCCTGTCGGTGGCTGCCTCACCCGGTGGGGAGACCTCAGAGGCATATGCGACATGGGTGACCCGCCATAAAGTTTCGTTCGGCGAAATTCGAACCAGACCACAACGGTCCACCTGGAAAAAAGCGAGTATCTGCTTCAGAGCCCTTTTGATTTCCAGATCGACCTGATTTGGAGCTATGTTGATAAACCGGGCAGAGATGTCGGACAACAACCGCTCGAACTGCAGGCGTTCTTTCTGGGCGTCTGCGGTCGGTTTACGCATTTTGATCTCCCGATCTAAGTGCTTACCGGAGGCAACCAATTGCTCGTTTGTTTGAGGCAGCTGCGCTGTCAGTTCGCTTACCCGGCGGTCCGATTCACTATGGGACCGCCGCGGCGCGCCCTTAGGTTGCTTGTTTTTTATTTTTTCCTGCGCAAGTTGTTGGCTGCGGTCCTTGGCCATCAGAAGTCTCCCCGGGCCCTTCCGCCGTTGCTGCTACCAGTTTGTCAAATTAAGGAAGCCTGATCGGCATTGTAGAATCGGCTGCCCTGGACCTCTGATGCCCCGGATTGAATCATTATTTAACCTGAAGCGGATCGGTTGTCAAATTTATGGTGTTCTATAGAAGGCTTACAGGATCGGGTCGCGGGATGTAATTCACATTTCATGTTAAAAAGGTTAAAAATCAGTTACTTTCGGTCTTAACCGGCTCATTTTGAGATCAAAATCGATAATACAAGGCAGTTGTTTTACCTTTATGCTTTTTTTGATGAAACAGTTTAAAGGAATTCCCTGTCCTCGCTAAATTTAACACTTTGCCCCTTTGATCTGTCGCTCAATCCAAACCATAATAAGCGCCACAATGTATTTAACCTCCTTTTCAGTCAGCGCTTTGCCTTTTTTGATAGCATGCCACTTTTGAATGCATCCCCGGCAACAGGTGGCTGTGGCGTGCTGGGCAATGAATACCGGATGCCCTCTCATCGGTGTCTGTTTGCCGTCATTTTTGGGAAAGTCAGAGGCGATTCTCGAATTTAAAAATTGAAATGCATGGTCTTTGATGGTTTCGAGACCTTTGGATGAGATGTAATCGCGATCTTTTTGGGTTAACCTGAATTTTGACCTGAAAGCGGATTTATTGAGGGAATTTAAAGCCTTGTCTATCCGGTCATTTATATTTTCTGCAAAATCCATTTTCCTGATCATGAAAACAACCAATTTTTTATTTGAAGGACCCCTAAACAAATAGACATGACGTTTTATTTTTTAAAAGTGAGTTCGCTTTCAGAATCATGCTCTACCTTCATTGACATTGACATATATCTCCCGACGATCATTGCAATAATAACCGCTAAATAAATTCCGCCCATGGCTGCCTCGAACACCGCGAACCTTTTGCAGAGTATTGAATGGGGCGTAAAGTCACCATAGCCCACTGTGGTAAGGGTGACGAAACTGAAATAAATCAAATCTTCAGGTTTGGAAATTCCTGAAATCGAACCGGGAGAAATCCCTTCCAGAACGGTATAGATACCAGCCCACATGATTCCAATCAAAAAATAGGTAGATATAGCGCAGTATATCAAGTTGGCCGTTATCACTCGATAGGATAAAAGATTTCTCAACAATAAGAATATGATATAAAAATATAAAATCGTACCAAAACTATATTCGACAATCATCAGATAGCGGTGGGTGAAAAACATGTCAATGAGGTCAAGTAGAACAAAAGGTGCAGCGATAAAGAGAATGATAATCGCCCGTTTCCGATCTGTAGTTAAAGCATAGAAGCTGGTTAAAGGAATCATTGCCGCAAGCAGGGTGGTGATAAAGTGGCCACTTTTTCCGGTATACCGGATGAATGGACTGACTAACATGACCAACAGGATCGCCAAGATGATGTAGATAAATCGATTCTTCATTTTTACCTGCCTGTTTGCTGAAGAATTATAAGACCTCGAACTGGAAACAATTAAGACTTACCCATTTTACTCGATTTTGCAAGAGCTTGACCGTTCAATGACAAATAAATCTTCAGATTACAGTAGTAGATGGGAATAGTTGTGGGGGCAATAAAATTTAAGTAATCTAAATAGAGTTATAATTTATTATAATTATTTGATATAATTATGGTAATCCGCGATTAAAGACCATGAGATTAAAGTTACTGTAAGCGAACTCGAAATTTAAATTCGGCGGATACACCACTGTTTTTCATCGAAGATCAGATCGATGCCTCGGAGTCGGTGCGGCTGAAATATCGACATTCGGATCTGCCTCGATGCGCAATGCAAAAAACCGCCTTCTGCGGCACCGGGTTATGGGCTGCGATTAGAGATATCTCAACAAAAACGGTTTTCTCAACTGGAAACGCCGTTATTAACCCGGGCCGCGGAACGGACAAACATGGGCTTTAATGCAGACGCCCGGCGATCAGGCGCCGGTCTTTTTTCTCAGTTCAGGGATGGAAATCAGCTTGTGCGTAACCGGAAGATTTTTGAACCTTCCGCTGGCGACCAGCGCAGCGTCATACGGATAATGGTCCCCCTTGACCCACTGCATGCAGCCCACAGGCGTTGCGGCGGTATTGTTGGGATCGAACTTAACCGGTCCCGCCAGCGTGTCCATATTCGTTGCCCCAATGGCTTGCCGGATCGATTCCTTGTCCAGGCTTTGGGCTCTTTTTAGGGCATCGGCGATGATTTCATAGCCGGAGTGCAATCCGCCTAGGGGTTGGGTCCATTGCTTGCCGGATTCTTTTTCATAGGCATCGCAGAACTGCCTGGCGTTTTGTCCGGTCAGCGATGATACGAAAGGATATTCGGGAAGCCACACCGCCTCGCAGGAAACCCCCAGGCACAGGTCGCCGCCGACGGCCTCCATGGCCGCTGAAAACAGGCCGGCCCGACCGGCCAGGCATACCTTCGGAATGAAGTTGTTCTGGAAGCACTGGCGCCACATGACCGCAAAATCAGGGGGTGCCATATTGGCGAAAAGAACTTCCACTTTCGCATTTTTCCACTTGCTGATCAGGGAGGTGTAATCATTGGTTCCTTCCGAAAACCGACCGACATCGAAGACCTGGTAGCCGGCGTCCTTCACGGCTCCTCCGGCACTCTGGGCCCAGGCGACGCCGTCGGGGTCGTTCTGCGCGCACAGGCCGACGACCTTAGTGGTTTCGACCTGGCCCCATGACTGGATAAAGGATCGCCCCATGTCGGAAACGTTGCCCGATGCGTTGAAGCTCCATTTAAAAGGACCGCCCGGCAGAAACATTTCGTTGGGGTTCATGGTGCCGATGGCTGGCACCTTCATTCGCTCGCAGACCCCTGCAACCGGATTGACCGTCGCCGGCGTGCAGCTGACATAAATAATGTCCACCTTGTCCATCATGATCAGCCGGCTGGCCAGAGAGGCGGCTTTTGTCGGATTGCTTTCCGTGTCCACGATTTTCAGTTTGAGCGGGAGCTTTTTCCCGGCCTCTTTGATAAAAATACCGCCGTCTTTGTTGATGCTTTCGATGGCCATATCATCCAGCCACGGGGTGGATTGGGTGAAGGCCGCCACCGGCCCGGTCATGGGCAGGGGACGCCCGATCAGGATATGGTCGCGGGTCTTGGCCAGGGCGGGTCTAAGCAGCTGGGGGATGGCAGTTGAGATGCCGACGGCGCCGGCTGCGCCCCCGATTGTCTTGATGAACTTGCGGCGTGTCATTTTTTTGGTTTTCTTTGCCATCTTTACACCTCCGTTCGGTTTGAATGATTGTCCGCCGGCGGGAAATCCCGATGAGCGGCCGGGAAGCGGCGCCGGGCGAGAAATCGTCATCGCATCATTTTATCTATATTTGCCGTTCATCAGCGGAAATCTTGGATATGATCGGTAATATCGGCATTTTCAGCATAGACAGACGGGAGAATGGCAGCCAGATTCGCATACTCCCTGGGGCAGTGATGGGCCAGCCCTTTGACCAGCTCGAGCGGGATTTCATTGTTGACGACAACCGGTTTTTTGTCCTGGATTTGCCAGCCCAGCCAGAACCGGCTGCGGCACTCGACGCCCTTCTCGGTCCCGCGGACAAAATGCGAGAAGGTGACCATGGGCGTCCTCGGCTCCGCCAGGGACGAATTGGAGGAGATGGCTCCCAGTGTGTTGGGCGGCTTAAACCGCGTCATATCGTAACCATAATCTTCCGGTGACATGAATGAAATTTCCAGTGTGATCGGTCCGGTGCCGATATCTTCATAAACCACATCGGTGGTGTTCCAGTTGCGTTCCTTCATGGAGAGGCTCATGTCGAGACGGTGTTCCAGGTCTTCGGGCTTGACATGGATTCCCAGGTGGTCCGTCGGGCACCAGATGGCATACCGCAGGTCTTCGAGCCCGTGCCAGACAAACCACCAGTCGATCATCTCAATGGTGACACCCGGCATTTCGGTCAACATGGCGATGAATCCCGTACCGTCCGGCATGATGCAGTATCCCCTCTCGCAGGGCAGATATCCGGGGTTTAGCAGATCGTTTCGGTCTTCGATGTTAAGGGCCAGGGATGGATCGATCGGACCTTTGGCGAGGGTGTCGTAAATTTCCTGGGGTGCCGGCGTCATGGGCCGATGGTAGTATTTGGCAAACGGTTTTGCTTTTTCTGCTTCGGTAAGTTCTCTAAGCATCGGATTTCCTCCTTATGTATTGATTGGCGATGCCTATCTTTCCGATTTCGTTGACCGGAATGGCGATCTCCAATCCATTTTCCATGCCGGTTTGGGCCAGCTGCAAGATGAAAGCGCTTTTTCCTGAATCCCGGGTTTCCCCGGAATCATCATTGGCTCCTGGTGGACAATTGCGGCATACTTGGCATAGCAAAGCTCATATACTTATTCGCCTAAGTTGTCAACCTGAAGCAGGTGTGAGCAGAGCGTCAAATCTTAACGGGCTTCAGGTTAAAACTGACAGTGACCGAATTTACTTTCAGGAATCACCCAACTGCCTTCATTATAGAATCGATCCAGTATGGCATAAACGTATCTGTAAAGTAATAACTTCCCTGAAGTGTTTTGGTCAGAATCCCTTTTTTTAACAAAGAATCAAGAGATGCTTTGATGGAAGATGAGGGGCCGAGGCCGTGCTTTAGCTGAAAATCCTTTGAGAATGGCTTTGCTGTCTGATCTTTGCTCAAGGCGATCAGCAACATCTTCTGAAGTTGAGAGGCCGAACGCCAGAGCATTTCATAATGCGGTGAATCCTGCCGGGCGATAACTACCGGCAATTCATCAATCAATGCCGGTTGAATCACTTTTTTTCCCCCGGCATGATTCCACATGACATTGCACAGGCGTTGAATATTGTATGGTACATCCTTTCCGATTTCAAAAACCCGCTGCAAATCCTTATCCTTTATCGTGAAACCGCCCTTGTTCAGCCAGCCTAAGATAAAGTCGATATAAGTATTTCTTTTTATGGGTCCCAACTCCATGATTCGTCCTAACTTATTCTTTTTAATGGCCAGCCTTTCGGCGTGATCCATCCCCTCAAGAAGAGCCGGCAGCGAATCCTTTTCCCCAACCGCAAGCTCCAAGCCGGCGCTAATGCTTCCGTCCGGTTCCACACTCACTTTCGGACGGAGCTTCTGAAATCCGGAAAATATTTTCAGGAGTTTATCCGTGTTCGTTTCGAGAGCCCCGGTTGTGAGGCCCGCTAAAGAACCAGCGAAGCTTCTGATGTCGGGAAATGCATTCAGGTCGATATATGTGCAGGCCATCGCGTCATGCTTGAGCGTTTCGACAAGATTCAAAAGCAAACACGTTTTGCCGAATCTGCGAGGGGACACTAAAAACACATGGTTGAGGTTTGCCATCTCTCGTTTGAGCTCTTTTAGCTCGCTTCGGCGGTCGGCAAAAAAGGGCCCGCTAACCACACCGCCATATCTAAAAGGGTTTTCCATAAACATCCCCTTTTTAATACGTTTTCTACGATTCGTTAATTACGTATCGTTAAAACCGTATTATAAAAGCCTGTCGAAGTCAAGACATTTGGGTTTTTAAATTAAAAAACGCCCGGCCATGAGGCGATCTGTTTCCTGGATTTTTTATGAGGGCTGAAAGGGAAATTTAGCCTGCCATGCGACTTGTCCTCCGTTATGTCCTGCGAAGCTGCAAGCGAAGCAGGAAGTTTCAACGCCCGTCCTCCGCAGTAGCCTGCTACGGAGGATGGAAAGGAGGAAGCTGCGAGCGAAGGATGGTGTGCCGAGCCGCAGCTTGGAGCGCTCAAACAGATTTTGAAAGAAGGCCCGTCTTCGCTCTGCGAGCTAAGCCGCGGCAGCCTTAACTTTACGCTGCGCTCCAAGTGAAGGCTGGTGATCCCAACGGGATTCGAACCCGTATTACCGGCGTGAGAGGCCGGCGTCCTAACCGTTAGACGATGGGACCGTCAGGCGATTTCTGGGTGATCTAAATATATAAAAACCTGATTAAATGTCAATTCAAAATTAAAAGGATCATCGAAATGTCCGTTGTCAGTGGTTCGTTATTAGTTGATTTTCTTCCCTTTACGAAACCCAAATATCAAATACACAATAAAACCGGCAAAAGGAACCGATGCAACCACCCACCACAGCGCTTTTTGGCCCACGGTTTCAAAATCCTTCTGAGCCACATCGATGATCGCCCAGACGGTGGCGATAAAAAACGGAACGCACAAAGCTAAAAATATGCCCAACAGTTTTAACGTCATGTTACCTTAATCTGGCATGAAAATACATGAGAGGCAATTAATTTATTTAGAAGCAATCTCAAAAATGTCTTTTGGCCCCATATCTTTGTTGGTGCCTCGTTTCAAATCCTCGACAACCCGCGGGTTGCCTGCGGTTTTAAACTCGGCCCCGCCGCGATCTGGAACCAAAATCCTATTTTTGAGATGGCTTCTAGTGCCCAGCCGATGCAATTCTCCACCTCGCCCTGTTGAATGCCGCCATAGGCGGCCCCCGTAGGGGATTCAATAGGGCTCATGCAAAATCAAGGTGTCAGATTTTCAGCAGCTTGGCGATTTTGAGGATGGTGTTTACGTAATAGGTGCTGTGGTTATAGTAATGAATAATTTTTTCGGCCTTTTTGCGGTTTTGACCCGGACGCCACCCGTGGCTTTTGAGAAAATTCGCGACACTGGCCATCGCGTCGGTGTGATTGAGCATATCGACCATTCCGTCATCGTCACCGTCCCTGCCGTAGGCATTTTGATCGAAACGCCTCCTTCTTTTCAAATTTTTTTCTTGAAAATTTTTTTGAATCCGGCATCAAATCCCAGAACCTGTTGCGCACTGCCGGGTCCCTCAGTGCGGCCAGGGTGGAAAGCGTGTTTAAAGTCGACCGTGTTCCCAGCGAAGCGCCCAGGCCTGTTTCGACCAGCAAGATTGCGGTGATGACTTTTTTATCGACGCGGTATTGTTCTTCTACGCGGGCAAGCGCGGCTTGGTATTTTTGCATGTATTGTCGGGCTTTGTCGATAGACCATTTATTGGTGAACTGAGCGTAATCAACCCGAGCTTCCCGGTATGTAAAAAGCAATGCGACACCATCGGCTTCGAAAATGACATCCGGCTTATCATACAGCCTCTTTATTTTTATCGGATCAAATCCATCGGCTATCAGCTTCTTTTCAATTGATGAAAAGGGCTTACCGTTGGGTTCGACGGTCGCCCGGGATACGCTTGAAATCAAACATGCGACGACCAGCATGCCGATGGTAAAAATCGTCCGTTTCGTGTCCAATTTACAGGGATGTAACATAGAAAAACCTTCGGTATGGTCTCAAGTCATTGAAACGCGCGTTCGCCCGGTTTGGTAGAACCTGCTTGATTGCATCGATCTCTCATGATATTTAAGCGTTACACTCAATTTAAATAATAGCATATTTACGGGTATTTTTCTATTGTGAAAAAAAGCGCTAAAATTATTTACTGCTGTCAAGCCTGCGGCTACCAGACCCCCAAATGGATGGGAAAGTGCCCGGATTGCGGGACGTGGGATTCCATTGTGGAGGAGAGAGCGACAGTGGGGCCTTTTGGAAATGCGGCAAGGATATCACCATCACAACAAACAGCTCCGGTGGCGATCGATACCATTGAGCTTGAAAAAGAAGATCGCCTTTTAACCGGTATCCAAGAATTCGACCGCGTGCTTGGCGGCGGTCTGGTTCCCGGTACCCTGGTGCTGGTCGGTGGGGATCCCGGAATCGGCAAATCAACGCTGATGTTGCAGGCGCTATACGGGCTGGCTAACCAGGGGCACAGGGTTTTGTACATATCCGGAGAGGAATCCAATCAGCAGATTCGGCTGCGCAGCCAACGGTTGATGACCGTTTCACCAGATTTGATGGTGGTTGCCGAAGTCGAAATTGATACGATCCTGGCAATGATCCAAACCGTGCAGCCGCGGGTCGTGGTGATTGATTCGATTCAAACCATGTATAGCGCTGAACTGACTTCGGCTCCTGGAAGTGTCAGCCAGGTGCGGGAATCGACGGTGCGGCTGATGCTGATGGCCAAAAAGACCGGTATACCGATTTTTTTGGTCGGTCATGTAACCAAAGAGGGTGCCATTGCGGGCCCCAAATTGTTGGAGCATATGGTCGACACGGTTATGTATTTTGAAGGGGACCGCAACCACATCTTTCGAATTCTGCGAGCGGTTAAAAACCGATTTGGCTCAACCAACGAAATCGGCGTCTTTGAAATGAAGGATCAAGGCCTCGATGAAGTGGCCAATCCGTCAGCGGTATTTTTATCAGAGCGGCCGGCGAATGCAGCGGGGTCTGCGGTTACCGCCAGTATGGAAGGCACACGCCCGATACTGGTTGAACTCCAGGCGCTGGCCAGCAGTACCAGTTTCGGAACTCCGCGGCGAACCATTCTGGGGCTCGACTCCAATCGGGTTGCCCTGCTGGCGGCGGTTATGGAGAAACAACTCGGGATGCACCTGATGGGGTATGATATTTTTATGAATGTGGCCGGCGGAGTGAAGGTGATCGAGCCGGCGGTAGATCTGGCAATCGTTTCGGCGATCGTAACCACAGAGAACACAGAGTGCACAGAGAAGAAAATTTAGGTTAACTGATTAAAAGCGAGGCGGTTGGGTTTTTGCCGAACAGCTTTAAAGACTGCTTTTTTTCAGGTAATCAGCCTGCTTCCCGTAACACTTAAGGCACAACTTATAGCCCGGAATAATGAAGCGTATCGGCTCAAAAAAACATCAGCGCTGGGCGGATCATTACACGGAACGAGCCAAAAAAGAACATTATCCGGCCAGATCGATCTATAAGCTGAAAGAGGCTCAGATAAAATATCGTTTAATCAGGAAAGGCGACCGGGTTCTTGACCTGGGATGTTCGCCGGGTTCCTGGCTGCTTTATGCCGCCGAGTTAACCGGCAGCCGCGGTGAGGTTTTAGGCATTGACCCAAAAGCGGTGACCATCAATACGCCAGCCCAGGTTAAAACGCTGAAAGCCGATATTTTAACGATTGACGCTCCATGGATTGAAAAAGAGGGCTTGGGAAAGCGCTTCAATGTCGTTTTAAGCGACATGGCACCGGCGACCACCGGCAATAAAGATGTGGATTCGGCCCGGTCGTATCGTTTATGCGAGGCGGCTCTGAATATGGCCCAAATTGTGTTGGCACCCGGCGGATCGTTTTTCTGTAAGATTTTTCAGGGAGAAGAATTCAAGCAATTTTCGGATTCGATCAAAAGTCGATTCAAAGGCCATAAAATTTTCAAGCCCCGGAGCAGCCGAAAAGCAAGTAAAGAGATTTACATCATTGGCATGGGGTTCAGGGGATCAGATAAAGCGATTGCA
The DNA here is from genome assembly GCA_037388985.1 of Desulfobacterales bacterium. Classification (GTDB taxonomy): domain Bacteria; phylum Desulfobacterota; class Desulfobacteria; order Desulfobacterales; family JAHEIW01; genus JAHEIW01. The sequence continues at coordinate 2,875 of JARRJQ010000146.1, read as the reverse complement.
ATTTCAAAATAATGTATTAAACCAGAATATCGAAAATCGAAGTTCGAAACAAATTCGAATACCAAAGACAAATTAGCTTTGGCGTGTCCGGTTTAGGAGGAAATATGTCGGGTCACAGCAAATGGTCAAGCATCAAACATAAAAAGGCGGCTACGGACGCCAAACGGGGCAAGATCTTTACCAAACTGATCAAAGAAATTACGGTCGCTGCGCGTATGGGCGGCGGCGACGCAGATGCCAACCCGAGGCTGAGAACGGCCATTCTGGCCGCCAAGAATGAAAACATGCCTAAAGATAATATCGAACGGGCCATCAAAAAGGGAACCGGCGAGCTTGAAGGCGTGAGCTACGAAGAAACCATTTATGAGGGATATGGTCCCGGTGGGGCTGCCGTTCTGGTCGAATCGCTGACGGACAACCGGAATCGAACCGCAGCCGACGTTCGTTATATTTTCGGCAAAAGCGGTGGAAGCCTGGGTGGAAGCGGCTGTGTGGCCTGGATGTTTACCAAAAAAGGCTACATTGCGGTTGAAGCCGAGGCGGTAAGTGAAGACGTTTTGATGGAAGCGGCTTTGGATGCCGGTGCCGAGGATATTCGCGAGACAGACGGTAATTATGAGGTCATCACGGCGTTTGAAGATTTCGAGAAGGTCAAAACAGCGATCGACTCCGCCTCCATTCCCTATACGGTGGCCGAGGTGACCATGCTGCCGCAATCAACCACTTTTTTGAAGGGCAAGGAAGCCGAGCAGATGGTGAAGCTGATGGAGTCGCTGGAGGATTGCGACGATGTTCAGAATGTTTATACAAATGCCGATATCCCGGACGAAATTGTTAATGCTCTTTAAAACGCTATCTTTTTGCTCGAGGGCTGTGTTGCAATTCAATTCAAAATGCTCACTCCTTATTAAGGTTGAGCCCGTTAGCCCGTTTACCGGTAAAAAATGAAAGCTTGCATTTTCGTGTTTTAACCGGCTAAACAGGCTCAACTGGCTAACCGGCCAACCCGGCAATCGCCTTTACTCATCGATCTGAATCACATCCGCCCCTTCCGGGATTTTGAAACTGAATAGCGAATCATCCAGGTGAACGCCGAATTTAAAATCGAGCAGATCGATGCGGTTTTCATCACCGTAGAGGTCTATGGTTATTATCTGCACCACATTAAAGGTTCAAATTTTTGTCGAATCAGGGTGATGTCGGAAAGAAAACTGGCTCCTTTGCCGCCCCTGAAAAAAGAGGGGGCTTTGCCGACCTGCACCTGGTTATCATCAGGGCGATAGACCCACAGCTTTTCTCCGTCGGTAATAAAAATTTGCCGGTCCGGCTTTTCATACTCCCAGCGCATCTTCCCGGGATATTTGATGTACACCTTACCGGACGCCTGATCGATGATGTCCATCGCTTTGAGATAGGATCTCTGGATAAAATCAGCTGAAAATTCTGAATTCGTATACTTCTTTTCGATTCGATCAAGGATCTGATCTACCGATAGATGAATATTGGCGATTGCGGTGTTTAAATTCGGAAAGCGCCCCAGGGGAGCCAGTACCACAATTGCGGTCAAAACAAACGAATAGAAAAACAGTTTGGGGGCTGTTGGTTTCATAATAAATCCTCAATTACCTGAGCCGGACAAGCCGGTTGGAACGAAGTGTAAATCCCGATTTATCGGGGAACCCAAAAAGATCAATATCACCATCATCGCATAATCCCAAAACCCTTTCTTTCAATTGATCCGAAGTGTTTAACCCCATTCTTTAATGAATTTATCGATATCCGCTTTGCCTTCCAGGCTGATGGATTGCGCTTCGGCCGGCATCAAGTCAAAAAACTCGGTATTGCCGAAAACGGCCAGGCTGATTTGATCAATCATCCGGATTTTTTTAAGCGCATCGGCCTTATCGATATAAGTTACCCGTCTGCCTTTCAACAACAGCGTTTCCATATTGTGTTTGGTCATCTGGATATCCAAATTTTTAGCCTTTTGCAAACTCAAAAAATAGAATCTTTTTTTGGCCATCAGTGCCTGAAACATATCCGGCTTGTCTTCGAGCTCATCTAAAAAGCCTAATATAAAGTCAAAACAGTCCAAAAATTCATTGCGATCGGTTCGCAGTTTTTTAAAAAAATCGATCAGAAACAAGATATGCGTTGGTGAACAAATCGGCTTGGCGTTTCGCAGCCGGACTTTACATCGGGTCTGAAGCGTTTGATCAACGTATTTGGCAATGGCTGAGCGCAGTTTCGAATCCAGCGGCCTGGACAAATTGAGATGCGCAATGAATTGCGCCACATTTGAAGGGCTGACCGCCATCTCAAATGAGCCTCGGCCGTCGAGAAAACAAATGCGGGTTTGAACTAATTGAGTGCAGACCATATCCTGAATGGCGCGTTCGTCGTTTTTTTCAAAACAAGCGGCATCGATCATTTCTTCCAGCTGCAGCTGCACGGATTCATCCGGGAAAAAGAGCAGCGCTACCAGCGAATCGGTTTCGCAGTTGGCTTCATCCTTAACCAGCGCCTCAAGTGTGTCGATGGAAGGATTTGAAAATGTTGAATCGATGTAATGCTGCGTATCGGCGTTAATCGGTAATCCGCTCCGCAGGATCTCAATGATCCTATCGGCAATTTCTCTATTTTTATTTTCCGATTTCATCTAAAATCTAATTGCCCACAAAAACACGAAACATTGAAAACTCGAAATCTTCAAAATAGATACATTTTTGTTTTTCTACCACCACAAACACCAAGATCAAATTTAAATACGCGGCACTGCCTTCTCCATTTTATGATTTTTTTCTCTGTGTGCCCCGCCCGCCTCGCCTGAGTCCGCCTCAGGCGGGCGATGGCGGGCAGGTCTGTGCGCTCTGTG
>JARRJQ010000145.1:0-7164 GCA_037388985.1 Desulfobacterales bacterium | reverse complement strand
GTGCCAACTGTGCCATATATCCGGTCCGCACGCTGCGGGAATCAGGACATGACGTTGATGGCTACTTCTTCAATCACAACATCCAGCTCAATTATAATTTCACCGTATCTTTGTGAATACAGAGTGGGTGCATCATTAAAAACATGATGAGGAATATCTATAATTTCATTTCCCACTGTTAAACAAAGGAAGAGAAAAACAATTGCAACCTGAGAGATGATTAATAAACGTATTGTTTTGCTTTTCATTTAAATTACTTATAAGTTGTCAGTTTTATCATCCAATTATAGTTATTAACTAGTCGGCTTGTTTTGTTCTATATAGCGCCATCATTTAGTTAAGTATATATCATATCAAATTATGAAGTAAAAACAACACTAGAATTATCATGACACCTTTGTTCTCTTCACCTTATTAGAAAATCAGCCCAATTGCATTTGTTGAGACTCCATGCTAAAAACAAGGCCGATCAATACCTGAGATGGCTTGCCATTATCCTCTGCCGGCATCAACTTGTGATTTATCGAACATATTCATAGGCTGACCCGACTTCAGATATCATTAATATCATCGCTTTTTTATTATCTATTACACTAATTCATGACTAGCATTTTACCTAGTTCTTCGGCCTGAGCCATCAGCTCAGCATTTGAGGCAATCTCACCAGGTTCATCCGCGCTGCCGTAAACCATGCCGACGATTTTCATTCCAGCGTAACGGTAGGCATCCTGGAAGCTGCGTAAGGCATTCACACAGCCCGAGTTGAATGGATCGCTGTCACCATAGCTGATTGCTATAGCCACTCGCTTTTTGTTCATTCGACTTATTTCTGGATTTTCATTCCACAAGGCAAAACAGCGGTCCATAAAAATTTTAGTCTGGGCCGACATATTAAACCAGTATATCGGGCTGGCAATGATCCATGCATCTGATTCAACCAACTTCGGATAAAGAGTCTGCATGTCATCATCAACAGCACAGCCGGTGCTGTTTTTCTTCTTGCAGGCATAACACCCCTGACAGGGCTTAATATTCAGTCCATTTAAGTAAACCGTCTCCACTTTGGCGCCGACGGATTCCACACCGTAAATGATCTGTCTGGCCAGAACAGCGCTGTTTCCCTTTTTGCGGGGGCTCCCTAAAAGCACTACAACATGTTTCTGATTTTCTCCGGTTTTCAAAACGACATCTCCCTTCAATTTTGTACTCAACGCGGTTTGATGAATCAGCACCTCGTTTGCCCAACATCATTATGAAATGAAAGATACCCCATTCATTGACCTATTCATCTGTCATGTGGAACTTTTTCAAAAATCCGGCCTTAGCTCCGATATCCGTCAAATTAGGTATCATCCTGGTGGCTTACAGATATGCTCCGGATATGCAAACAAAATTCGGAATTGAAATCCACCGATTCATTGGCGATATCGACAGAAATCAGGCGCAGCTACAAACCTTGTTGACAATAAAGTCCGTTTTACCTATTTGGATGCTAGGCAGTCAGTTATATGGAGGTTACCTATATTAGGCGTGATTGGTTACAATATACAACTCATATTTTTGGATAATCTGCCTGGAAAATAGCAGGTTCCTATCAATTCAACCTGGAATAAAGGAGGGCCACGAAGGCATTATTTGTAAGGAGGTTGTTCCCAATCAGCGCTTGAAAAAAATGGATTGGGAGAAATATGTTTTTCATTCATTAATAAATAGGAGGAAACTATGCAATACGGACCCTATGCAGTCGATTACGAGTACCGCCCTTACAATCCGGAGCGCATGCGCAACGAGAGGGTGGCAAGAGCTCAGGCAGCGCTAAAAAAGCACGGCCTGGGCGCAATGATTTTATACGACTATGACTACCATCGCTACTGCGGCTACTATTCCTTCCACCAGTATGCCAGGCGCAGGCTGGGTACGTTTATTCTCCTGATTCGGGACCAGGGCCTGCCCTATGTTCCCATTGATCATTTGAACGGCCAATGGGAGCGGCCCCGAATGCCCTGGTTCGAAGGCAAAATGGTGTTGAAAACATCCAAAGCTTACCAGCTCATACAGGGCCTGCCCGATAACCCTGAATTTATGCCTGCTTACTTCGACGAGACCGCGCAAGAGATCAAGACCCTATTGAAGAAGCATGATGTGTTCGATATGCCATGCGGTATCGACATCCTCAGCGTTAACATGCTTGAAGCCTGCAAGCGGGCTGGAATTAAGATCGTCGATGGCAACACATGCATGTCCGATGCGATTCGGGTCAAGACCGAGGATGAGATCCATTGCCTGCGGATGGCCGGTACGATCACCGAAAGTGCCCATTGGGAGGTGTGCCAGGCGCTTCGGCCCGGCATCACCGAGTTTCAGATTGCAGGAATTGCGGCAAACGCGGCCTACAAGTTGGGGGCGGAGGAATTGGAAGGACCCAGCTTCGTGGTATGTACCGGGGAAAGATCGGGCTATGGCGTACCGAATATGCCCACAGATAGAATCGTCAGACCGGGGGACATGTGCGTTCTGGATATCAACGGCGTCAGCTTCCAGGGCTACCGCACTTGCTTCTACCGCACTTACTGCGTAGGAGACAAGCCGACTGAATTCCAGAAGGAAGTGTACCACATTGCTTATGAAGCATTGATGGCCCTAACGGAGTCGATGAAACCCGGAATCACCACTGCCGACGTACAGCAGAATTGGCTGAAAAAAGGAGATGCACCGGGCCTGTGGGGGCGCCTACCCAAATGGCCCGAGCCGGGCAGGTACTTCTATGGCACGACGGCCCACGTGATCGGCCTCCGCTCGGGCGATCCGGGGCCAACCGTTGCCGGAGCCAGCGGTATTTTTATGGGTGATTTCCCCGGTGAAAAACTAGAGAAAAATATGACCTTTGCTGTCGAAGCGGCCTGTTTTACGTGGCTTGGAGACAGATGGGCTAAGGATGGAGTAAAAATTGAGCATTGTGGTGTGATCACCGACGAAGGATTTGAAGTCTTCTACCGGTTTCCAACTAAAGAGCTGATCGCCTGCGGACTGCCCGGTTCCTACTAAATAGATCGCCGGAAATGGAATTGACCCATTAGATGATTCGAGACCAAAGAGAAGAAAAAGAGGGAAATCGGTGTCTGGGTGAAATCGTTGTCAAATCTTGATCGGTGATTAATTAGTAACCCTTTAGTCACTGATCCAGACGGCGGGCCCCAGCGTGCAAAATATAGAAAACTTGCTTATTCAGCATGCATTCAGATAGTTCGTGAGCTATGGCCATGAAATGACTGCCTGCAGGTTTTTTAGCTTGGCTCCGATGAAATGCTAGAAAGAGGAGCAGTGCATGAAAGATCATGATCCCGGCAGCAGAGAATGGCTCGATCAGGTGAAAGAAGAAATCATTGATCCTGAGCGCGAAATCGTCGATCCCCATCATCACCTGTGGCGAAGAATCAGATGGTTTCAATACATGCTGGAAGACCTGTGGGCGGACACCGGTTCCGGGCACAATGTCAGAAAAACAGTCTTTATACAGTGCCACGCAAGTTACCGGACTAACGGGCCTGAACACCTAAAACCCGTTGGTGAAACCGAATTTGTAGCTGAAATCGCTGAGGAAAGTCAAAAAGGCCCTGAAAATCAGTCTAGAATCGCCGGTATTGTCTCTTACGCCAATCTGACGTTGGGAGATCTGGTTGAGGAGATCCTCGACGCCCACGAAGAAGCCGGAGGTGGTCTGTTCAGGGGGATCCGCCACGCCGGGGCGCGGGATGAAAACCGAGACGCACTGATGATTCCTGGGTTGGGAGAAAAAGATCTCTTCGCTCGGAAAGACTTTAGACAAGGTGTCAGAATGCTGGGACGCCGGGGGCTTACCTATGAGTCATGGCATTATCATCATCAAATCAAATCCTTTACCGATCTGGCCAAGGCAACGCCCGATACCGTAATAATCCTGGACCATTTTGGAACGCCCTTAGGTGTCGGGCCTTACGAGGAGAAGCGGGACGAGGTCTTTCAAGAATGGAAAAAGGATATCGCTGAGTTAGCCAAATGTGATAATGTGTACGCCAAATTAGGCGGTATGGCCATGCCGGATAATGGATTCGGCTGGCATCTGCGATCGGTGCCGCCGACCTCAGACGAGTTCGTCAACGCCCAGAAAGAATATTATCTTCACACCATAGAGTGCTTTGGTCCCAATCGCTGCATGTTCGAAAGCAACTACCCGGTAGACAGACTTTCAATTTCCTATCACGTGCTCTGGAACGCTTTTAAGAAAATCGTGGCAGAATTCTCGGAGGATGAAAAAGATATGATGTTCAGCGGTACTGCGACTCGAATCTACAGTTTGTGATCATTGGATCGGTGATTTGAAATCCGGAAATAAAAAGGGCAGCAATTATTGGAAAAGCAAATTTGTGAGGCGCCCGGGGGCTGCGAGTTAAGCTTGCCCGGTTGCTTTTGATATACATGCCCATAGGGACCAACAGACAATTTATTTGGGCAACGACTGAATCGGATTAATGATCTCTAACTCCAAGGCCGCTTTGCTTTCATCGTTGCCTGTCGGCCCTCGTTTAGAATTACCTTTCTTAGCTCTTAATTGAGCACCCGGCACTCCTTCCGCTTTTCTTTGAGCTTCCACAATAGCTTTATGCAGCTTGCGGCTGTAAGGCAGTTGATATGCCCGCGGCTGGCTTTTACTATTGTAGCTAAAAACACTTTTCGGGTTGAGCAGAGCTTGCAGTGTCTGTTCGGAACTTTTTGAATTCGGTTTGATATCGACCCAGAAATAGATGGCACCCGGATCATTGTACTTCGGATTAGGTTCCTTGATGCGGATGGCTAAAATATGACTGTTATCCGGAATCGATTGTGATATTGGCCAGCCCATCAAATTCGGCACAGTAAAATATAATACCAGACCATACCAAACTGTGGCAGGAATCAGCATTGCTTTAATAATGATAAAACCCGGTGTGCGTATCGAAAACCATAAAACAATTGTAGAGATAATTACAAAAGAAATTGACAAACCAATATAGCCAGACCACATATCCATTTAAAATCCTTTAACACAGGCCAAACCCATAACCCGGTTCAACCTACACCACCGGCAACGCTTGGCTGTGCGGCGTGCTTGATCAGTGACTTTGGAAGCTCATCCCAATTGATGATATCCCCCTGATTGGTCATTACAAACCGGGTTACAGTAACTTCTTCCCATTTCGTCTTCATTAAAATTTTTTTATAAAAAAGTGTTTGAACTTTTGGATTGAGTTTGTCTACGCGCACTTCAACCGGAGTAGGATCTAAATCTCGTTTACTATACATGTGAATATTGAGCACCCATTCTCCGGGGATAAACCCTCTGATGGTGGTAAGCTCTTGGTTATGGGGGTACTCCACCCGGCTTCCGTCATTTAGGGTGATAACGTCGTTAGTTTTGCCAAGATCGTCTCTGTCCAAATGCGCCAGACCAACGTCTTTTTGTCTGAAGTGTAACACGTTGCCGACTGGATCTTCCAACCAGGTGTCTACATCGTCTTGACTGTTGTCGTTCCATGTAACAGTGATGACGAATTCGGCTTGGGTTTTGATCTCCGCTTTATTGATACTCGGATTGATCAACAAAAATGCGACAATAAACAAAAAAACAAAACCAACCAGCGTATTGAATAACAGGTCCAAAAAGCTTGTATTGTTATAATATATTCGACGAGGTCTCATTCTGCTCCAGAGTTGCTGAAAGATAATCCAAGTGATGCGTCAAGTTGTACATCTGCAGTTTCAGTAATAGACTACAGACGAGACCGGCGGCAGTCGTATATAACGCCGTGCTCATACCGACGCCCATTTTAGCCAACACGCCCTGCATACTGATAACATCCTGAGGGTCCATCCTTGAAAAACTTGTGTCCAACATGTAAATAAAGCCGGCCACGGTGCCGATCATTCCGAGAGTCAGAAGCGTGTCACTCACGAACCAACCAATGTCACTTTTTTTGTAATATTTGGAGATATGGGGTTCGGTGACTTTAGCTTCCCTGCACAGATGATATGTGTCTATGCCTGCGCGTATAGTAAAAATTGCAAAAACGGCATAGATGAGAAAACTGATTTTGGTAACATCTGCCTGGTTGACTTTTTGTATGACGCCTGACAAGTAAAGCGCCACAGTACCCAAACTGGCAACCGCAAAGAATAACCACCAGCGGAACAAAATACTGTATTTTTCTATCATTGTCATGTTCAGCTCATCCTTAAAAAGTTGTCTAGCTTAATCATCAAAAATTCGACGGATAGAATAATTTTATCCAGAATGGCAGAAATTATGCCATTTTAATCTGCCGCTAAGTTCAGGATGATGCAAGATTCGAAAGCCTTTGGCCTCTGAACGGCGAACTCCAAAGGGCACAAGCCTCAATTCCTCTGCCACCTCTTGCATCGTTAATCGCCTGCCCGCTATAAATCCAAAGTGTTAGCTATCCATCCATTGTATTTTATCGGTACATATCTCTTAAAACTTAAATATTTTTACATAGGAATTAGATTAATATAATTTCCCGGTGAACGGAGATGATTGTATAATAAATAAATTTAAGATTTACTTGCCTTGGCAACGGCAAATAGTGATATCGATCTTCTAGGCTAAGTTTCGATATTCTCAATCCAAAACTGACGCAAAACAGCGATATCTGCCAGACAAATACAATATTGACACAAATGTTTGTTTCACGGTATTAAATAGCCAGCTGTAAACTTGCTGAAGCTAGACTTCTCACAACGAATTCATTCTCGTTCTCAATCCCTGCTACTGTCGATGTTGACATGATGAGTGCCCTTCAAGTTCTAATTTTCCTTTCTCACTGAAGTTAGTATCTGAAGGGAGATAACCTGCAACACTTTTTGCTGCCTCGCACCCCGACCGGTCCAAGGCTTTGATATGAAACTAAAATACAAGCCTCATACACCTCGGCTAAAAATCGTGGATCAGTATATAAGAGAGTTGTTTAGAGATGAGTTGCCAGACGGAATTAAATATCATGATTCCAATCATACGCTTCATCCTATTAAAGGGGTTGTTGCGGTTGCTAACAGGATTGCAATCTCCGAGAAAATCTCCGAACATGATAGAGAACTGTTAATTGCCGCAGCATATTTTCATGACACTGGCTA
>JARRJQ010000144.1:0-12150 GCA_037388985.1 Desulfobacterales bacterium | reverse complement strand
TCACGAAAACACTAAAGTACACCGTTTAAACAGAAAAAAAGGTTTAAAAGGGGATGTTTTCGTGGTGAAAGAATTCTTTAATCAATATCTATAATCATATCCGATTTCTAATCCCCAGTCAAAAGCGTTCGAAACCGTAAGCCTTTTTTCTGCTTGCAGATTCTGCTATATTGGTTCGAAATGAGCCGGCCGGCCGGTGGATCCGTAATAACCCAAAAATTTTTTAAAATGACAGAGATAAAATCTTCCAGCCCGCAAATATCTAATGATGGAACTCAACGGTGAAAAATAAGCAGATCCCTATTGCGGACAACGAGCGGGACATGCGCATTTTTATTTCAACGGTGAGAAAGAACTGATGCTCGGATTTGTGAATGCCATTCGCAGAAGCATAGCAACCAAGCTCATCTTGCTGGTGGGCCTCATCCTGATGCTGAGCTTGGGTATCTGGGCCTATTTCAATATCAATTATCAGCAAAAAGAAATGATGCAAGACATCTTCGCTGAGGCGGATCGGCTATCGCACACCATCAAACTCGGCACCCATTATGCCATGCTGCATAATTTAAGGGATGATATTACCCTGATTATAACAAACATTGCAAAAGAAAAGAATCTCGAAAACATACGCATTTACAATAAAAACGGTGAGATAAAGTTTTCAAACACGCCCGTAGAATTGGATCAAATGACCAACATCAAAGCCGAGGCCTGTTACATCTGCCACCGGTCGAACCCACCCCTGGTGAAGCTGAGTCTTGCGGAAAGAACGCGTATCTTCAGCTCTGCCGAGGGTTATCGACTTTTGGGCATCATCAGCCCGATTTACAGCGAGCCGCAGTGCTCATCAAATGACTGTCACGCCCACCCGCCGGGCAAGAAGGTTTTAGGCGCCTTGGATCTGGTGATCTCGCTTAAGCAAACCGATAAAGAGGTTGCTCTTTTTAAAACGTGGCTGGTGGCTTTTGCGGTTTTTTTATTTGTCGTTACATCGGCGGCGATCCTATTTTTTGTCTTACGATTTGTGAAACGACCCATCAAGAAAATGATCAATGGAACCCGCCTGATGGCCAATGGCGACGATGTAAGCAAAATTGTTGTGGATCAAGCTGATGAAATGGGCCGGTTATCCTTTGCGATCGACAAAATGGGGAGGGAAATCAGCGAAAAGCAGGCCGAACTCAACAAGCATCGCTTTGAATACCAGAACCTGTTCGAACGGGTTCCCTGCATCATCACCGTTCAAGACCGCAATTATAGACTGATCCGCTACAACCGGGAATTTGACGAAAAATTTAATCCAAAGCCCGGTGATTACTGCTATGCCGCGTAATTCCGAATCCCGTCTTTGTCCTGGATATGGAAAGCCTTGAGATCCTGGATTGCAATACCAGTGTTGAAAGCGTCTATGGGTACAAAAAAGACGAGCTTATCAAACGATCATTTCTGGAGCTGTTCAAACCGGAAGACCAGGATCATTATAAAACCCTGCTAAAAACGACTTCCGTTATAAACCAGGCCGGACATCTGGGCAAAAATGGCCAAACCCTTTACGTCAACATCAGGATATCGCCGTCTGAATATCCGGGAGAAAAAGTGTATCTGGTAACCACCAGCGATATTACCCAGCGGCTCGAAACCGAACAGCAGCTTATTCAGGCCAGCAAAATGGCGACCCTGGGCGAAATGGCCACCGGTGTTGCGCATGAGCTCAATCAGCCCCTTTCGGTGATCAAGACGGCCAGTCGTTTTTTTATGAAAAAGATTCATAAAAAGGAAAAGATCGCCGACGATGTGCTGTTGACCCTGTCCGAGGAGATCGATTCGCATATCGATCGCGCCACAAAGATTATCAACCATATGCGTCAGTTCGGCCGACAGTCGGATATCACCCTGGAAAAGGTGCAGGTAAACGAGACGCTGAGAAAAGCGCTGGACATTCTGGGCCAGCAGTTAAAAGTCAGGGGCATAGAGGTGATCTGGGATCTTGAACCCGATCTCCCGTTGATTCTGGCCGATCCGGACCGCCTGGAACAGGTCTTTATCAATTTATTAATCAATGCACGGGATGCCATCGATGAAAAGTGGCGATCGAAAATGTATCGAAAAGGCGAAAAGCAAATTACCCTGAAAACACAATCCGACTCTCAATGGCTCAGCGTTACGATCAGTGATACGGGGCCGGGTATTCCGGATTCAATTATTGAGCGGATATTTGAACCCTTTTTTACCACCAAAAAGGTGGGCCAGGGAACCGGTTTGGGACTTTCTATCAGCTACGGAATCATCCGGGATCTCAAAGGCAGCATTCGGGCATATTCCCGTAAAGGTAAAGGCGCTAGTTTTATTATTAAATTCAAAAGCTTAGCCTAAAGCGGTCTCAAAAAGGCGCATGAATGAGATGCTTGTAAAATACCGCCAGTTTGGCGACATTTTTGATCATGACATCGGGGTTTAGGCCGTCGATCGCGGCAAAAGGTGAAAAAGTGCCGATTGAAAAAGAAATTGAATCCACATTGCATTTGAAAAAATTTTTTAAAATATATACTTGATTAAAATCTTACGCAATATTATGCATTAAATGATGAATTTTGTTGCATATTCTCGATCCGATGGCTATCAGTCTCCTGTTTTTGATATAATATCTTACCATCGGCGATAGTCGCGCTCCATCGAGCGGCAAATAAAAACAAATCAAGTAACACGGGAGTAGGATGAATGCTTACAAAAAGTGAGTGGGATTGGGAACCCGGCAGCAAAGAAATTGCAGATATCGGACAATGGCAAAATCGGTTCAACTGGGTCGAGGAGCCTGCTGTAAGCCCCAATGGCGAGAAAATAGCTGCTGTCGTTAATTTGGCGGAGGGCGAGTTCAATGTTTGTATGAACGGTGACCTGTGGGAAACGCCTTTTGATCGGATATGGAATCTGAAGTTTGTCCCCGACGGCCGTTTATTTGCCCTGGTGTCGGAAACGGGACAATGGACCGTGGCCTTAGACGGTAGTCCCTGGGAAAACCGGTTCGGATATGTATGGAATCCAATATTCAGTCCCGACGGCAAAAACATTGCAGTTGCCGTTCAGCAGGATATGGCATACGGCATGGCGCTCAATGATGTTGTCTGGGAACAAACCTTTTTCAACCTAACCAATCCCGCCCTGAGTCCCGATGGTGACAAAACCGCTGCAGCCGTTCAAATTGTGCAATTCGGTGAAGGCGAAATCCACAAGTTTCAGGCTGGCACCTTTACCGCCGCAGTGGACGGTAAACCTTGGGATACCCGCTTTGTCAATGTGTGGAAAACGGCCATCAGCCCGGACGGCCGCAGCATGGCCGCCGAGGTCAGGCTAAACCTTTATGATTATACAATTGCGGTAGACGGTAAACCCTGGGAGCAGACGTTTGGCTGCGTGTGGGAGCCGGTTTTTCATCCGCACAAAAATGCCGTTGTCGCGCCGGTAAGAATAAATGGCAAATGGCATTTGGCCCAGGACGGCCGGATCCTCTGGGACCGCAAATTCATACAGCTTTGGCACGTGATGTACAGTCCAAGCGGTAGCAAACTGGCGGCTGTCGTTGCTCCCAAATTCGGTAAGTGGACCATCGCTGTTGATGGCAAACCCTGGTCGGTGACCTTTAAAGATCTGGTAACCGATGCGGTGTTCAGCGCGGGTGACAGCCACATCGCGGCAACGGCCAAGGAAGATGATAAATGGATGATCGCCGTTGATGGCCGAGTCTGGCACAACACCTTCGATATGGCCTGGAAACCGGTCTTCAGCCCCGGCGGCGACACCGTTGCGGTGAAGATGGAAAGAAAAGGCAAATACGGCATCGCCGTAAATGACCGGCTGTGGGATCGACAATGCGATGCGATCTGGGATCCGGTATTCAATGCCGAAGGAGATAAACTTCTTTTGCGGACCTTACAGGACGGCAAGTATATTCGCAAGGTCATGCCGGTTAGTGATATTCTGAGCTAAAAAAGAGGAAATTATGGACACTTTATACATTTTCGTGAGCGGTCCGTTAGCCTGGGTGGCCTTTATCATTTTTTTCGGCGGCAGCCTTTTCCGGCTCATCAGCCTGATCATCCTGGTGCATCGGAAAGAAAAGTTTATTTATTCCTACATGAGCCTCAAATATAGTCTGCGTTCCATACTTCATTGGAGCACACCATTTGCAACCGACAATATGCGAAAACACCCTGCTCTGACCATGGTTGCCTTTGCCTTCCATATTTGTTTGCTGTTGACGCCGATTTTTTTGCTGGCCCATGTTACGCTTATCGATGAATCCTGGAATGTGAGCTGGTGGACGCTGTTTTTTCTTGTGCGGCGCCTTGTAAGCCCCGAGGTCAATTATGTCACTTCTGCTTCGGATTATATCATGCTGGCGATTATTGCGGCACCTTTTGTTACGGGCTTTTTAGCCTATTACCAGTGGTTCGAATATCAAATCTTTATGCTCCTCCATGTCCTTTCCGGGGAGGTCATGCTGGTAGCCATTCCCTTTACCCGCTTGAGCCATATGCTCTTTGCGCCGCTAACCCGGGCGTATATGGGTTCGGAGTTCGGGGGGATCCGGCATGCAAAAGATTGGTAATTAAGAAGATGAATATCCAATATCCAACAAGGAATATCGAACCGCAGATGTGTTGGATTTTTCTGATTTATCATTACTTCGATATTTCCGCCTCCGGCGGATTCGGTGTTCTGCGGTTCAACTGAACCTGATTGATAAGAAAAGGAAATTAAATTATGGCTGAGACTGCCGAAAAAATTTTAAAGAAAATACTCGATGAAGGTTTGGAAATCGGTGCGCGGAACCTTACCCCGGAGCGGATTGAAAAAGTGATCAATAAGGTTTTAAAAGGTGAATCCGGCGCCCGACTCAAAGCCTATATCGAGACCTGTATTCACTGCGGTCTTTGCTCCGAAGCCTGCCACTACTATCTCTCCCATGATAAAGATGATTGCATCAACGGAATGCAATGCCTGTAAACGCTGCGCCATGTATTGTCCCTTCGGTATCGACATTGCCTATATGATACTTACTGTGCGCAGGATCTGTCATCTGCTGGGCGTGACCCCTCAGTATATCCAGGATACCGCTCACAGCCATGCGGCGACCATGAACCAGATGTGGGTTAAAGATGACGAGTGGATTGATACTTTGCAATGGCAGGAAGAGGAAGCTCAGGCTGAGATACCTAAGTTGCGCATTCCTCTTGAAAAAGAAGGGGCTGATATCATGTATTCGGTCATCGGACCGGAGCCTAAATTTCAAGCCCAGCTGATATACCAGATGGCGGTTATCATGGATGTGGCCGGGGTGGACTGGACCATGCCGGCAACCCCAGGTTGGGATAACAGCGACATGGCCATGTATACCGGAGATAATGAAATCATGGGCCGCATCAAGCGCGCTCATTTTGAAACAGCCGCCAGGCTGCGGGTTAAAAGGATCGTGATGGGCGAATGCGGCCATGCATTTCGCTCGGTATATGATATGGGCAACCGCTGGCTGGGGTGGCGCATGCCCCCCATTCCCATCGTGCATGCCATCGATTTTTATTATGAATTGATCAAAAGCGGCAAAATCAAGATCGCCAAAAAATTCGAAGAACCCGTCACCCTTCATGATCCGTGCAACGTCGTCAGAGGTGCCGGATTGGCCGAAAAAGCGCGTTACGTGGTCAATGCCGCCTGTGAAAAACTCATCGAGATGCAGCCCAACCGAGAATACAATTACTGCTGTTGTGCCGGGGGCGGCGTGATCAACTGCGGCCCGCCTTACAAATCAAAACGTATCGAGGGCAACCGTGTTAAGGCGGAGCAACTGTTCGCGGTCAAGGCCAAAGGCGCCAAGGTGCTGATTGCCCCCTGCCATAATTGCCACAGCGGCCTTGAAGATATCAACCACTATTATGGGCTTGGCTTTGATATTAAATTTATCAGTGATATACTGTATGCGGTGATGGAAAAACCGGCATAGCACAAGGTTCAGGGGTAGGCCAAAAGTGTCAGGTTTCGGGTGCCAGGTGTCAGAACTGGCAGGGCTGACACCTGAAACCTTATTGACCAAATCCTGGATTCTGGACCCTGAAAGGTGATGCTAAACCGGTTCATCCTTACAATATATGGAGACCATAAGATGAAAAAAGGCCTATTGCTGCTGATTGCTCCCTTGCTCATTGGTGTTTTGGTGGTACCGGCATTCGCTCAGGAAGATATGGAGGTGGTGGATGACATCGGGTTTTTAAAAAGACAGCGTCCCCCTGCTGTTTTTCAACATGATGCGCACAACGAAAAGGCTCACATAGAAGAATGCAATGAATGCCATCATGTCTATGATGAAGACGGGAAAAAAGTGGAAGATGAATCTTCCGAAGACGAAAGCTGCTCAGATTGCCATGAATTAAAAGACGTCGGGAATCAACCCGGTTTGAGAAAGGCCTTCCATTTGAACTGCAAAGGATGCCACCTGGCAAAGAAACAGGGGCCGATTATGTGCGGTACGTGTCATGTCCGAAAAAATTAAAGTCGTTATTGGTTATTTGTTATTGGTTCAATGTTCAAAAGGAATTCAATCGATTGCAATTGCAAACGAATCATCAAATTCTGATAACGAATAACAATTAACTCCGAAAGAGAGGAAAGTCATGTCTAAAAAGATTCTGATCATTGACGATGACCCGGTGGTCGTCAGATATCTTTCGGCTGTTTTTAGTGATAACGGTTATGCGACCTGCAGCGCCACCAGCAGCATGGAAGGCCTGGAGGTTGTCAAAACAGAAAAACCGGATCTGATCTGTCTTGATTTGCAGATGCCGGGTGAGTGGGGCCCCCGGTTTTACCGTAAACTCAGAAAAGACAAGAAATTTAAAGATCTTCCGGTTATTGTGGTCAGCGGGATCGATGGCGACCATGCTATTAAAGATGCGGTGGCGTATGTCAAAAAGCCTTTTGATCCGGAGAAACTCGTCGGAATCGTTAAAAATACAATCGGCTAGGGTTGCCTGCTGCAAGTAATTTTCGAAATACGGTCTGCTCTTATCAATCTTCTTTCTCAACAAAATAGGTGTCAGGTTTCAGGTGTCAGTAACTGCAAATGGAAGGAAGAAAAAAGCTTGTGACGAGCCGTTCGACGCTGAGCGGCCGAAGGGCTTCGGCGAGTCGATGTCCACAGACAAAAGGCAGACTTTTTGCCCTCGGTCATTGCCTTCCTGACACCTGACACCCGATACCTGAAAATAAAGACATCAGTTTTGCTCTTTATGATTATTAGCTATGGATAGAAAACTGTTGCTCGTCGATGACGAAGAAGGCATCCGCAGGGTCCTCGCCATATCGTTATCCGACAGCGGGTATCAGGTGTTTACCGCCGAAAGTGGTGAGCAGGCCTTTGAAATCTTCCGAAGAGAAGCCCCGCCCATCGTCCTTACCGATATTAAAATGCCCGGTATGGACGGTATCGAACTTCTGCAAAGAATAAAGCGCCACAACCCCGATACCGAAGTGATTATGATCAGTGGCCACGGGGATATGGAGCTGGCCATCAAAAGCCTCAAGTATCAGGCGATTGATTTTGTCACCAAGCCGATCAACGATGATGTCTTGGAAATTGCACTGAATCGCGCCCATGAGAAGATCCGCATGCGCCGGAAGCTGCGGGAATATACCGCAAACCTCGAGTCATTGGTACGCGAGAAATCGGCCAAGCTGATCGAAATTGAGCGACAGGCTGCAGTCGGTCAGGCGGTTGAGGGTTTGTCTTCGGCCATGCGCGATATTGCCGGAGCTCTGGAGGGCGGCTTAACCTATTTCAACGAAATGCCCTGTTTTGTTTCGGTTCACAATCGGGAGTTGAAGATTGTTGCGGTGAATCCGCTTTATAAAGAACGTCTGGGAGATAAAGTCAGTTGCAACAGCTGGGAAGTGTATAGGGGCCCAGCCGGCACTCAGCTTAAATGCCCCGCCGGGCAAACCTTTAAAAGCGGAAAAGGCCAGCGCATCAAAGCCGCTGTTAAAACCTTAACCGGCGATAGCGCCCAAGTCGTTGTCCATACGGCTCCCATTCGCAATCAGGACGGTGATGTGGAGCTGGTTGTGGAAATATCGGCTGATATTAGCGAAGTTAAGCGACTGCAGGAACAGTTGCAACGCACCCAGCAACTTTATCAGCAGCTGTTCGATGAAGTTCCCTGTTATATCTCGGTGCAGGATAGGAAATTCAGACTGACAGCAACCAACCGGCGTTTTAAAGAAGATTTTGATGTGCAACACGGCGCATTTTGTTATGCGGCTTATAAGCAGCGGGATGAGCCATGCGCCAACTGCCCGGTTGCCAAAACATTCGAAGACGGGCAATCCCACCAGGCGGAGATGGTGGTCACATCAAAAGGCGGCGAGCAGTATAATCTGCTGATCTGGACCGCTGCCTTGAGAGATGCCACCGGCGACATCACCCATGTGATGGAGATGGCTACCAACATCACTCAGATTCGCGCACTCCAGGATCGTCTTTCATCACTGGGTTTAAAAATGGGCTCAATATCCCACGGTATCAAAAGTCTGCTGGCGGGGCTGGATGGCGGGATGTATCTCGTGGATACCGGCCTTGATAAAGAAAAACCGGAAAGGGTAAAGGAGGGCTGGGAAGATGTAAAAGCTATTGTCAACCGTATCCGCAAGTTGGTTCATGATATTCTGTTTTTTGCCAAGGAAAGAGAACTGAAATGTGATCGGGTCGATGTGCTCAGTTTCGTCGATGAGGTGACTTCGATGGTTGAACCCAAGATAAAAGCCCAGGGCATTGAATTTGTCTATAACTTCGAGACCCCCCTGGGAGAGTTTGAAATCGATTCCGGCGTGATGCGCCTGGCGTTGATCAATATTTTGGAAAACGCATTGGATGCCTGCATCGAACACAAAGTCCAAAGACCTCATCGGATCGTTTTTAATGTTCAACCGGACAAAGAACAGATTATTTTCGAAGTAAAAGACAATGGAATCGGCATGGACCGGGAGACCCGTGAAAGTTTATTTACCTTGTTTTATTCATCTAAAGGCGATAAGGGAACGGGCCTGGGACTTTTTATCGCCGACAGAATCATTGATCAGCATGGAGGCCGGATAAGCGTTAAATCCAAGCCCGGGCAGGGATCAAGCTTTAAGATCACCCTTCCCAGGATTGTCGCTAAGCCAAGTGATTCGCAAGAGGAACTCAAATGAAACTCACAGACATTGCAACCTTAGAACAATGGATTAAACTCGAGCAAAAAATCAATGCACGTTCCGGTTTGAATGCTTCGGTATTTGACGTCGATGGCGTGCGCATTACCGACTTTAAAAAATGGGCGAACAAACTCTGCCCGGCGATCAAAGCCGATGAAAAAGGCCAGACCTATATTTGCGCCACAGCGCATCAAAATATTGCTGCTCAGGCGAAACAAACGCGTCGGGCGGTCATTGCGGAATGCGATGCCGGGTTGATGAAAATTGCGGTGCCAATTTTTCTGAACGATGAATTTATGGGAGTTGCCGGCGGTTGCGGATATATTATCGGAGACGGTGAAGTTGATTTGTTTCTGGTCAACAAAACCACCGGCATTGCAAATGAGAAATTGATCAACCTGGCTGATGACATTCCGACTATGACACCGCAACAGGCCGAATCTCTTGCAAGGTTTATCGAAGATGAAGTTGAACAAATCATAAAGGAATACGAAAACCGCACCTGAGGAAGTTGTAACCCTGTTCTGACCGACAGACAGAAAACGCTTAACCGAATAAGTTAGCCGTAAGAAGGGCTTCAGCGCAAAGCTGTTTGCCTTTTTTGTTTTTTTGATATTGTCTAGTATCGTGTCCCAGAAATAATTTACAAAATTGCCCGAATCTCATTCGCTGCCAGACGGGCATGTGATTTTCTGCAAAGGCGATCTGCCGATGATTTACCCACGAGTTGCGCCGTGGCCCGATATTTGGAATGATGGGCACCGAATTATTGGAATCAACTCATATCCGGAGACGAATTCCAAATATCGGGACACAGGCAACTTAGAATTCAGATCGCCTTTGCAGGAAATGACATGGCCGGCTCTAATTTTGTAAATTATTTCTGGGACGGCACACTAGAGTGGATTGAAAAAGATAGGTACAAGTGGCGTCGATTTCGGGTTCTAATGAAAGGAAATGCAATTGAGTATTCCAGGCAATCTATTGACCACAGCCATGGCTGTTATGCCGCATACTGATGTTGAGCGCGCCCTGCAGACCGCATTATCCCTGGATGTTCCTTTCTGGCCCCAGCTGCCCAATTTCAGTTACTATGAAGATATGTATGTGCAGGCAGCAGAGCACTTCCCGGGCATCCTCCTGGATGTACAAAAACGAACCCTGAGATTTTCAATGGATAAATTCATCAATGAACTCGAAGAGATCATGGCCCATTTTGACGATCCGCAGTACCTGGATATCAGCGAAAACTACTCGGCTGTATATCATCAATTTTTATCGATGAATCTGTCGGACCGCGCGGCCATTCGAGGCCAGCTGGAAGGTCCGATCAGTTTCGGATTCAATATTTTGGATCAGGATGAACGCCCGATACTGTTTGAGGACACAGTGCGCCCCTTCATGTTTGAGTTTTTGGCCAGACGGGTAAATGCACAGCTCAATCGCCTGAAAATGCTAAACCCAAAAGCATTTATGTTCATTGATGAGCCCGGACTGCAGTTTCTGTTTTCGGCAATGGCCGGCTACGGGGATGTGAAGGCCAAAGAAGATCTTGAGCTGTTTTTCTCCATGATCGACAGACCGCGCGGTATTCATCTTTGCGGCAACCCGGACTGGGATTTTTTGCTGCAATTGGAGCTGGATGTTTTGTCTATGGATATTTACACCAACGCCGAAATTTTTTCTTCCTATGCCGCATCAATTAAACGGTTTATCGAAAAAGGAGGTGTGCTTGTCTGGGGAATTGTGCCGACCGGAACTGAATTCTTTGAAAAAGAAAACATGGACTCGTTGATCGTTCACTTGGAGAATGTCTGGAAAAACCTGACTAAAAAAGGAATTGAGCTCGAACACTTGCTGGCCCGCTCTCTGCTTTCTCCGGCAACCTGTTGCCTGGTCAATCCGGATAAGGAAAAAACGGTCGAAAACGCATTTGCCTTGATTAACCGTTTGTCAAAAATCCTGAAGGAAAAGCATAATCTTGGCTAGCGAGCATTTTATCCCCGGTTTTTACAAGCCATCTCAAAAATAGTAGATAACGCTCAAGAACCAGGCAAAAGCCGATCCGCCGTCGCCCTTTTGCAATTGCCGGGCTATGGCGGGACAAGCGCAAAAGCGCAGCATACGTGTTAAAAGTATGTGAGCATTTTAAGGAGGCTTTTAACGCAGCTATTGAGTGTTAGATGCATTTTTGAGATGGCTTTTAGGAAAACAAAGAGGCAATG
Source organism: Desulfobacterales bacterium (assembly GCA_037388985.1). GTDB lineage: Bacteria > Desulfobacterota > Desulfobacteria > Desulfobacterales > JAHEIW01 > JAHEIW01. The sequence goes on along the minus strand of JARRJQ010000144.1, from coordinate 685 downwards.
ATCGGGATAAAGCATTTTAAATGATCATTGCCTCTTTGTTTTTAAAGCGAGGGGGGTATACGTTGGTTACTTCTTTTTTCTGGCAGTCGTTTTCTTTTTAGCAGCTGGTTTCTTTCTGGCAGTCGTTTTCTTTTTAGCAGCTGGTTTCTTTTTAGCAGCTGTTTTCTTTTTGGCAGCCGTTTTTTTAGCAGCTGTTTTCTTTTTGGCAGCTGGTTTCTTTTTAGCAGCCGTTTTTTTCTTTGCGGTGGTTTTCTTAGCTGTTCTTTTTTTCTTTGCAGTTGGCATGGCATCCTCCTTAAAATGGATTTTTAGTTGGGTCTCTCAAATTGCCTGCTTGAAGAAACCGACACTCGACCTATTGTATGGTAGCTTATTATAATATACAACATATAGTAGGTCAATGTTTTTATGAAAATAAATCAAAAAAATTTTAGGACTGAAAAATAAAAAAAGTTCAGCTATGATACCTGATATGGAGCTCCGATGAAAGCGGCAGATAGCCGAGATTCCTTCACTCAGTCAAGCAGGCTGGCGCCTCGCGCTCTAAGCAAGTCTTTCAGAATAGCTCTATGACATCTATTTTGATTTTCGCAATAGCAACCCAGAGACATATTTGTCTGATGTGAGAGTGCGGCCAACAGGTCCAGAACTTTAGCTGCCTCCGGTTTATTCATCTGCGCAAGAA
>JARRJQ010000143.1:0-11495 GCA_037388985.1 Desulfobacterales bacterium | reverse complement strand
TTGAGAAAATGACCGATGAGGATGTGGAGATCGATTACTCCTGCACGCTGTGACAGTCCTTTGCCCCCAACCACGTGTGTACCGTCAGCCCAGAACGGACCGGGCTTTGCGGCGCCTATAACTGGATGGATTGCAAGGCATCTTATGAAATCAACCCCACCGGGCCCAACCAGCCGATTGAAAAAGGCGAATGCCTGGATCCGGTCCTGGGTCAGTGGAAAGGCGTCAACGAATTTGTTCAAAAAGCCTCCCGCGGGGCGGTCAGTCATTACAACTTTTATTCCATGGTCTATGACCCCATGACCACCTGCGGCTGCTGTGAATGTATTGCCGCCATGTTGCCGCAATGCAACGGTATCATGACCGTAAACCGCGATTACAGCGGGGAGACGCCCTGTGGTATGAAATTTACCACTCTGGCAGGGGTCATGGGAGGCGGAGCATCTTCTCCGGGATTTGTCGGGCATTCCAAATTCAATATTACCCAGCGCAAATTCATTCTCGGTGACGGCGGCATCAAGCGCATGGTGTGGATGCCCAAGAGCCTCAAAGAGGAAATCCGTGAACGTCTGATCAGACGCGGTGAAGAAGTCGGCATGCCGGATCTGATCGACCGCATCGCCGATGAAACCGTCGGTGTTACCGAGGAAGAAATTCTGCCTTTCCTGCAGGAGAAAAAACATCCGGCGCTGGATATGGATCCGTTGATTAAAGGATAAAAAATCAGTTACGGGTTTGCGGGTTGCGTGTTAAAAGAAATGAAGCAACTCGCAATCAGAACCCGGAACCCGAAACACGCGACTCGTAGAGAAGGAGATAAAGATGGCATTAACCGGTATTCAGATTTTCAAATTGTTGCCGAAAACCAACTGCAAAGAGTGCGGGGTTCCGACCTGCCTGGCATTCGCGATGAACCTGGCTTCGGGCAAGGCGGAATTGGACGCCTGCCCGTATGTTTCCGATGAGGCCCGTGCCCAGCTGGCAGAAGCCTCGGCACCGCCGATCCGTCCGGTGGCAATCGGAAAGGGTGTGCGGGCTGCCACTGCGGGCGGGGAAACGGTTCAATATCGGCATGAAAAGACGTTTTACAATCCGACCCTACTGGCCGCCCTGGTGGGATCCGACATTGCACAGGCGGATCTGGAAACCAAATTAAAGGCCTGGAATGCATTGCAGTTTGAACGGGTCGGGCTCAACCTTCGGCCGGAACTGGTGGCGCTCAAAGACGTCAACGGTGACCAGAGTGCTTTTGCCAATGCGGCTAAACAAATTGCCGAAACCTCTGAGTTCAATCTGGTGCTGATGACCGAAGATCCCGGGTTGATGAAGGCGGCCGTCGATGTTTGCGGATTCAAGCGACCATTGATGTATGCGGCCTCCGACAACAATGTGGATCAGTTCGGTGCGCTGGCTAAGGAAAAAGATTTACCCCTGGCTGTACGGGCCGATTCGGTGGAAGCGCTGGTGCCGCTGACCGAAAAACTCACCCAGATGGGCATTAAGGACATTGTGCTGGATCCGGGTTCCAGGGAAATTAAACAGGCGCATAAGGATCAGGTGGCGATCCGGCGCGCGGCTTTAAAAGATGTGAATCGCGCGGTCGGCTTTCCCACCATCACGTTTCCATGTGAGATGGCGTCCAATCTGGATATGGAAACCTTGATTGCCTCAACGTTTATTGCCAAATACGGCGGCATCGTCGTTCTTTCGGATTTTAGCGGTGAAAGCCTGTTTCCGCTTCTGCTGCAGCGCTTAAACATTTTTACCGATCCTCAGCGGCCGATGACGGTGACCGAAGGCATTTATGAAATCAATAACCCGGATGAAAACTCTCCGGTGCTGGTGACCACCAATTTTGCATTGACTTATTTTATTGTTTCCGGTGAAATTGAGGGCAGCCGCGTTCCGTCCTGGTTGCTGATCAAGGATTCCGAAGGACTTTCGGTAATGACCGCCTGGGCTGCCGGTAAATTTGCCGGTGATGATGTCGGCGTTTTTGTCAAAAAATCCGGAATCGCCGACAAGGTCAAAAACCAGGAGCTCATCATTCCGGGTTACGCTGCGGCGATTGCCGGAGATGTTGAGGAGGAGCTGCCGGGTTGGAAGATTACCGTTGGACCCAGAGAAGCAGCCCATATCCCGGGATTTCTTAAAGCGAGATAAAATTAGATGGAATAGTGGAATGGTTAAAGGATGCAACAATGGTTTTTTAAAGGAGATCATCAATTTTCAATTTATCGTTAAAGTGATTATTGCTATTAACCAAACAATCCGATATCCTTTCTGAATTATCGGCTCTACTGAGCGGAGGTTAGAGCCCATTTTTCCATTATTCCAGTCCAGCCTTCGCAGCCGAAGCTACTTCGGCGGAGTAGGCCATTCCAGCATTCCAATTGGGGCGAAGCCCCTGACTTGTGGGAGGGAGGGCGTATGTATTTAATCGGAGAAAGCTTAAACGTCATATCGAAGAAGATCGGCGCCGCCTTTAAGGAAAGGGATCCCCAGCCGATCCAGGAGGAAGCCCTTTTCCAAAAGGAAAAAGGGATGGATTACATTGACATTAATCTCGGTCCGGCTAAAAAAGACGGCCACGAACTGATGCCTTGGGTCGTGCAAACCGTTCAGGAAGTTGTCCCGGATGTGCCGCTGGCATTGGATACGTCCAATATCGACGCGATTGAGGCCGCCCTCAAGGTTTACAAGGAAACCCCCCGGCCGCCGCTGGTCAATTCGATTATGGTCCGTCCCGAACGTTACGAGAGAATGGTTCCGATCGCTGCAGAGCACAATGCTGACTTTATTGCCTTGATGTGGGGGCCGGAAGGGTTGCCGCGGGATGAAAATGAGCGGGCCGCGCTGTGCGTCGAACTGCTTTATTTTGCCAATGAAGCCGGTATCCCCAACGAAAAAATCTGGGTCGACGGAATCGTTACCCCCGTAAATATTCAGCAGCCGCAGTCGATAAGTTTGATGTCCTTTCAAGCCATGTTACCGGAAATTGCGCCGGAAGCAAAAAGTACCTGCGGGCTCTCAAATATCTCCAACGGCCCCCCGGATCATTTGCGCCCGATTCTCAACCAGACCTTTATGGTAATGCTGGAAAAAAACGGGATGTACTCCGTCATTGCGGATCCGCGGGATGACACCCTGATTGATATCGCCAAGGGCAAGCGGCAGGATATTGTTGACCTGATTTACGGGATGCTGGACGGCAGCGAACCGGATATGAATTCACTGTCGGAGGAGATGCGCAATTATGCCAAAACCGTCAATGTGATCCTTGGCAAAACGTTGTACTCGGATTCCTGGCTCGAAATTTAGGAATCAGCATAGATCTACACATTTATTGCACAATTAAAAGCCTCCCCCGGTTACGGGTGGGGCTTTTTGTTTGATTGTCCGTCGTTTGGTTGTCCGTTGTCCGTTGTTAAAGAGATTTAACCTCGGCGTCGAATTGCGGTTTTCCAACGGACAACGAACCAAGGACAACAAACAGTTAGCGAACAGCTAAAAAGTATAATAATTATAATTATTTAATATACTTTAACTTTTTTGAAATCGAAACGCCATGCCCCGCATAGATGATTACAAAAATGCGAGAAAATTAGCGATCGAAAGGCTTGCAACCGAATCATTTGAATCGATTTTACGGCGAACCGGGATTGAAGCAAACGAGTTTAAGCAATATCGGGTTGCCTTTCTCAACCGGGTGTATTGCATCGGTTTCCCTGAGCTGGAATTTGAGGATGAAGACGAGCTTGAAAAAGAGATTCCGATTCAGGAGCAAATCCTGATCCTGCATTACATGTTAGCCCCGGCTCCCCCACCACTGACCGGCAACTGGGTTTCTTATCGGGAGATTCCCGGTGCTTCATTCTATTACAGCGCTTTTGTCAAGCGTGCCATTGATCCGTTAAAAAATATATTGGGTAAAAACGTAGGAGGTCTTTTAAGAGCCGGCAAGCTGCTCGATGGTCGGCAGATTGATACCGGTGATGTAGGATATGAATTCCGGTTGCTACCGAACGTGCCGGTCAGGTTAATCTTATGGGCGGGCGATGACGAATTTCCGCCGTCGGCCAGCCTCCTATTTGATGAAAATATCGGTAAAACTCTGTCACCGGAAGATATCGCCTGGCTGGCGGGCATGTTGGTGTACCGGTTAATTGCGCTGTCGCGATAACCTTATCGAAAAAAATCCCTTCATTTAAAGCCGTATATAAAATGGGTAAAGGGCGCTAGGCGCACGGATCAGGGCTCACGGTGTAAACGATTTTTTCCGAGCATCAGCCTTAAGCCTTGTGCCTTGCGCCGACACTTTTTATCTCCTTCCGTGAATCACCCAGACCTCTTTTTGAAACCCGAGAGAACAATCGGCTTGCCTTTAGAACCATTTGAGTTTACTTGAAATTGGGTGTGATCTCTGATAATCTGAAACTCTTGACAGGCGCACAGCCGCTGATGACTATATAAACATTCAAGCCTGGGTTTTGGTCAAAAGGTTTCAGGTGTCAGGTTTCGGGTGTCAGTCACTGCGTTTTTATTCCTGACACCTGAACACTGACACCCGACAGCTTTAGCGTTTTTGCGGTATGACGCCAGAAAGAACCACCTGCTAACTCAAGTTGATTTTTAGTACCACCAGGGAATCAAAGTGGTGAAAGTTAAATCCAAAGCGCTTGAAATCAATCTGGCCGACTATCATGTTGATGTCGCCATTGATGAAAAATATGCAACGCTTCAAGAAGTCATGTCCAGGTACTATGGACTGACGGAGGGGCTGAATACCTTTTTGAAGGAGCTTTCCCATCCATATAAAAACTGGCGCTTCATCGTAACCGAAACTCGCAAATATTGCCTCGAATACTTTCATCTTATCAAGAACCACCCCAAGGGTCCGACAGCAGCCAGTCTTTTAACCGATATTCTTTTTAAGGCCTGCGAGTCGGAAATTCAAATGGAGGTAAAGGCCGATGCGGTTGATAACCTGATTTTGTTTTTGCAAAAAATTGTCAAGGAGTCTGATTCAAATCTAGAAGATTTTTTACCTTATATTAACACTACCTTTTCGAGGATAGAACACTTTTCCGATGATCTTTTTGAGCTATTTGCACGAAGCTATTATCAGATTAACAGGTTGGCTGAAGCTTTCTTAAATCGCGCGCCCAAATCAGATGGTGTTTTTGATGACGTCAATCACTTATTGATAAAATTTTTCAATTTCACTTACAGCTATTGGTTGAGCGAACGTGATCCACAACCCTGGTTTGAAGAGGAAGTTTCTGAAATTGAATCTCGAAAGGATTATGCAGAATTTTTTAAAAACATTTCCCATGCCCGGCTTGGAAATTGGAAGCGCCAGCTGGATCGAATTGCCAACAGCAGAAATCTGAAATCCGATCAACGGCTGGCAGCCCTTCTGGAACTTCCCGGATTTAGCCAGATTGTAGAACAATACCGACAGGTGCCCCCGGCGCTGCTAAAAGAAGGCAATGAACATGGACGCCGTATGCGCCTGAAGCTCATTTTTTTGTTTCACATTATGAATATTAGCGGCCTAGCTTTAATCCATGAGGACACGTTAAGGGATATCAACCAGACCCTGGGCTGGATCATCGAAAATGAAAATTACCGGGACATCGAAAAGCTGATCCGTAAAACCTTTTCCATATTGGAGGAGAGGTCCAGTGAATACCCGGCCACGGCACTCAATTGTGTGCTGAATATGGGCAAAGGCGTCTATAAAACAGATGATATCGACCTTGTCAATTTCTTTATTGATTCGCTCATCAATCTGGGGTTTGCAACGCCCAACATTCAGGGCGTAGACAACAACTGGCAGATACAGGTAAACAAGACTCACATTTTGAATATACGAACCTGGCTGGAACTCATCGAATTAAATCCCAAACGATCCATCCGTTTGCTGTCCGCGCTGATTGTCTATCTGTCTCTGTATGGCGTGTTTATCAAGGACATTGATCTTTTCCCGCGCAACATCACCCAGTTTTTAAACAGCCACATCGGACCTGTGTTTAACCTTTCCAAACAGCTGACTCGCCTCTTCCCGGTGTATTTCAATGATATCGGTGCCGAAGGTCGTTTGAGGGATATATCCACGCTCATTGATGAAATTACTCACCGTCGGGATGTTCTCATTCATTTTTTGAGAAAACAGAGTCATGTGGAAAGTAGCAACCGGATACTCGATTTGATGGAGGGGGTGATGCAATTCTGGCAAACTCGCGACAAGACAGCCATTGCGCCGTACATTCCGCCTGCTATTTATGATCAAATCGCAACACAAGGCCCTTATATCGACGGTGTTCATCGAATTATGGCGGACTTCATGGAAAAGGGTATTCGGATTCCTGATGATCTGCTCGGCGCTAGCGAAGAAACCGTCAAACGCTGGCTAAGCGACGTAAATGACGTATCTGAGCTGGATTGCGAACGTGTTGGGCTTGCCGCTGCCTTTTACAAGCTTTTGAATCAGAAATATCGTTTCAATTTAAATGAAATGGATGCATATCTTGCATCGCTTAGAACCGAAGCATTGCCGGATTTAAGTCGTCTGGAAAAGGCACTTGCTGAAACCGATATGCATAAACGGCTGTTTTTGCTTCTGGAATACATGGAAAAGTTAAAAGCCGTGATTCTATCCGCTGAATCTTATGAAATTCGGCAGGATATTTATAAGAAAAGGCATATCACCATCGATATCCCATCCATGTATGGAAGTTATCATGAAATGAAATTTGATTGTCTGGGGCTCTCCTTTCGGATCGAGTCCATGGTGAATGTTCTTTTTGAGGAAATGGTTGAGGAAATTGATCTCAGCCTGATTACGAAGGCCACTTTTCATCAAATTTACAGCTTGCTGCGGCTTTTTGACCAAGCCTTAAAATTAGACGGAATTTTATCGGTGGAATACGAGCGTCACCTTGAATTTCTCGCCCATTCCCTCGAAGTCAAAGGATTTACCTTAACCCAATATCTAGATATTTTTAAAGGATTTACCCAGGCCGTCAAAAACATCGTCAACGACTACTTTAATAATATTCACGGGCAAAATATTACCTTTTGAGCCGGACCATATTGAGGCCCTTGTTGCCCAGATAAATGATCCCGGTCAATCTGGCTAAAGATGAATCAATCGGTGTAATGGCATTATGCGGGTCGTAAAGGAGCAATCGTTGAAGTTTGTCTTTCAGCAGTCCTATAAGTTGCCAAAAGACAAACTTCAACGATTGCTCCTTTACGACCCGCATAATGCCATTACACCGATTGATTCATCTTTAGCCAGATTGACCGGGATCATTTATCTAGGCAACAAGGGCCTCAATATGGTCCGGCTCAAAAGCTTTGGATATCCGGTACCGCCCGGTTTCATCATTACCACCGAAGTGTTTCGTTGCCGGGAGATCATTGAAAGCTATCCTCCGGCTGAACAGAATTTTAAAGAAAATATCATTCAAAATATCGCTGTCCTGGAAAAGGCAACCGGTAAAATTTTCGGTGATCCAAAAAATCCGTTGCTCCTTTCGGTGCGCAGCGGCTCGGCAGTATCCCAGCCCGGAATGATGGTCACCTTGTTGGATGTGGGCAATAATGAGCAAATTACACAGGGTATTGCCGAAAAGACCGGCAATGCCTGGTTTGCCTGGGACAATTATCGCAGATTTTTGCAATGCTATGGTATGTCTTTCGGCATGAAGCGCGATGACTTCGATGCGATTATCAACAGATACAAACAACAGCTGGGAATCCCGCTCAAAAGGGGATTTACCGGAAGCCAGATGCGGGAAGTTGCGCTGGCCTATAAAAATCTAATTCGAGATGCTGGCGTTGAAGTGGTTGAAACTCCGTACGAACAACTTCACCTGGCGATTAAAGGGGTTCTGACTTCATGGGAATCTACAAGAGCCAGGGCGTATCGAAGAATTATCGGGATTTCGGAAGATTGGGGCACTGCCGTTACCGTCCAGGCGATGGTTTATGGGAATTTATCGCAGACGTCAGGCACCGGTGTGGTATTTACACATAATCCCCGGTGGTCCGGTGATACGCTGAAACTGTGGGGAGACTTTACGGTCGGCAACCAAGGAGAAGATGTTGTCGCCGGATTGGTTAAAACCATGCCGATTTCGATTTTCCAGCAGGAAATCGAAATGCGGGATACGGATGTGACCATGGAGACGCATTTTCCTGAAATTTACCGGGCCTTGAATGATTGGGCCCATGAACTGATTGATGGAAAAAGATGGAGTCCGCAGGAAATTGAGTTTACCTTCGAGGGGCCCTCAAAAGATGATTTGTATTTGCTCCAGACCCGCGATATGGCCATTCGTGAACACAAAAAAGTGTTAACCTTTGAATTTGAGCAAGATCCCCGAGATGCGTATCTGGGTCATGGTGTGGGCGTCAGTGGCGGTGCGCTGAGCGGGCGCCTGGTTTTCACACTGGAAGAGATCGAAGAGTGGCGAGACATGGAACCCGGCACGAATTTGATTGTCGCCCGAAACGATACCGTTCCAGATGATATTCAGGAGATTCATGCAGCAGATGGATTATTGACCGCCAGGGGAGGGCAGACTTCCCATGCGGCGGTTATTGCTCACCGGCTGGGAAAAGCCTGCGTTGTAAACTGCACCAATCTTGATTGTAATGAAAACGAAAAATATTGCGAGTTTAATCAGGTAAGAATAAAATCCGGGGAGCACATCAGCATTGACGGCCAGGAGGGGTCGGTTTATAAGGGACTGATCGGGGTTAAAGAGGCCTAATCAAAGGCGAGCTAAGATGAGCCAAATTTCAAATTGCCTGAAGTTAATGGATCGCTTCGCCCATCGATTCATTAAGAGGAATATTCCTAAATTTGCTAGGATACCTAAAGCAAGTTAATAGGAAGGAGATTCAAGATGATGGCAAACTCCGCTAGCTCAGAGTCAGGATCGGGAGTCAACAAGAACGGATTTAGGCGAATCGGCAAGCTCACTGCGCGACATGACGTTGCGTGCAAACACTTTGAAGAAATCATCGAAAAAGGTTTTTATAAAGTAATAATAGTAATAAATTACAGTTTGTTATAGAAACAGATCTGCAAGCTCTGAAAGGACCCAACCAAAATGCCGAGTAACAAGATATTGGGTGTAAACGGGTTTGGCCGTATTGGCAAATTGACACTCTGGCATCATGTCGGTCGCAAATATTTTGATGAGATTATCGTCAATATCGGACGACAGCCGGGGACATGCCTTGAAGACGTAGCTCATTATGTTGAACGGGATTCAACTTACGGCTGGTTGCACGGCTATCTTCACGGTCATCGAGCAGAGCCGGTAATCAGCGAACTGAGTGAGAAAAGCGGTTCGATGGTTGTTGATGGTGTCAAGGTGTTCTTTTTGCGATCGCATCGGAATCCGGCTGAGATTGGCTGGCGTGACCGGGGTGCTCGACTGATCATTGACACCACCGGTGAATTTTTAGATCCGAGCCTTGAACCGAATCACCCCGGGGGATCCCTCAAAGGTCATTTTGAAGCCGGCGCTGAAAAAGTTATTGTTTCAGCGCCGTTTAAATTTAAAGAAAAGGGAACGGCCACACCCGAAGATGCGGTGACTACCGTGATGGGGATTAATGAAACCGATTATGATCCCCGTCGCCATAAGGTGATTTCAAATGCGTCTTGTACGACAACCTGTCTGGCGCATATGATGAAACCGCTGATCCACGCTTTTGGCTCCAAAAGGATCATGTCGGCATCCATGGCCACCGTTCATGCGGCTACCGGATCGCAGGAGGTACTGGATCGGCTTCCGAAGACCGGAAAGACCGATCTTCGTAAAAATAGAAGCATTTTGAACAATATCATTTTAACCACCACCGGTGCAGCCAATGCATTGAGATTGGTAATTCCAGAAATGGAGGAAATCCCATTCATTGCTGAATCCGTCCGAATTCCGGTTTCGACCGGATCGCTGATCATTCTGGTGGTTAACCTTCAAGAAGAACCGAGCGGTCCATTTATTATGCGGGATGACATCAATGATATATTTAAGCGGGCGGCTATAGAAAACCCTCATGGATATCTTCACTTCACAAATAAACAGAATGTTTCCTGCGATATTATCGGCATGCCACGGGTGGCCGCAATCATTGAAGGTCACGAAACCCACACCCGGACGGCTGAGGCGTCGATTGATTTGAAAAAAGTACCCGGATTGGAGAAAGAAGATTTGGTCAATTCCCCTCAATCCATTATCCGGGTTCCCGTCACCCAGGCTGTTATTTATGGCTGGTATGATAATGAAATGGGCAGTTATGTGAATATGCTTGGAGATCGAACGGTATCCATAGCGGAAAATATGTAAGCGGAATTTAATCAGTGGGATAAAAAAAGAAAACCACGAAAGCCACGCACTTTTTGGTGTTTTCGCTTTTTTGAGCTTTCGTGGTGAAAATTATTGGGGTTTTCGATGCAAACTAGAATCTCCGCTTCACACCAACCGGCTCACCCAGGTATCATTCCGCAAACCCGTAATGAAAAATCTCATACTCGGTTTTACCGCCCAGCAGCTTATCAATCTGGCTCTGAATCTTCTGGCGTTCACTGCTTTGCACCCAGCGCTTCCAGTCATTTGACGTTTCCCAGGTGCTGATCACCAGAAATTCATCGGGCTTTTCAAGATTTCTCATCGTTTCCCCGGTGATGTAACCGGGTTGCTTATTGGCCAGCGCTCGCATTTTGCGGAAAAGAGGGATCATTTCTTTAGCCTTGGCTTCCGGGACGCTTCTGCGGATCAATATTTTAACTGCCATTAAGTCCTCCTTGTGTGTTTGTCGCCCAAAAGTGGATTTTAAACGATTTATAGTAAAACATAATATTGCTGTGGCGCAGGGTCAAGTAAGCCTCAAACAACCCAGACAGTTAACCGCCATTATTTTTATTTAAAAATCTTCGCCAACGATATTTGGAGGGCGACAAATTCAGAAACACTTAGTGTTTCAGCGCGTCGGCCGGGATCGATTTGCGCTGCAATTAATGCTTCGCGAGCAAGTTGAGGATCAATATGAAGACCACCGGTCAACAATGCATTTTTAAGTGTTTTGCGCCTGGTGCCAAAAGCCGTCTTAACCACCTGGAAAAGCATGGTTTCATCATGTGGTGGGTATTCGCGAGAAATATTAAAATTGATTTCTACAATCTCGGAGTCGACTTTGGGTTTCGGATAAAAAAGTGAAGCCGGCATGGTTGCAATCGATCTTATTTCAGCGCAGTAGGCTAGCATGACTGTTAATCTGCCGTAATTTTTATTACCGGGGGTGGCCCTAATGCGTTGGCTGAGTTCTTTTTGAAACATTAAGATTGCTCGATTTACATGATGTCTGTCTTGAACGAGCTGGATCAAGATCTGTGAAGAGATATTATAGGGAAGATTGCCAATGACAATCAATTGTTGATCTAATTTTTGGGCCAGAGAACCGATATCCAC
>JARRJQ010000142.1:0-7198 GCA_037388985.1 Desulfobacterales bacterium | reverse complement strand
GGGGCCGGTTTTTCATACCAGGGGCTATTTGGGGGCCGAGAGCACGATACCCTGAATATTGGTCTGAATTATTCCTGGCTGGCCGGCAGTGATCCGGCGCGAAATTCGAGAACCCACTTGACCAATATCGAGGCTTTTTACCTTGCCCGGCTGACATCCTGGTGCAGCCTCCAGCCCAACATCCAGTATTACGACAACCCCGATGAAGATCACGGGACCGGATTCGCAGCCGGCCTCAGATGGATCCTCCAATTTTGAGCGCAGTGAAGCCGGCACTGCAACGACTTAAAAGCCCGCAGCCGTTAATCCACCGCTAATTGTAATGGCTTGCTTCTTATTTCCGCCTCTCGAATCTTTTAAGCTTTTGAAGTCAATAAAAAAGCCACGAAGTCACCTGTTCGCGACAGGCAAGACACCTCCGTGGCTTGATTGCAGTTAGGGTTGAAGACGATTTGCGATCCTTTGCCTTAACCGGCTATCAGCCGTTCAATGACCGGACCGGTTGCCGTAGATTTCCATCCCACAAGGACATGTTCTCCGGCCTTGAAATCTTTGAGTGACGCCGGCTTTTTCCACTTCAGCAATACGGGATTCTTGCCCAGCCGGCCGGCGACGGTCAAGATGGTTGATCCTTCCGGGCATTTAACCACCACGATATTTTCTGAGAGAGTAATGGCCGAGATCTTTCCCCCCATTTGATGATAATTCTGGGCGGCCAGCACCGCGGTCCCCGATAAACAAATTGCTGCAATGATGAGCACCGGATAATAAACATAAAATTTGAGTGTTTTTTTCATTTTTAATCTCCATTTCATATCTTAAAAACTAAAATTTTAACGACTATCGAAATGACTTTACAAGAGTCCTTCAAATTCAGGCATAAATTAAGTTGTCGGACCGAAGCGGTAAATAAGATCTGGATAAAATACTGCCTTTCTCAATGCGGAATACAGTGTTGACCCCATAACGGCATCGAGTCTTTTTCTGGTAAATGGTGCCCTGATGAAGTTAGATTAATAACGCGAATTGAAGGAGGTCGGTTATGGCTCAAGATAAGAGAATACAAAGAAAGAAAAAAGTCGTCGGCGTTTTGAACGAGGCCCGCGCCATGGAGTTGCATGCAATTGCCCAGTACATGAATCAACACTACAATTTAGACGATATGGATTACGGAAATATGGCCGCAAAGATCAAGCTCATCGCCATTGACGAGATGCGCCACGCCGAGATGTTCGCAGAGCGAATCAAAGAATTGGGTGGGGAACCGACCACAGAGCCTATCCAAAAGACCGACAAAGGTCAGGCGGTCCAAACGATTTTTTCATTCGACGCGGGGATAGAGGACCATACGATCGATATGTACAACCAATTTTTACTGGTGTGCAGAGAAAACGGTGACAGCACGAGCGTGAAGATGCTTGAGGCGATCATCGACGAGGAACAGGTGCATTTCAATTACTTTGACAATGTCAGCAGCCATATCAAGAAGCTTGGTGATCCCTATCTTGCTCAAATCGCCGGAACGCCCTCAGCCACCGGTTTACAGACCCAGGGCTTTGTGGCCAGGCAGGGCGGCGATGTTCAAGGCGGTGCATGAGTTCAAAGGCCAATTCATTGAAAGTCATTGGGGTGCTCTTTTTTTCGGAATTTGCAGGAACCGCCCTTTTGATCGGCGTTGGCCTTTCGGCCGTCATTTTTGACTTTAGCCCGCAAAGCCCCGCAGCGGCACTGGTGCCCGGTGCGGGGCTCCGCCGACTTCTGACCGGGTTCCTGTTCGGCACCACGGGGGGCCTCATTGCACTCTCGCCTGTCGGCAAGATCAGCGGTGCTCACATCAATCCTGTGGTCACCCTGGCATTCTGGCTACGGAGGAAAATCAGTGCGGGACATGCGCTGGGCTACATTGCGGCCCAGCTTGCAGGCGCCATTGCGGGCGCTGTGCCGTTGCTTCTCTGGGGAAGAGCAGGAGAAACCGTTCACTTCGGTGCAAGCCTGCCGGGTGCCCGATACACTTCCTGGCAGGCCTTAGTGGGCGAGGCGGCAACCACCTTTGCCCTCATCGTCCTGCTGTTTCTTTTTCTCGGCCATAAGCCGTTACGCAAATTCACCCCGCTCCTCTTTCCCTTTCTCTATGCCCTCATGGTTTACATAGAGGCCCCCATTTCGGGAACGAGTACCAACCCGGCAAGGAGTCTGGGGCCGGAAGTGGTTTTATGGCAATTTCGAGCCTGGTGGATTTACTGGGTGGGGCCGATACTGGGGATGCTGCTGGGATTGAGCATCCACAAATACACTTGGTTGAAACACCTTGAGCTTGAAGTGGCCAAACTTTACCACTTCGAACACGATCCTTACCAGGTGTTCAGAGGTAAAAAGAGCCTGGATGCAAAATCCGGGATCGGGGTGCCGCCCGAATTACCACAGGCCGCTCAGAATCCGCATGATATCGTTCCAGGTCAGTAAAACAAAAAAGGCGATCAAAAACGCCCATCCCACCATGGCGATGGTATTTTGAACTCTCAAGGGCAGCGGCTTGCCCCGGACCTTTTCGATGAGCAAGAAAACGACGTAACCCCCGTCGACCACCGGAAGGGGCAGGAAATTGAGCACCGCCAGGGATACGGATACGACGGCCATGAAATAGATAAAATAGGTGATGCCTTCGCGTCCGGCTTGAATGGCCACGCTTCCGATGCCCACCGGACCGCTGAACTCTTTGTAGGATACCGTCCCTCTGAAGGCGTCGGCAAGCGTGGCATAGGTCATGGCAATAAAGTCCCACGTTTCACGGAAGCCCCAGAGGACTGCCGCTACGGGATTCTTTTTTACCGCTTTGCCCATCAGAATGGTGAATTCCCGCGGTCCGGGAAAGAGGACAAAGCGGTAGTCCTGCGGATCGAAGACCGAAGGGGTGAGTGCGCCGATGCGGGCTTTTTTCTCAGCCGGATCGCTGTTTGCAAACGAAATGGTAATCTCCTGGCCATGCAGTGCGCTCAAAGTGCTGAACAATTCGATCCAGTTTCCAGCTTGCTTGCCGTTTACTTTGGTGAAGATATCGCCGCGGATTATTCCCGCCCGGGCAGCGGGGGAACCGGCGCGCACATAAGCCACCACGGGATTCATCTGGTCGATGCTTACAGCGATGCCAACGGCGATGCGACCCCGATGTTTTTTGGGGTGAATCTCGATGGGTGGCAGGCGCCGTCCTTTACGCTCGACCTCGATTGTCGCAACCCCCTCGGCGAGCTCGCGGTTGATGTCAAGAAAATTTTTTATGGTGGGTAAGGGTACACCGGCATATTCCACGATGATGTCGCCGGGTTTCAGCCCAGCCTGAAATGCAGGCGACCCTCTAATTACACCGGAAATCTTCAAGCGGGGCACAAGTCCCAGTATATCCAGGATTTCATCCCTGGCAGGCCAGACCACATTGCTGAGAAGCACGCGCTTTTCCCGTCCGTCCGGAAGTCTTAAAACGGCTACACCCTCCTCACCCTTGTAAGTCAGAATTCGGCCGGGCACCCGATCGCCCTCTTTCAGAAAAAACACCCCTTCTTTGTTACGCAACGTCGGCTGGAGTCTGAAGTCGACCTCTTTTTGGCCCCGGAGGATCTTGACTGTCGCTTCCTGTCCGTTAAGCACCTTTTCAACCGAGGGAATATCCCAGTGATGGCGAATTCTCTGTCCATTGATCGCGAGGAGCCTGTCGCCTGCCCTAAAGGGATCATCTGCGATGTAGTCCCCCAGAGAACCGAAGGTGGTGCTCATCGCCGGCATAAGGCCGAAACCCAGACGCCCGTCCAGCGGCATGACCCCGATATTCGTGTAGCCGCTTTGAAAGCCGTCCTTTACCTCCCGCTCGATCATCATTCTGAAGTCCTGGTCGGGCTCAGCCAGAGCGGCGGTGGCTGCGAGTTGGGCAAATTGGGTGATGCGCTTGCCGTCCACACTCAGAATTCTGTCGCCGGGCTGCAAACCGATCGAAACGCCCTGGAGCGCGCTCATCCGGCGGGGCGCTGAATCCGATGATCCTGCCCCTTCATGATTTATACCCGCCCAGTGAATTCTTGCATCGTGCGCCGGTGATCCAATCAGCGTACCGCCGACAACCGGTGCCGGAAAATGAATGCCTGCCAGGCAGACGATGACAAAGAGTGCTGCGGCCAGAAGGGCATTCATGACCACCCCTGCGGAGATGACCGCCAGGCGCGCACGGATCGGTTTATTGCTGAATGATCGCGGGTCGCGCTCATCTCCCTCCCGGAGAGAGCCGAAATCCTCCTGGCCGGTCATCTTGACATATCCACCCATGGGCACGATGTTGATCCGGTAGTCGGTCTCGCCCCGCTTGAAGCCGAACAGCCGTGGGCCGAAACCGAGGGCGAATTGTTCGACCCTGATTCCGACGGCCTTGGCGACCGTAAAATGACCGAGCTCGTGAACGAATATGACCAGCCCCAATCCAATAATAAATTGCAAAATCGGCCATAACCATTCCGACCAGAGACCCACCCAATTAAAGGAAGTCATTTCCATTTACCGACCCCGATTCTCTCTATCGATGCCTGTGGTTTCGAGCACTCTTCATGAATATATTACCGCCTCTTTCATTTCTTCAGCCATAGCCGATAGCGACATCATACGGAACATTGCGAATTTTTTTGGTGTCCTCTTTCTTTCCCATGATTCATCTCAAAATTATTTGTCTGTCTGAGGCATGCCTGCAACTTCCGACAGACGGTCTTTTTCATCGGTACCAAAGGATCCGGCTGGTCTCGATCGGCACAACGGCGCCCTCAAAGGTCGGAATAACCCTTGGTGTATAGTCGCCGGCCGGTCGTTGCGCCGGGATGCGGGCGCTGTAAGACCAGCCCGGCGCCGGCTTCGAGAATTGCTCACCGCGAACCATGGGGTGAATCTCGGCTTGGCTGCCGTTGCGGGCTTCGGCATAAAGCTGAACCTTGATGGCTTCCGGATCAAAATCGTCGTAATAGACCGGCAATTTGAAGCTGTAGTGCCCGCCTTGCTCCTCAAGTTCGAGGTTTCCAAAAGAAAGCTGTTGCCAGCGCGTTTCCAGCATCTTGCGCCACCGGCAAAGCCTGACGGATGTGCGGGCCCCATCGGCGATGCGTTCACGGTAGGCAAACACCGCGGGCAAATACAGTTTTTCGACATATTCCCGCGCCATCCGGTTGGTGCTAAACTGCGGCGTGAGCTCGGCCATGCTCAATCGCATGCGGGTTGTCCAGGCCGTCGGGATGCCGTTGGAATCTCGATCATAGAAGGCGGGAATCACTTCTTCCTCCAGCAGCCGATAGAGTTGCTCGGCTTCGCGGGCATCCCAGGCCGGGTCGTCACCATGCTCCCGACCGTCGCCGAGTGCCCAACCCACCTCCGGACGGTAAGCCTCGGCCCACCAGCCGTCCAGCTCCGAGAGGTTCAAGCCGCCGTTGACCAAGGCCTTCATGCCGCTGGTACCGCTGGCCTCCCATGGCCGCCGCGGCGTGTTGATCCAAAGATCGACGCCCTGCACGAGGCGCTCCGCCAGAGACATATCGTAATCCGCAAGGAAAATGATCCGCGACTGGAGCTTCGAACGGCGGATAAAATCCGACCAGGCCCGCACCAGTGCCTTTCCGGCATCGTCTCTGGGGTGAGCTTTTCCGGCGATGATAAGCTGAGCCGGGCGATCGGATTTTTGAAGCAAGCCTGTCAATCGATCCGGATCGTGCAGCAGGAGATTGGGCCTTTTATAGGCGGCAAACCGCCGGGCAAATCCCATGGTGAAAGCATCGGGACTCAGTGCGTTTCCGGCATCCGCAATCTCTTGTCCGGAGGCACCCGCAGCCTCCAGCTGCCGGGCAAGCCGGTTGCGCACATACTCAATGAGCTGTCGGCAGCCATCGTTGCGAAAGTCCCAGAGCACTGCATCCGGCACCAGTTTGAGGTCGGCTTCGAGGGTGCTCATGGTTCCCAGCCAGCGCTTTTTGCCGCAGGCGTCATGCCAAAGCGTATCGGCTGCGGCCGAATCCCAGGAAGGCACATGGATTCCGTTGGTAACATGGGTGACCGGAATCTCCGCCAGCGGCCAACGCGGAAAGAGATCCCGAAAAATGCGTCGGCTGACCTCCCCGTGAAGCCGGCTGACGCCGTTGACTCTGCCCGAGCCCCTTACGGCAAGGTAGGCCATGTTGAGCGGCTCGGTTGCATTGCGCGGATCCCGGCGGCCGAGGGAAAGCAGGCCATCGAGTCCGATGCCCAGCTGCTCGGCATAGGCTTCCAGGTACTGGCCCACCAGCGAAGGGTAAAAGCGATCAAAGCCGGCTTCCACCGGTGTGTGGGTGGTGAAGATATTGCCGACTCGCGTGGCTGCCAGCGCGACTTCAAAGGGCTGGCCGCTTTCCTCCATAAATGATCGTGCCCTTTCAATAACGGCCAGCGCGGCGTGACCTTCGTTAAGGTGGCAGATTTGCGCCTTGATTCCCAGCCGGCGCAAAAGTTGCCATCCGCCAATACCCAGAACGGCTTCCTGCTGCAAACGCAGTTCCGGCCCTCCACCGTAAAGTTCGGCAGTAATACACTGGTCCGCGGGGCTGTTGGCAGGATCGTTGCTGTCAAGAAGATAAAGCTTTACACGACCGACTTTGGCTTCCCAAACCCGCAGGCGCACCTGCCGACCGGGAAAGTCCAATGCCATTCGCAGCCATTCTCCCTGCGGGTCACGCACCGGCAGCACCGGCAACTGGCTGGGGTCGTTGTAAGGGTAAAACTCCAGCTGGGTTCCGCCGGCATCGATTACCTGGCGAAAGTATCCCTGCTGATAGAGCAGACCGATGCCCACGACAGGCACGCCCAGATCGCTGGCGGTTTTGAGGTAGTCGCCTGCCAGGATTCCGAGTCCACCGGAGTAAATCGGCAACGCCTCGCTCAGCCCGAACTCCATGCTGAAATAGGCTACGGTAAATGGGGCGGCGGCGTGGGTCTCCGAGAACCAGCTGGGCTCCTTCAGATTCTTTCGATGCGCCATGACCTGCTCGTTTAGCTGTTTTCTGTATTCCGCATCCCGGGCCAGGGCTTCGAGCCGCGCGGAAGAAATTGACTGAAGAATACGCCAGGGATTGCGGGTCAGGTTCCAGAGTTCGGGGTCGATTCGCTCCCAGAGAGGGTCGGTTGCATGACTCCAGGACCAGCGCAGGTC
>JARRJQ010000141.1:0-17304 GCA_037388985.1 Desulfobacterales bacterium | reverse complement strand
TTTTTTTCGGGTTCGTCCGCAATCCCCTTTGCTTTTTTAATCTCGACGATCAGTTCCTCTTTTTTCATTCCGTGCACGCCGACTATCTGGGGGATATCTTTGGCCATCTCCCTGAGTTCCTTGACCGTCATTTTTTCAAGAGGTTTTGGTTTCGGCCCCTGGGATTTCTTTTCAGATTGAGCGGACTTCGCCTCAGGCTCCGCCGATTTGCTCTGGGTGTCTTCAACAGACTCTTCGATTTTCTCCGATGCTCCTTTGTCTTGCTCTGATTTGTCCGTGACATCCTCTGACTTCTGACTCATTTTGCTTTATTCTCCTTTTTTCTGATGTTGAAAGCACAAGCGGAGGCTGCAAAAAGCCCCCGCCCATGGATTAGAACCTCTTGATATCAGATGCAAAAGGCTAATTCAATAACCAATTTTGTTTTCATGGGTCAATAGCTAAAATAACGGCCATCATCCCATTTCCGTATTATCAAAAATAATACCTGAGCGGGCGGGACTTGAGGCTCTGGTGCCGCCTTAAACTTCAATTTGAACCCTCTTGAAGCGCACTCATCCTGCTATTCTTTACCACCCCTGTCCAATAGCCGCAAAAATGGTTTGAAAAACTCGATCGGGAGCGGAAAGATCGTCGTCGAATTACTCTCGGTTGAAATTTCAGACAGGGTTTGCAAATATCTCAGCTGCAGGGCGGTGGGATGTTTCTCGATGATTCCAGACGCCTCAGCCAATTTGCTGGCTGCTTGAAATTCACCCTCGGCATTGATTACCTTCGCCCGTCGTTCGCGCTCGGCCTCGGCCTGTCGCGCAATCGCCCGCTGCATCTCCGTAGGCAAATCGATGTGTTTAAGCTCCACGGTAGCAACTTTAATACCCCAGGGATCCGTATGCGTATCCAGAATTTCCTGCAGCTGGGCGTTTATTTTTTCCCTTTCAGATAGAAGCTCATCCAGTTCGGATTGGCCGCATACACTCCTAAGGGTCGTCTGGGCCAGCTGCGACATGGCATAGCTGTAATTTTCGACTTCCACGATGGCTTTGATCGGATCGATCACCCTGAAGTAAATCACGGCATTGACCTTGACCGAAACATTGTCCCGGGTAATCACGTCTTGAGGATCCACGTCCATGGCCACCAGACGCAGGCTCACCTTCACCATTTTATCGACAATCGGGATTAAAATGATCAATCCCGGTCCCTTGGCCGCGATCACGCGGCCGAGCCTGAAAATCACCCCGCGTTCGTATTCATTGAGTATGCGCAATGCAGCAGAGAGGAAAAAAATGACAAGCACCACAATGGCAACAGGGGTAAAAAAACTCATAATAGCCTCCTTTTATGCGTCACAGGTAAATCGTTGATTAGAAGTGGATATTGCTTACCATTTTAAGTCGTAACACTCAAGCCTAACCGCCATCCATCGAAGTGCAAAAGAGATTACTTAAAACCCATTGGTTACGCACCGGCGTTTTCATCGTGGGGCTCGACTTCCAACATCAAATTCTCCACATTGACCACCCTGACTTTGACATTTTCACCGATCTCTTTTTTCGCTTTAGCCCGCCATAGTTCACCATGGACAAATACTTTGCCTTCCGGTGTAAGCGCTATTTTAACGACGCCTATTTCCCCCACCAGGCCTGCCCCCCCGGTACGGGGCTTGGATATTTGAGCGCGAAACACCAGCCCGGCAACAAAGGTAAAAAATCCGGAGATTAAAATGAGCGTGGGCAGTAGAACCGTCAGCGACAACTTGGACCCCGGGCCAGTTCCCTTAAACAGCATCATCGACCCCAGCAGTAACGATATAAAACCGGCCACACTCAAAAGTCCGTAGCTGGATATTTTCATCTCCATGATGAAAAAAATGATGGCTAATATAATGAGCAGTATTCCGGCATAATTCACCGGCAGGGTCTGCAACGCGAAAAAGGCAAGCACGAGCGATATTCCGCCGATTACCCCAGGGAAAATCGCTCCCGGGTGAGACAGCTCAAAATATAGTCCGGCCAGTCCGATCATCAGTAAGATATAGGCGATATTGGGATTGCTGATCGTCTTTAAAATCTGGGTCCGCAGTCCGGGATTAATCATCACTTTGCGGGCGTTATCCAGATGAAGAACACCCTTGCCCGGTATCTTACGGCCGTTGAGCTGCCGGATGAGATCATCGGTGTTTTT
The DNA here is from genome assembly GCA_037388985.1 of Desulfobacterales bacterium. Classification (GTDB taxonomy): domain Bacteria; phylum Desulfobacterota; class Desulfobacteria; order Desulfobacterales; family JAHEIW01; genus JAHEIW01. The sequence goes on along the minus strand of JARRJQ010000141.1, from coordinate 15,120 downwards.
GGCGATCAAATCAATAACGTTTTCTTTTAAAGCCTCGGTATCAGTTATAGAAACGCTTTCGCGGATGGCCTGTTCAACCCATTTTTGATTGCGCCCGCGTTTCTGGGCAACACTTTTCGCCTGAGCGACCATGTCATTGAGCACCTTTTCCGACATCGTACCGCCAATATCCTTGCCCCCTGCACCCACAGGATGGGCTGCACCGATATTGGTACCCGGTGCCATAGCGGCAACATCGGCAGCCATGGTTATCATGACACCCGCAGAAGCCGCCCGCGCACCGGGCGGGGATACATAGACGACTACCGGTACCGTGCTGGAAAGAATACTCTGAACAATGGTTCGCATGGATTCGGCCAGTCCTCCGGGAGTGTCCAGTTCAATGATGACACAGGCGGCTTCTTCTCTTTCAGCCCTGGCGATGCTGTTATCGATAAATTCGGCGATACCCGGACCAATCGCATCGGCCACTTTAACAATGTAAATATCGCTTTTGGCTGCTCGGGCATCATGGATCAAAGGCGCAACAAGAAAAGGCAGCAGAGCGACAATTAAAACCTTAAATTTCATAGGGATATTCCTTCATTAGCATTTTCATATCTTCCCATACATCCCGCTTTTTATCGGGATTGCGCAAAAGATAAGCGGGATGGTAGGTTGGGAGCACTTTTATTCCTTGATAATCATAAAAGCGCCCTCTGAGTCTGGAAATCGACTCGGTCGTATTCAATAATGTCTGGGCAGCAACGGTCCCCAGCACGCAGATAAAGTCCGGCCGGATGGCGGCAATCTGCCGCTCTAAAAAGGGCAAACAGGTGCCAATTTCATCGGACTGGGGAGTGCGGTTGTGCGGCGGGCGGCATTTGACGATGTTACAAATATAGACCTGCTTGCGGCTTAAGTGAATGGCGGCGATTATTTTGGACAGCAACTGCCCCGCCGGACCGACAAAAGGCTCTCCCTGGCGGTCTTCTTCAAAACCCGGTCCCTCTCCAACGAAGATCAGTTTGGCCAGGGAACTGCCGGAACCAAAAACAATTTGGGTGCGACTTGTGGCCAGCCGGCAGCGCTGACAATTCCCAAGATTCAGACGAATATCTTGTAACGTCTCAGAAATCCCCTTTGAAGCAATACCCCAATCGGCAATCTTTTCAAGGCTGCTCTGGCTGCAGTCAAACCCCCGGTGACCTTGGTCAGCCATATTTTGAAGGGCATGACCGAGTTCATCGAGCGTTTTTATAATTTCAAACCTTGATGTCATTTTACCCGGGAATCAAATTTTGCCATGCGGCTGCCCTTTGTTTTCGATCCTGTATAATCTGGACCACTTCTGTCCGGTTGGATGAACGCTTAATTTTGTGAGGTGCGCAAAATAAAGAAAATAAACAATATCATTTGATCGGATTAAAATAAAAAATCTGATTTACCTGCAGCCTGCGGACCGTTATCGCTGGTTTTTCGCTGATTGTTGAGTGGTAGCGATTCCCAGTACCTTATTAAGTATCCGAATTAAGTATCCGATCCAGTAATATATGGGCGACCTCCATTTTTCCCATGATGGGCAAAATTTCCTTGCCGCCGTCTTTGAAAAAAAGGGTAACACTGTTGGTATCGGATCCAAAACCGGAATCAGGCGATCCGACCAGATTGCCGGCAATGATATCAAGATTTTTCTCGGCCAGTTTCTGGGTGGCGTTTCTTTCGAGATTTTTGGTTTCTGCCGCAAACCCCACCAGAATTTGATGTTTCTTTTGCTCGCCCAAAGTTTTGAGGATGTCTTGTGTTGGTTGCAGCCGCAAAACCAATTCATTGTTTTCCTTTTTAATCTTATGGGCTTCAGTTTCTTTAGGTTTGTAATCGGAAACCGCTGCAGTTTTAATGATCACATCTGCATTAGCCATCTGTTGAAATACTTCACGCGCCATCTCATCGGCCGTCCGGACCCGGATAGTCGTCACATTGATCGGATCGTTTAACCGCGTCGGACCCGAAATGAGAATAACTTCCGCTCCCCGGTGCTCTGCCGCCCGGGCTAAGGCAAAACCCATCTTTCCTGATGAGGGGTTGCTGATGAATCTTACCGGATCAATGGGTTCGATGGTAGGACCGGCGGTGACGAGTATTTTTTTCCCTTTGAAATCTTTGGGCGACAGGCAACTAAAAAATCGATCAATGATTTGTTCAGGCTCAGGAAGTCGGCCCGGACCGCTCGTCCCACAGGCCAGCGGGCCAAATCCAGGCTCCAGTACAACATATCCATCGGACCGCAGCGTGTCAAGATTTCGCTGAACTGCTCTGCTTTCATACATGTGCGTATTCATTGAAGGACAGAGCAAAACCGGCGAGGTAACTGCCAGCATGAAAGTGCTCAGGGGATCATCCGCTATCCCGTTGGCCAGTTTCCCGATCATATTTGCCGTTGCCGGTGCAATAATAACGCCGTCGGCTTCCTGAGCCCATTGGATGTGCCGAAACGACGCCTCGCTGCCTTGCTGAAACATATCCTTGAAAACCGGCTGGCCCGAAAGGGCTTCAAATGTTAGCGCGCCGACAAACCGCTGGGCACTTTGGGTCATGATAACCCTCACATCAGCTTTGTGCTTTTTTAAGAGCCTCAGAATCTCGACGCTTTTGTAAGCGGCAATGCCACCACAGACAGATAGAATGACGTGTTTATTCTCGATTGCATTTCTCATTTTAGAATTATGCCCTGTACAGTGCCCTGCACCCCCTGTCAGCTTCGCAGGATAATTTTCTTGCTATTTTAAAAGACCTCCATTGATGTCCTTTGCAGTTGGGGCCACCCAAATTTCAACATAGGTGTTAAACGTTTTGTCAGTGATATTCATCACGCACCAGCGGTTAGCTTTTTGAAACAACAACATGGTCCGCCCAGATTTAAATGTACTAATTCTTTCCCAATTATCTTTGGCCATATTATTTTCAAAAAAAGAAATTAGCGAACTGCTTTCGATTCGGCCTTTTAAAACCAGGACCCCGGCAGAAAACCCATCGGTTTGATAAATAAAAGATGATTGCTTGTCAACCTTCAGCTCTTTGGGGACAAGCACATCACCGAAATCATAATATCGAGCCGGAACCCCCCCGCTCGTTTGCTCTCCTGATGAAGGTGCGGTAGCCTGCTTGTCCTTTTTCGTTAATGAGGAACAGCCACCGACGGAGAATATGATTGCCATCATAAATGCAAAAATTGGCAGGACCCATTTGCTGTTTACATCGGTGATTACCATTTGTCCTCCTTTTTTGAGCTGTCTTGCAATGAAAATTAAGGGTTCTAGATGAAGATCGGAATCGGCATAGTTGGGCGTTGCTTACAGCATCAATCCTTTTCGGTTTGTGTGAGATACCACTGATAGGTGCTTTGAATCCCGTCAGACAGCCTCATCTCAGGTTTCCAGCCAAGCTGGGTCAACCTGGAGATATCCAATAATTTCCGCGGGGTGCCGTCGGGCATGGACAGATCCCAAATGACAGCACCTTGATATCCGACAATTGCTTGGATGAGCTCTGCCAGTTCATTGATCCGAATGTCCTTCCCGCTGCCCACATTAATATGCGGCACTCGCTTTTGATCTACTAAATCAGCCTCAGGCATAACGACAGATCCCGTTGCCGGCGACTGGTCCTGTTGGTCAGCCGCTACGTTCCGTGCAGAATCGTAGGTCTCATCGGGTAAATTGAGCAAAAACAGACAGGCCGACGCCAAGTCATCGACATGCAGAAATTCCCTCCTGGGCCGACCGCTGCCCCAGAGCTTGATGCCATCCGGCGCCTGGCAACGGGGTCTTTCTTTTGTATTGGCCAGCGCCTTTAATTCAGCCAGAAATTTGGGCGCAATGGGACCAAACGTATTTTCATCTTTTTGGATGCTTTGCCAATCTCCTTGACAGGCCAGTTTTGCCAGATGAAATTTGCGTATCATGGCCGGCAAAACGTGCGAATTTTCCAGATCAAAATTATCGTTGCACCCATAAATATTAGTGGGCATCACACAGCGGTAATGGGTCCCATATTGTTGATTGAAAGATTCACAGAGTTTAATACCGGCGATTTTTGCAATCGCATAAGGCTCGTTGGTCGGCTCCAGAGCCCCGGTCAGCAGTTGTTCTTCAGTCATCGGCTGTTTGGCGTATTTTGGATAAATACATGAACTGCCCAAAAACAGCAAGCGCTCTACTGCGGACCGGAACGCTTCGTGAATGACATTGGCCTGGATCATGATGTTTTCAAAGATGAATTGAGCCCGGTAAGTGTTGTTGGCGTGGATGCCCCCGACTTTGGCTGCGGCCAAAATAACGGCGTCGATTTTTTCATTTTCAAAAAAACGGCGCACTGCTGCTTGATCGATCAGGTCCAACTCTTCATGAGTCCGGGTAACAATATTGTGATAATTTTCAGCCTGCAGGCGACGATAGATCGCTGAACCGACCATTCCTCGATGACCGGCCAGGAAAATGCGTGATGCCTGAGACAAAATTCTCGAATTGCTTTGAGATCCGGAACCTTGAATTTGGGATTCAGTCATAAATTTCGACAACCATCAGTTTTGAGGTGGTTTAAAAAGCTCAGATCGCGTTCAAAAGCCCCGCTTGATAGCGGGACTTCGCATCCAATCTTTTTAATTTAAGGTACTCAGCAATCGCAGGCCGATCCGCCGTCGCCGTTTGACGAGTTGCAGGGCTATGGCGGGACAAGTGAAAAAGCGCTGCAACCATTTAAGTATGTGAGCATTTTAAAGAGGTCTGTAACACAGCTATCGGACGCTAGATGGGGTTTTGAAACCAGTTTTACTCCGCCTGGGTATAGGTGCGGAAACCTTCTTCCAGGCAGAGCTGATCTTTTTCCGCTTCCAGCAGGTCCATGGTTATCATTTCTTTTACCAGTTCTTCAAAAGCTGCATCAATTCCTTTTTCCTCAATCCCCTGCCCTTCCCAGCGTATTGAAATACCAACTAATTTTGCCGCCAGTTCGATAAATTCGCGAACAGAATGCTGCTTGCCAGTAGATATAACATAATCATCGGCCTTATCCTGTTGAAGCATCAGCCATTGCATTTCGACATAATCTCTAGCATGGCCCCAGTCCCTTCGGGCGTCAAGATTGCCGATGTAGAGCTTTTTCTGCAAGCCCTTTCTGATCCGCGCCATGGCACGTGTAATTTTGCGTGAAACAAAGGTTTCGCCTCGAATGGGAGACTCGTGATTGAATAAAATACCGTTGCAAGCGTACATGCCATAGGCTTCACGGTAATTAACCGTAATCCAATACGCATAAAGCTTGGCTACGCCATAAGGCGAGCGCGGACAAAAGGGTGTGCTTTCGGTTTGAGGTGTCTCTTTCACCAACCCATAGAGTTCCGATGTTGAGGCCTGGTAAAAGCGCGTCTGATCAACACGGCCCAATATGCGAATTGCCTCGAGCAAACGCAGGGTTCCGAGAGCATCCGCATTGGCGGTATATTCAGGAGTCTCAAAGGATACCATCACGTGACTTTGGGCGCCCAGGTTGTAAACTTCGTCTGGCTGGACTTCCTGAATAACGCGGATCAGATTGGTTGCATCGGAAAGATCACCGTAATGCATGAAAAAACGTACACCGGCTTCATGAGGATCTTTGTATAAATGATCAACACGCGCGGTGTTAAATGAGGATGCCCGCCGCTTGATTCCATGTACCTCATAGTTCTTGTTCAGCAAAAATTCAGCCAAATAAGCACCATCTTGGCCGGTAACTCCGGTAATAAGTGCCCTTTTCATTTACTTCTCCTGTCGGTTGTTTTGCTAAACTCAGCGGTCAGCGCAAACTCCTGAAATAGTCGATAGTCTGCTCAAGTCCATCTTCTAAATTTTTTGTGGGTTGCCATTGAAGTTTAGCCTTGGCCAGTTCAATATCGGGTCTGCGTTGCATAGGATCATCTTCAGGAAGCGGTTTAAAGACAATTTTCGATCTCGATTTGGTCAGTCGGACAATCTTTTCAGCCAGCTCAAGAATCCGGTACTCTGCCGGATTACCCAGATTTACAGGGCCAGTGAAATCATCTGGGCTGTTCATCATCCGGATGACACCCTCAATCATATCATCCACATAACAAAATGAACGGGTTTGGCTGCCGTCACCGTAAACGGTCAGATCTTCGTTTCGCAAAGCCTGAAGGATAAAATTGCTCACCACGCGACCGTCATTGGGATGCATCCGTGGCCCATAGGTGTTGAAAATGCGGACTACCCGTATATTGAGTTTGTGCTGCCGGTAATAATCAAAGAAAAGCGTCTCCGCGCATCGTTTGCCCTCGTCATAACAGGACCGGATTCCAATGCAGTTAACATTACCCCGGTAGCCTTCGGTCTGGGGATGAACGGTTGGATCACCATATACTTCAGATGTAGAAGCCTGTAAAATCTTGGCTTTCGTGCGCTTGGCGAGTCCCAGCATGTTAATGGCTCCATGCACATTTACTTTTGTGGTTTGCACCGGATCGTTTTGATAATGAATCGGAGATGCGGGACAGGCAAAATTGTAAATTTCATCAACCTCTAGGTAAAGCGGAAACGTAATGTCGTGCCGGATCAACTCAAAATAAGGATTATTCAAAAGATGAACAATATTGCGCTTGGTGCCGGTATAGAAATTGTCAACGCAGGCCACATCGCAATGTTCGGCCAAAAGACGTTCGCAAAGAAATGAGCCCAGAAATCCGGCTCCTCCTGTCACCAAAACCCGTTTTCGAAGATGCATGCTTTCACCTGTCAGCGACTAGTTGCCAAATGAGAATTGTCATCGGGTTTGCCCGAAGATCCTTTTTGTAAACAACTAAAATGATTAACATATATATATCATAGAGACAATACAATTAGCAATAAGCTTTCGATAAATAAGAATTTTGACAATACAAGATTCTTGTATTATTGGCAGTGATTTGTTATGCGAAGAAGGTTCTTGGTTTTTTTCCTTTTAATCAAAAGCGGAGGTAAATCAGCCCCCGTAGCTCAGTGGATAGAGCAATGGATTCCTAATCCATGTGCCGCGTGTTCGATTCACGCCGGGGGCACCAGCCGCCTGATAAGAATTTAAACAAAAATGAAGGGATGGCGTTTATTATGGACAAAGCTGTAAAGATAGGCATCGTCATCGTAATTGTCGGCATTGCCACTTATTTCGGCTATAAGCTATTTAGCAGCTGGCACAGGGAAAGCTTGGAAAACGCTAGACAACAAGAGCGGGTCGAATGGGAAAAAAGAACCCGAGAATTGATGGAAAAAGTAACCGGACTTGAAGAAGAGCTGGCATCCATAAAAGGTGAAGCTGTTCCGCAACAAAAGCTAAAAGAAGTTTTTGGTCCCGAATCTTCTGCGATCGAAGAAGAAAAGACCTTCAGTTTCGAAGAAATCGAACAACAGATTAAAGCATTTTTCGCCTACCTCGACGAACAGGACTATGTTCAAACGTATGAGCTGCCAGGAGGAACTTATCAACAGTTTAAGCAGGCGGTTAAAAAATTATCGGAGAATCCTCCCAATACCACCAGCGAGACTGCCTCTCTTTACAACCTTTATCGAAACATGGCCCATTTTTTCCGGGTTTTAGGCAAAAAGCGAGTCAGTCTGATAAAAGACATTTTACAGAATGAAAACCAAATCATCGAATCCGTCATGCAGACTTTTTATCTGTGGGCCACATATGACACCAACGATAAGGCTGCAAGCGGCCAACCGTCGCTTAAAACCATGTATGAATATTCGGCATTATTTTTAAATACTCTGGCAGGCAGAAGTTATCTGTTAAGAAGAGATTCAAAAATCCGTAGATTGACGACTTATTATTCGGTGCTCGTCCTCGATCAGGCAAATGATGAACAATTGAATTCAGGAGGCCTTGACATCCGGCCGTATATCAAGTCTTTATTAAATGATTTTCAAACCCAAACAGGTCTTATCCACCAAGAGCAATATATATCGGAATTAGAAAAGCTTGCCGGCAAGTACAAATTGTCGTAACATCGCCGTCGGTATGCCTTCCTATTAGAAGCGGTTACAAAATGAAAGAAAAGACAAAAGCCATGGTATTGGCATCTTTTGCCGCCGATTCCTTATCGCTGGGCGTCCACTGGATCTATAACACCAATGTAATTGATAAAAAATTTGGCCGGGTTGAACATTTTTTAAAGCCCGAACGCCCAACCTACCATCCAACCAAAGATAAGGGAGAATTTACGCATTACGGGGATCAGACTTTGGTTTTGCTCGAATCCGTTGCGGAATGCGGCGGATTTAAATTGTCTGATTTCTCAGCGCGCTGGCAAAAATTATTTGATAATTATGAGGGATATGTTGACCGGGCGACCAAAGGAACTTTGGCGAACATTGCCTCCGGAAAATCAGCGTCAAACGCCGGATCTGACTCCGATGAATTGGCCGGAGCAAGCCGAATTGCCCCGCTGATCTATGTTTATCACAACGACCCTGAAGCGTTGATCGCCAGTGCGAAAGCCCAGACGGCTTTTACCCACAATCATCCGCAGGTCATTGAAAGCGCCGTATTTTTTTCGACAGTTACCCTGAGAATCCTGGAAGGTGCTTCGCCTAAAACTGCAATCCGCCAAGTCAAAGAAGAACAATTGGTTAATGCATCGTTATTCAAATGGATCGAAAAGGGACTGGACAGCGCTGATCAGGAAAGCCGCCAGACCATTTTAGATTTCGGCCAGATGTGTGAGATCCCAACGGCCTTTCCGGCTGTGATTCACCTGATCGCAAAGTATGAAAACGACCTTAAAACGGCTTTGATTGAAAATATCATGGCCGGTGGCGATTCTGCCGGAAGGGGCTTACTGGTGGGACTGGTGCTTGGTGCCCACCTGGGCGTCGAAGCTATCCCACAAAATTGGCTCAAGGAAATGAAAGCCTATCAACAGATTGTGGATCGGATGAACAAAATAGATCATACCCGCCTGCATCCTTAAAATAAACTATTCCTCATTGAAACCGTGCCCTGACCCCAATATTTTGGATGAAACCCTACCTTATCGGGCAACAAATAAATTCAAGCCGATTGATGCATTTTGCAAATTATAAAAAACGATAATATATTAAATAGTTACAGGTTTGTTAAAGAGAAAACCGTTGACTGTTTTGGCGTTTCAATTTAACATTAAATTGATGGAATCCATACCGCATAAACAGAGTCCGGTCCTTGTGGTAGATGATGATGAGGGCCTGCTATTAAGCATAAAGGCAACTCTGGTCAGCTCTGGGCTGCCGGAACCCGCACTGGTGTCCGATAGCCGCCGGGTAATGGATCTTGTGCGTGAATATGACTTCCAATTGGTTTTATTGGACTTGATGATGCCACATTTAGGCGGGATGGAGGTCCTGCGAAAGATCAAAGAACAATCGCCTAACGTTGAATGTGTCATTGTCAGCGCCATCGATGATGTGACTTCTGCGGTAAAAGCAATGAGCTTAGGTGCGTCCGATTATCTGGTCAAACCTATTAATAGCGATAAACTGGTCGCAGTGGTCAATCGCACTCTTGAAAAGTATACCGTGCAAAATGAACTGCAGAGGCTGGGTAGCAAAAAGGTTTTTTCCAACCTGAAAAATCCCGAGGCATTCGCAGACATTATTGCAGAAGATGAGGCCATGGCATTGATCTTTCATCAAGTGGAGGCGGTGGCCTGTACAGATTATAGCGTCGTCATCAGCGGTGAATCCGGAACCGGCAAAGAAATGCTCGCACGCGTTATTCATAAATTAAGCAATCGATCCAACGCCCCCTTTTATGCCGTAAACATGGCATCTTTCAGCAAAACGATTTTTGAGGATGAATTTTTTGGCCACGCCAAAGGAGCTTATACCGATGCGGCCAGCGACAAAATGGGTTTCTTCGAAGCCGCCCATGGCGGAACCTTATTTCTGGATGAAATCACCGAATTGGATCCGTCATTACAGGGCAAACTGCTGCGGGTTATTGAGGAACGTGAGCTTTATCGTCTCGGCAGCACCGCGTTTCGCGCAGATTTATATTACCGTATTAACATGTACAACATAAAAGTGCCGCCCCTCAGAGAGAGGCAAAAAGACATTTTGCCCATCGCTCGCTATTTTCTAAAAATCCATGCCGAAATAAATAACAAAAAAATCCTCTCGCTGTCACCCGAACTCGAGCAGCGCCTCATTCAGTATTCTTACCCGGGAAACGTTCGTGAATTGGAAAACATCATTGCCGCCGCTGTCCTTCAGGAAAAAGGAAAAACAATAAACCTGGCGTCTACATTAAACTTGCTGCCTTACGAAGGACCGGAACGACGTAAACATGTTGAATTACTGACCCTTGAAGAGCTTGAAAAGCGTCATATAGAAAAAGTGCTGGAAATTGCAGGAGGCAATCGCTTCAAAGCCGCAAAAATACTGGGCGTTAATGTCTCCACTGTGTACAGAAAAATTGAAAAATACAACCTTGGCCACAGATGAAATGACGGTGAATTTAAATCGTTTATCGGCGTCATAAAAATAGGGATTCCGGTCTTTTCATCTTGATGATTAAAAGCAATTGCAGGAGGTATTACAAATATGTCGGACGGCTTAGATGTAATTGTCATTGATGATGATAAAGGCATCTGCGAAGTCATCACAGAACTCGTTGAATGCTTTTATAGCTGGGGCAATGTGATTTCATTTACAAATGCAGACAAAGCAATCGAATATTGCCTGCAGCGTGATGTGGGTGTGGCGATTTTTATTATCGACGTATTTCTTGGCGGCCTGAGTGGATTCTACTTTTTGGATGCTATCGAAAAAAAGTTTCCGACCGCCCATGAAGACTCGATCATTATCAGTGGAAATGCCAGTGAAGATGTGGTCAATATGTGTTTGGCTTCCCGGGTAAACTACCTGCTGGAAAAACCGATTAAGCCTTATGCGCTGCAGCTTGCAGTAAGGGCGATTACGGCAAAATATCTGGACTTTGCCAAAAAGCTTTTACAGGACCCGGCATATGCGGATAGTGTTGCCAGTCTATAGTAGGTTTCAATCCGGAAACGAACTGGCGTTATCTCAATGAAACAATTCCATTTTCAGATAAATACACCCGAGATGGTTTCCAACCCCCCATCTAATTAGGTTCAACAGACGCCATGGCCAAATCTGAGGAAATTAAAGGCAGCGCTATCCATAAAATCTTCGAAGAATTAATCAATTACAAGACGCTAATTCAACTGAACCTTTTAAACACTGATTATAAACAAATGACCCGGGTAACAGCCCTGGCCAGCCGCAACAATGAGCCCCATTTTATTCTTGCCACCCCTGAAGGATTCAAGCGCGCCGCGGCCAAGACCGTTCCTTGGCGAATTCGCTTCGAATTTACGGGAAGGGATCATATCAAATACGGCTTCACATCCATCGGTGGAGAAATCGATGGCAAGCGGGCTTTTGTGAAAATGCCCCGGGTCGTCAAGCGTAACCAGCGTCGAAACCTTTTCCGGATCAATGCCCCTGCCGGAACAAAACTTTGCCTGACGTTAGATGGGGTTCGAGCTGAACTTGAGGTTATTAATTTGAGTATCGGTGGTTCACTCGCTGCCTTGGTTCAAACACATTCGAGTTTCAAGGGAAGTTCGCCCTTTGCGGTTGCCTGCTTTCTTAAGGACGCGAAATTGGTTTTTCCGGCGGAAATCATGAGTCAGTCCATCAAAATTAGTTCCATCCAGATAAAGCGGGCCAAAATAAATTTCGAAACAAACCGATACGAGGTGGCTCTTGAGTTTTATGAGATAGATAAAGGCGAAGAGCGCAAGCTGACCGACTTGATTTATCGGCTCCAAAGACAGTATTTGCGCAAGAGATTACCTTTGGACATCTAAAATTCGGTTATCCCGTTAGGCCCGTATAGCCGGTTCAAAACAAATCAGGCTTTAGATCTTATTTTAACGGGCTTAGCCGGCACAACGGGCCAACCGGCTAACCTACTTTTCTTAAATCTCCACCTGCATGCCTTCCCGGGCAAAAAAGACATCAGTATCACCCGTATTTTTAGGATGACAGTGCACTTTTGCCAGATCGTCCAGTTGGGCATCGGTGCGCATCGGATCATGATGAAAAAGCGCCAGGCGTTTGACATTTGACCGCGTGGCGGATCTGATCACATATTCTATGGGAGAATGTCCCCAGCCGCGCCTGGCGGTATCATATTCCTGCTGGGTGTATTGCGCATCGTGAATTAATAATTCCGCACCCTGGAAGAATTCTTCAAGCCGACGATTTGCATCCCTGGCGGCCGCAGCTCCTTCGAGGGCCATCAGCTCATCAAACGCAGGATCGAGGGGGTCGGAAATAAATAAGTTCTGAAAGGGCTCTGTATCATACGCGGTGCAACATATCTTACCTTTATATTCAAACCGAAATCCTAGACACAGCAGGGGATGATTGAGATATCGGGTCGTTAACCGAATACCATCTCCCAGATCAAAGCAACCCTCTTTCAAGTTAATATAGTCGATGCGCGCCGCCAATTCTTCCTGACGAACCGGAAAATAGCGGTAGGTCAACTGCCCGCCGAGAACTGCCTGCAGCGAATCATCCTCACAGGTCACCGGGCCATAAATCTTTAACCGGACGCCGGGTTGATATATAGGACCAAAGAAGGGAAATCCAATAATGTGGTCCAGATGCGTGTGGGTTAGAAAAATATCGGTCTTAAACGGTCCTGCAGTGACCCCTGTGTCCGTGAGATGGTTTCCCAGCAACCGCAGACCTGAGCCGGCATCAATAATGATACTTCGCTCAAGATCATCAAATTTGAGCTCGACACAAAGCGTATTGCCGCCATATTTAACAAAATGAAACCCGGGGCTGGGAATCGATCCTCTGGTCCCCCAAAATCTTATTTTCATAACCCCATCCATTATTCTGTAATCTCCAGAAATATTTTCGCCTTATCGATTTCAGCCATGACTGTGTCGCGCAAATCATAAAGGCTGGACCAATCCAACCCGACCCGATCCAGCAAATGCTCAACGAATGCGTTGCTCACAGGGGGTGCATCGCATGATCGCATATTGAGCAGCTGCGCGTAAATATCTGCCAATGCGACCATAAAAACCGGTTGCCGGCGGTCCGGGGGTGATTCTTCCGGTCGATGATGGCAGTCAAGGCTTTCAATCACAGCCGGGCTTAAGCGCCACTTTCTGGCGATCAATCCTCCGATGGTGGCATGATCAATGCCAAAGACGGCACCCTCTGCTTGGCCCAGCGACCAGCAGGATCTTTTGGCCATATCCAGAACCTCAGAATACTCATTTGGAAATTTTTGGTTGAGAGGAATTTTGCCTAAGTCGTGCAGAAGCCCACAAATAAAAAATTCATCCTGATCGACGAGAGAAATGCCTTTGATCACCGCAAGACATTTAGCGATGACTCCGACACCTAAAGAATGCGCCCAGAATTTCTCGGCCGATAACGCCCGAAACGATTGTTTATGACGAAGTTGTTCAAGGATCGCACAACTCAACACCAGATTCTTAACCGTATTGATCCCAAGCATAATGATGGCACGGGTAAGTGAAGAAACGGGCTGGCGAAGGGAATAATAGGCGGAATTTATCAGTCTAAGCACCTGACCGGCGAGCACCGGATCAAGGGAAATCACCCGATTCAGATCATTGGGTGACGATTTTGGATTGTTGCAGGTCTCCAGAACCTTTGCAGCCGTGGTCGACAAGCTGGGCAAACGGGCGATGTAGGTCTGAATTTGCTTCAGATATGACTCGTGGTTGTTCAATACATCAAGGATAAAGGGACGCAGCGCAATTTCAGGAAGTGATATAATCGCCCCTATTATATTTTATTACTTCCAAAGATGCGGTAATCAACGTGCGATTGACAATATCTTTAAGCCCATCCTCATCCGGCAGTGAATCCAGCAGCGACGACAGTTGATCTTTTTCTTTAATGATGGTCCTCATCACCGGCTCGATGTTTCTCAGAGTGATTGTGGAATCTGCCAGCTGCTTGCGATACTCATCAAGTAAATTGATGAAACTATCAATCCGCTTTATTGTGGAAGCTTTATCTTGCTCAGATTCTGGGTTGAATCGAACCGCCGATAGGGCATTTAATAACGCCGGCGATTGAACTTGATTCGCATGCCGGGCTGATTTTTCAACCGACTCTTTGAGAACACTTTTAAAGTCGGTATCTGAAGGCTTTTCGCTTCGCCGGGATTTATCCCTATAAATACTTTTGGTTATTTCATTGTTCCCGCTAATTTTCATCGCTGACCATTTCCTCACTTTAATTTCATATCTCTTCGCCAGAATATTCAGAGCGCTCAAAATGATACGCCACCATCAGATGCATAAATTCAATGCAAAAACTATGCAAATAGCAACCAAACGCTCATTATTTTATAGCTATCCGTATTTCTTAATAATAATAGATCTTGACTTTCAGGCCCGCTTTAAAAAATGCGCAGCATTAGCAACATTTACGGCAAAAAGTGCCTAAATCAATTCATTGGCAACTTGCCTGTTGCGCCATCGTTATTCAGTTCCCGCTGCGCCAGGATTAGAAATGCGCCCAAGGGTTCTTTTAGCAAGAAAACCGACAATCTTGCTCTAATCCTATTTAACTGACGGTTTTTAAGGTAGATGCTGCATTCCGTTTGCGCCCACGGATCACCCAGCGCCATTCTCTTGGCTCCTGAGATCACCTGTTCCAGTGAACTGGGATGAACAATTTTTTCAACTCCCATTCCCACCAGGTCTTTTTCTTCAACTTCGCAAAGATCTGCCATCTCCGGGTTTCCCGCCCAGAAACACAGATCTTTGACCACCGCCGCAGGCACATCGAATTGATGAATAAATTGAAGGCGCGGGTAATATGTTTCTTGATAGTAGCGGCAGGTTTCGCAGCGCCCCGAACAACGAAGCATGCCGTCATTGCGGGCGCTGAAACAAATCTGCAGTTTCTTCATAAAGGCGAGGCATAGATGACAATTCAGCCCATGGGAGGTGCCCCGATGATACTGCCAGCAATGCTGAAAGGTGCGGAAAACAGGCCCGTTCAAATTTTCCTTTTCCAGCTGAACGGGAATTTTATACCC
>JARRJQ010000140.1:0-7253 GCA_037388985.1 Desulfobacterales bacterium | reverse complement strand
ACCGATGACAGTACCCGAAAGTTGGCGCCACTGAAACCGGCTGATGATGCGATTCTGATTGATTCCAGCAAGTTATCTGTAGATCAGGTTGTTGATTTAATGCTCTCCCACGTTGAGCAGAATCGATAACTCAGGTTGCACAACAATTGCTCTTTTCCTTCAAAATTGAAATGACCGACTGTTTTTATAAAAATTTAAATAAAACATTGCATTTTTTTCCCATTCTGCTAAATATACACGATTACGGTAAAGCGCCTGCCGACGGCAATAAAATGGGCTAAGGGGGATCAACTATTCATGACTGATGAAACAAACAAGGACCAAACTCAAAATGAAAAACAAAATGAAAGTGCTGATGATATGGCTGGTGTAGAGTTGAAAAACGAAGCTGAAAAACAAAAGCCGGAGAGCAAATCCGAGCCACCATCCGCGGACTCAACCAAAGCTGCTTCAAACGCGAGGGGTGAAAGCACCGCTAGCGTTATGGATTTGTATGAAGAAAGCTTCAAACGCTTTGCAGAAGGAGAAGTCGTCACCGGCAGGATCATCTCCATAGATAAAGATCAGGTGCTGATCGACATTGGTTACAAATCTGAAGGTCAGGTGCGTGTTCAAGAATTTATGGATGACAAAGGCAATCTCACGGCCAAAGTCGGAGATACCGTCGAGGTCATGGTGGAATGGTGGGACGATGAGGATGAGCGCGTGTTACTGTCGAAGGACAAAGCGACCAATATTAAAATCTGGGAAGCCATTAAAAAATCATATGATGATGAAGGTACAGTAAAAGGAACCATTACGAACCGTGTAAAAGGCGGCTTTTCAGTGGATATTGGCGTACCGGCATTTTTACCCGGCTCTCAGGCCGATTTACGGCCGATTCGAAATCTCGATGAAATGGTCGGCAAATCATTTGATTTCAAAATTCTGAAATATAACCGAAAGCGCAGCAATATTGTCTTATCCCGACGGGCCATTTTAGAGAAAGAGCTCGATGAAAAACGAGCTGCAACGATGGCCGCTATCCAAGAAGGCAAAGTTGTCGAAGGCATCGTTAAGAATATAACAGAATATGGTGTATTTGTGGATCTCGGTGGTGTCGACGGTCTGCTTCATATTACGGACATATCATGGGGGCGGGTGAAGCATCCTTCGGAGTTTTTTTCAATTGGTGATCCGATCACGGTTAAAATTTTGAATCTGGATTTGGAAAATGAAAGAGTCTCTTTGGGAATGAAGCAGCTTGTAGAGGATCCGTGGTCTGCAGCCGCACAAAAGTATGCGGTCGGTTCACGCGTGACGGGAAAAGTTGTCAGCCTTACGGATTATGGTGCATTTATCGAACTCGAAGAGGGTATTGAAGGACTTATCCATGTCTCTGAAATGTCTTGGACTCGCAAAGTTCGGCATCCATCCAAAATCGTCTCTGTTGCCGATGAAGTCGAAGCTGTTGTACTGGATATAAAACCCGAAAGCCGGCGGATTTCCCTGGGAATGAAACAGGTTGTTCCGAATCCATGGGACGTTATCAGCGAAAAATACCCCGTTGGCACCACCATCGAAGGGAAAATAAAAAATATTACCGATTTCGGGTTGTTCATCGGTATTGATGAAGGTATCGATGGGCTGGTTCATATTTCAGACATTTCTTGGACAAAAAGAATTAAGCACCCCTCTGAAATCTATAAAAAAGGCGACGTTGTCCAGGCAATCGTGCTGGATATTGAAAAAGAAAACGAGCGATTTTCTTTGGGTATCAAACAGTTACAGGAAGATCCGTGGAAGACGGTTCCTGAAAAATATAAGGTTGGCAAAGAAATTACCGGGACGATAACCAACTTGACGGACTTCGGAATTTTTGTCGAGCTGGAAGAAGGGATTGAAGGCCTCGTTCACATCTCAGAAATCAGCAAGGAAAAGATAAAATCGCCAATGGAAAAATTTAAGATCGGTGATGTCATCACCGCCAAGGTTATGAACATTAATACCGAAGAAAGGCGCATTGGTCTTTCGATCAAACGGCTGGAGATCGAAGATGAGCGAAATCTGCTCAGCGAATATGTCAATAACACACGCGCGGCAACATCCACTTTTGGTGAAATTCTACGCGAAAATTTGCAGGAGAAGCTCAACGAAGACCACTAAAAGCCTCTGCCCATGCAACCGGTTCAATTTTTAAAAAATATTGATTCGCATGGGCAGAGATTTTTTTACTCAAAAATACTAACATCTCCCATCCCTTTACGGATAACCTCAGGCATATCATTTATTAATGAAATGACACTCGATGGTTTTCCCGGTACCATTTCACCATCGATCACCAGATCGATCCGGTTTCCAAACATCTCATGGATCAGAGATGGATCATTAAGGGTGCTGCCGTCAGGCATTGTGGCACTGGTGGTGATAATCGGATTTCCCAGACCCTTTACCAGTTCAAGACATATTTTGTGATCCGGAACTCGAATTCCGGCTGTTTTCCGTTTGGTCAACATGATTTTCGGCACGAGTTTCGAACCCTCAAGAATAAACGTATATGGGCCTGGTAAAAGCCTTTTCATTGTCTTATAGGCGTAATTAGATACTTTGGCATAATGGCTGATATTTTTGAGTCCTGAGCAGATAAAACTAAAGGGCTTGCTTTTATGTCGCTGCTTCAACTGATAGATTCTTTCAATCGCTTTTTTATTCAGGATGTCACAGCCGATGCCGTAGTTCGTGTCCGTCGGATAGACAACGATCCCACCTTTGCTCAGGATGTCGATGGCCAGTTGGATGAGTCGATTCTGAGGGTTGATTGGATTTATTTTAATCAACATATTTCAAAAATATCATACCTTAATCAAGCGGAAACCCTCGATGTCAATTGGGTTTCGTTCGATGTCAACAGTTAAAAAAAGTACTCATTAATTCAGAATGCTTTATTTTTTGCGATTGCAATCTTAAGTTCAAAGATAAAATTAAACATTAGCTTCTATTATGCAGCAGGCCTGATTGTCAAGGCGGCAATTTAATGATTGCTAAAGCAGTTGGGTTTTGTTATTCGGATGCCTAAAATTATTTAACGGAGGACGCACATGCCCAAAATACCACCTGAGGAAGCCTATTCTTTTGATGATGTTTTGCTTATTCCCAATTATTCTGATGTATTGCCCAAGGATGTGAATGTCAGCACGCGTCTGACCCAAAATATCACCTTAAGCATTCCGATTGTCAGCGCGGCCATGGACACGGTGACTGAGGCAGAAACGGCCATCAGCATTGCGCGCGAAGGCGGCATCGGTTTTATTCACCGCAACATGAGTGTTCAAAGCCAAGCCATAGAGGTTGACAAAGTTAAGAAATCAGAAAGTGGAATGATCGTCGATCCGGTTACGATTCGCCCTGAACAGAAAGTGGGTGAAGTTCTCAAATTAATGGAAAACTATCGCATATCAGGAGTGCCGGTTACCAAAGGCGATCAACTCGTTGGAATTGTCACCAATCGGGATTTGCGGTTTGAAACCGATCTTGAGAAAACTGTTTCCGATGTAATGACCAAAGAAAATCTGGTCACGGTGTCGGAAGGCATCACGCTGGAAGAGTCAAAACAACTGCTGCACCGGCATCGGATTGAAAAGCTGCTGGTGGTTGATAAAAAAGGTCGTTTGACAGGCCTGATTACCATTAAAGACATTGAGAAGCTCAAAAAATATCCGAATGCGTGCAAGGACAAGATGGGACGGCTGCGGGTCGGCGCTGCGGTCGGCGTCGGCCCGGATATGGAAGAACGAACAGAAGCCTTACTAAATGCGGGCGCTGATCTAATTTTAATTGATACGTCACACGGACATACGGCCAATGTCATTTCAGCCGTTAAGACTTTAAAAAGTAACCACGCAGGCATTGAGCTGATTGCCGGTAATGTGGGTACGGCCAAGGGTGCGGAAGATTTGATAACCGCTGGTGCCGATGGGATCAAGATCGGAATCGGTCCAGGTTCCATCTGTACGACCCGTGTCGTAGCAGGCATTGGTGTACCGCAATTTAGCGCTATCATGAACTGCCGGGCTGTTTCGGCCAAAACAGGCGTGCCCTTAATTGCAGACGGCGGGATTCGGTTTTCCGGAGACATCACCAAGGCGCTCGGTGCCGGTGCTCATGTCGTGATGATTGGCGGACTGTTCGCCGGCACGGAAGAGACCCCGGGAGAGCAAGTTTTTTTCCAGGGCAGAAGTTATAAAGTATATCGCGGTATGGGTTCCATTGAAGCCATGAAAAAAGGAAGCCAAGATCGCTATTATCAAAGCGAAAGAGCCGATGAGGATAAACTGGTCCCAGAAGGGATTGTCGGCCGAGTGCCCTATCGCGGATCTCTTTCCGGAACCATTTTCCAGCTAGTTGGCGGTTTAAGGGCCGGAATGGGATATGCGGGTTGCCGCACTCTCGAAGAGCTCCGTGAAAAAGCGCGGTTTGTGAAAGTTACCGCAGCCGGTATGCGCGAAAGCCATGTACATGATGTGATTATTACGAAGGAGGCGCCCAACTATAGTCTCGAATAATTTTTAAATTTGTTCTTGCACAATTTTAACATTTCATGGAAAATATCTAAGGTTTTTACCTGATTTAACACATCTGTTCAGCCAATTTTTTCCTGCATTCAGTATTAAACCCTTCAATTAAGGTGATAGTCGATTGATGTCAGAAGCGGTTCCAGATTATGTCCATCTGCATGTTCATACCCAATACAGCCTTTTAGACGGTGCGATCCGTATTGGTGATCTTTTGCGGAGAGCGGCCGAGTTTAACATGCAGGCCGTTAGCGTGACCGATCACGGTACGTTGTTCGGAGCTATCGAATTTTATAGCAAAGCCATTCAGGCCGGCATAAAGCCGATTATCGGATGTGAAATCTATGTGGCTCCCCGGACGCGTTTTGATAAAACCCCGCTCGATAATAAGGAGCTTTCGCATCTAATTTTGCTGGCAAAAAACCAAGCCGGCTACTGCAACCTCTGTAAACTGGCTACAGCCGCTCAGCTTGATGGATTTTATTATAAGCCTCGCATAGATAAACAGATTCTTAAGGAATGCAGTACGGGTCTTATCGGAATGAGCGCCTGTCTGCATGGCGAGATTCCGCGTTGTATCCAGCAAGGACGCATTGAGCAAGCAGAAGTGGTGGCTCAAGAGTATCACGGGATTTTCGGGGAGGATAATTTTTTTCTGGAGGTGCAAAACAATGGCCTCCAAGAGCAAGAGCAAGTCAATCAGCTGCTTTTGGAAATGAGTCAGCGCTTATCGATTCCCCTGGTGGCCAGCAACGATTGCCATTATTTGAGTAAAGAAGATGTGCGTGCCCATGATGTGTTGCTATGCATTCAAACCGGCAAGACGGTCCATGACAACGAGCGTCTTAAATTTCGAACCGACCAGCTATACTTCAAATCCAAAGCAGAGATGTATGACGCATTTAAGGATTATCCGGGGGCACTCAGCAACACCGTGGAGATTGCCCGACGGTGCAACATCAATTTTGACTTTAATACCTATCATTTTCCCCGGTTCGCCGGTGAGTCAGAGCAGAGTAGTGATACTCTTTTTGCACAAAGTGTTTTGCAGGGATTTGAGCAACGTTTAAAGCGGCTCAAAGAAAAGAATCCGCAAATTGATGAAACCCTTTATCGCCAACGTCTCGAGTATGAAATCTCTGTCATTCAGAAGATGGGATTTTCGAGTTATTTTTTGATCGTTGCTGATTTTATTCGTTACGCCAAAGAAGATCACATACCGGTCGGCCCTGGTCGCGGTTCAGCAGCCGGCAGTCTGGTTGCCTATAGTCTCGGAATTACCGATCTTGACCCAATCGCTCATGGCTTGATTTTTGAACGTTTTTTGAATCCAGCGCGCAAAAGCATGCCGGATATTGATGTTGATTTTTGCATTGATGGCCGGGAAGATGTTTATAGATACGTCGTCGATAAATACGGCGGAGGAGATTACGTTGCCCAGATCATTACTTTTGGTAAGCTGAAAACCCGCGCTGTAATTCGAGATGTGGGGCGCGCGTTGGATATTCCTTTGGCCGAGGTGGATGCGATTGCCAAAATGGTTCCCGACATATTAAACATCAGTCTGAACGAAGCTCTGGAGCGGGAGCCCCGGCTGGTCGAACTGGCGCACCAAAAGCCTGAAATCGATGAACTGATCAAAATCTGTCGCGTGCTCGAAGGTCTTCCCCGACACGCATCGACCCATGCTGCTGGTGTGGTCATCGCCGACAAGCCACTGGTCAACTATATGCCGCTTTACCGCGGGAAAAAAGGTGAAGTGGTCACCCAGTACGATATGAAAATCGTCGAGAAAATCGGGCTGGTAAAATTTGATTTTCTGGGTCTGCGCAATCTAACGGTGATTGACAACACCTTACGTTTGATCGCCGCACACGGCAAGACTGCGCCGGATCTTGAAAACATAGAATTGACCGATGCAGCAACCTATCGTCTGCTGTCCGCCGGCGATACCACCGGCGTGTTTCAGCTTGAAAGTCCCGGGATGAAAGATTTGCTGGTTCGGCTCAAACCGGAAACTTTTGACGATGTAATCGCACTGGTAGCGCTTTACCGTCCCGGACCGATGGAAAGCGGAATGATTGACGATTATGTAGCCCGCAAGCACGGTAAAAAAAGCGTCGAGTATCTTTTGCCGCAGCTTGAGCCGATTTTGAAAGAAACCTATGGTGTGATCGTCTATCAGGAACAGGTGATGAAAATCGCCAACGACCTGGCCAATTATTCCATGGCTGAGGCCGATGATTTGCGCAAAGCCATGGGTAAAAAAATTGTGTCAATTATGGCGGAGCACCGACAGCGCTTTGTAAACGGAGCCGTCGAAAATGGAATTACTGCCGAGCAAGCCGCACGGATCTTCAGCCTGATGGAAAAATTCGGCGGTTACGGCTTCAACAAATCACATAGCGCAGCCTATGCATTGATTGCCTATCAAACGGCTTATCTTAAAGCACACTTTCCGGTTGAATTTATGGCCTCGTTGCTGACCAGTGAGATGCAGACCACCGACGGCGTGGTGAAATATATTGTTGAGTGCCGCAACCACGGAATTTCGGTTCTGCCACCGGACATCAATTCCAGTGACAAGGTCTTTACCGTTGATGGAGATAAAATTCGCTTCGGACTGGCAGCGGTAAAAAACGTCGGCGAAAGTGCCATTAAGGCGGTTGTTGAGTTTCGTGAAGACAACGCCTTCACATCTCT